>CACHQT010000001.1 GCA_902582105.1 uncultured Pelagibacteraceae bacterium
AAGTTTATGGTGATGCAGATAAAAAATTTATCCCAACAAAAGAAAATTATAGTGGCAATGTATCTTTTACAGGCCCACGGGCTTGTTACGATGAATCAAAAAGATTTGGGGAAACATTGGTTGTAAATTATTCAAAATTTTATAATTTTAAATCAGTAATTGTAAGACCTTTTAATAATTATGGGCCAGGAATGAAGTTAAATGATAAAAGAGTTATACCTGATATAATGAAGAATATTATTTATAATAATAATATAATAATTCGCTCTGACGGATCTCCAACTAGAACTTTTTGTTATATCACTGACTCAATTATAGGATACTTGAAAGCTTTAAAAAAAAGCAAATCAGGAAATATATATAATATTGGAGCAAAAAAACCTGAAATTTCAATTAAAGAACTTGCTAAATTAGCAAAAAAAGTATCAAGAAATATTTTATCATATAATAAAAAAATTTTTTTTAAAAAAAGTTCTGAAAAAGATTATTTAATTGATAACCCTAATAGACGTTGTCCAGATATGAAAAAAAGTGAAAAAGAACTAAAATTTAGAGCTAAAATAAATTTAGAGAAAGGTTTATATAAACTATTAGTTTATTATTTAAATTTAAAACTGTGAAAATTTCAATTGTTGGATGTGGTTATGTAGGAATTGTGACGGGTGTCTGTCTCGCAGACAGTGGTCATAAAATTTACTTTTTTGACAAAAACCAAGAAAAAATAAGTAATTTTAAAAAAGGTAAACCACTAATTTTTGAAAAAAATTTAAAAAAAAAAATTATATCTGCTAGAAAAAAAAAAAATATTTTTTTTTGTGATAATTTAAATCAAACAATAAAAAATACCGATGTTTCATTTATATGTGTGGGGACTCCATTTGGTAAAAACAATATTAATTTAAAATACATTAAAAATGCAACAAACGAAATAGCTGATAGAATAAAAAGAAAAAAAAAATATACCCTGATCTATAAAAGTACCATACCTCCAAAAACTATAGAAAAAGTTTGTATTCCATTGTTAAAAAAAAAATTGGGCAATAAAATGAATAAAAATTGCAATGTTATATTTAACCCAGAATTTTTAAGAGAAGGTAATGCTATATATGATTTTGAGAATCCAAAAAGAATAATAGTTGGTATAAGAAATAATATATCTAAAAAAATTGTAGAAAAAATTTATAAAAAATATAAAAAAAAATCAAAAATAATTTTTACAGATATTAAAACTGCAGAGTTTATTAAATATTTTTCTAATTCATTTTTCAGTCTATTAATTTCATATAGTAATGAGATTTCAAATTTATGTTATAAACTTGGCATCGATTTTATTGATGTTTTAAATGCATTCAAGCTAGATAGTAGATTTAATTCAAAAAATAAAATTCCGGAAGCTTTAAAATATTTAGTTCCAGGAATAGGATACGGTGGAAGCTGTTTCCCAAAAGATATTAAAACATTTATAAAATTTGCTAATAAAAATAAATTTGATTTGTCTATTTTAAAAAAAGTTGATGAAATTAATTCAAAGCAACCAAAAATAATTTCAGAAATTATTCTTAATGAATTCAAAAGAAAAAAAGTAAGAAATTGTTTATTTTTAGGAATAACATTTAAAGAAAATACTGATGATATTAGAAATTCAACATCAATTGATTTAGTTAATTTTATAGCTAAAAAGAAATTAAATATTTTTATATACGATCCAATATTTTCTAAGGAAAAATTTTTAAAAAACAAATCGTTATTTAATAAAAGAATTACCTATCTTAAAAAAATAAATTATAATTCTAAATTTGACTCATTAATAATTAACAACAATTCTATAGAATTTAAAAAAATTGTTAAATTTTATAATAATAAATTTAAAAGTCTAATCTTTGATTCAAGACGAATATATGAAAAAGAAAAATTTAAAAATTATTCTGGAAGTGGATTAAAAAGTTTTGTTGAAAATTAAGAAAATAAATGTAATTATTACACATGAGTTTAAATAAATATCCTAGAGTCCCTTATGCAATGACCATTCATCATCAAGATGAAATAGATGCAGTTGTTGATGTTTTAAAATCTTCTACTCAAATGGGGCCAAAAACAAAAGAATTTGAAAATCAAGTTTCCAAAATATATGGACATAAATTTGGTATTGGTACAAATTCAGGCTCATCTTCATTATACATTGCTATGGAATTGTTAAATCTTCCTAAAGATTCTGAAGTAATTACTCCAGTTTTAACGTTTGCTACTACAATTGGATGTATAGTAAAAAATGGCTGTATTCCAAGTTTTATTGACAGTGAATCATCAAACAAATTTATAATTAATGTTAATAAAATAGAAAAGATGATTAATAAAAATACAAAAGCAATGTGTATACCTAATTTAATGGGAAACATGCCTGATTGGGAAGAAATTCACGCGATAGCAAAAAAATATGATCTAAAAATTTTAGAAGATTCTGCTGATGTGATTGGAGCAAAATATAATAATAAAAAATCTGGAAATTTTTCGGATATTTGTATTACAAGTTTTTACGGAATGCACATGATTAACTGTGCGGGTAATGGCGGAATGATTATGACTAGTAATAAAAAATATAGTGATGATGCAAAATTGCTTCGTTCTTGGGGAAGAAGCTCTTCTCTATTTAATGATTCTGAAAAAATTGAAAACAGATTCGATGTTTATTTAGATAATATTCAATATGATGCAAAATTTATTTTTGAAAAAATAGGCTATATGTTAGAACCTTCTGAGTTAGGTTCTGCTTTCGGCTTAGTTCAGCTGAAAAAATTAGATCAAATACTTGAAAAAAGAAAAAAAGCCTCCGAAAGCCACATAAAGTTTTTTAAAAAATATGAAAACTGGTTAGAATTACCTGAAATGGATAAAAAAGTTAATTCTTACTGGTTTGCCTTTCCCATGATTGTTAAAGAACAAGCTCCATTCAATAGAACCGATTTACAAATATTTTTAGAAAAAAGGAACATACAAACAAGAGTAGTATTTACAGGAAACTCACTTAGACAACCAGCATTTAAAAATATTAAAAAAAATATTGATAATGATGGCTATCCAGTGGCTGACAGGGTAATGTCTAGAGGAATTTTAATAGCCTGTCATCATGGTCTTGACGATACAATGATTAATCATATTTATAATTCTTTTGAAGAATTTGCTAAAAAATACTAATTTTTAAATAAAAAAAAATGAAAATTGCTATAATTGGAGGTTCAAGCACAGTTGGTCAAAATTTATTGAAACATCTTTTAAAAAAAAAATTTAAATTAATTGCAACTTATTATTCAAATTTTAATTTTATAAAAAAAAAAAATATTTCTTGGAAAAAACTAAATATTAATGAAGATAATGAAAATTATTATAAATATCTAGAATATCCAGATATAGTTGTAAATCTTGTTTGGCCCGATATACCAAATTATAAATCAAAAAATCATTTTAAAACTTATAAGTTGCAAAAAAAATTTAATTATAACTTAATTAAAAATGGTCTTAAAAACCTTATTGTGCTAGGTACATGCTATGAATATGGTAAAGTTAAGGGTGAAATTTCTGAATTAACAAAAGAAAAACCAACTGTTCCATATGGAATTTCAAAACTAAAACTATTAAAAAGCTTAAAAAAATTAAAAAAAAAAAAACATTTTAAATTTACATGGTTTCGTCCTTTTTTTGTTTATGGAGAAAATAAAAAAAGAATCACTTTATTCACTTTAATAAAAGATTTTGAAAAAAAAAAAATAAATAAGCTCAAAGTTTGTGGAAATTTAATTAGGGATTTTGTTCCGATGGATTATTTAAGCTCAGTATTAACAAAAATTATAACATTAAACAATGGTTATGACGTAGTTAATGTTTGTACTGGAAAAGGAATCTCGGTAAAAGATTTTGTTAAAAAAAATATTAAAAATAAAAAAAAACTAAAAAAAATAGACATGAATGGAAAAAATAAAAATTCTTTTGAACCAAATTCTTTTTGGGGAAATAATAGCAAATTAAAAAAAATTTTGAATTATTAATGAAACCTTTAGTTAGCGTTGGGCTACCTGTAAAAAATGGATTTGGAAACAATTCAGAAAATAAAATTAATATATCAAAATCCTTACAAGCATTACAAAGACAAACCTATAATAATATAGAAATTATTATTTCAAATAATTGTTCAACAGATAGTACTAAAAGTTTTTTAGAAGAAAAATCTAAAACAGACTCTAGAATAAAAATTTTTCATCAAACAAAAGAGATATCATGGGCTGAGAATTTCAGATTTGTATTGAATCATTCCAATGGAAAATATTTTAGATGGAATGCGGCAGATGACATGATTTCCGAAGACTATATTGAAAATAATGTTAATTTTTTGGAAAGTAACTCTGATTATATATCTTCTTCATGTAAATTTTTTTATGAAAATGCACCAAATATGGTTAATTCTTTTGATCTAGATAAAGATTTATATAATAGACTTAAAGGTTTTTTTAAATATAGACATATATCACACAATATACTTTACAGTTTGGTAAGAAGAGAAAATATGTATAAAACTATAGATATAGCAAAAGATTATTGGGCAGTAGATTGGATATTTGATTTAGATTTACTATTAATTGGAAAGTTTAAAACATTAAACAAAGGTTATGTTGTATATGGCACCGGAGGAATGTCTAGACAAAAAAATTTTATACGTAGAGATATTTATATAAAAAATAAAATATATAAAATTTTACCTTTTTATGAATTAATGAAAAATTTATTTCTTAAAACTTTTTTTTTAAAGGATTTAACTTTCTTCGAAAAAGTTTCAATATATTTTACAAGTTTAAAGATAAATTTTTATTTTTTCAAAAAACATAAAATATAACAAAAAATAATACAATTGATAAAAAAAATTATAAAAAAATTAATTATTGCCATTGGTGGTTTTCACTTATTTGAACAAAAAATTTTTTTACAAGGTAAAATTTTATCTGAAATAAATAATAAAAAAAAAAAAATAAAAGATTTATCTGATGTTGAATTTTCAGTTTTCTCACAGTGGGGCGATGATGGCATAATTGATTGGATTCTTAATTCTATAAAAACTAAAAATAAAATTTTTTTAGAAATTGGCACTGGAGATTACAAGGAGTCCAACACAAGATTTTTGCTAAAAAAAAGAAATTGGAAAGGATATATATTTGAAGGAGAAAAAAAATTTATATCTGAAATTAAAAATCAAAGTATATATTGGATGCACGATTTAAAAGCTTTCAATTTTTTTATAAAAAAAAATAACATAAATAAATTATTACAAAAAATTAATATTAAGAAAAATATTGGATTATTAAGTTTAGATATTGACGGTAATGATTATTGGATCTGGAAAGAAATAAATAAAATTTCGCCCGATATATTTGTATGTGAATATAATTCAGTTTTTGGAGATTTAAATGAAATATCTGTACTATATAAAGATAATTTTAATCGAACAAAAGCTCATTATTCAAATTTAGTTTATGGGGCATCTATAAATGCAATGATAAAGTTAAGTAAAAAAAAAGGCTATGAATTTATAGGAACCAATGCAAATGGAATTAACGCATATTTTGTAAAAAAAAAATATTTAGCAAAACTAAACAAAAAAATTAAATTAAAAAAAAAATATAGTTCTATTATAAAAGAATCTAGGGATTTAGATGGTACAAAATCTTTTATAAGTGGAACAGATAGATATGCACTTATAAAAAATATAAAAGTTTTAGATTTAAAAGATAAAAAAATAAAAAAACTTTCAAAATTTAAAAAAATTTATTCAAAGGATTGGCAAACTAAACAAAATTAAAAAAAATGAAAATCTTAATTACTGGTTGTGCGGGATTTATTGGGTTTAGCCTGACTAATGAAATACTAAAAAAAAATATTTATGTTGTAGGTATAGATAATTTAAATAATTATTATGATCGAAATTTAAAATTAAAAAGACTTAATATTCTTAAAAAATTTAATAATTTTAAGTTTATCAAAGTTGATATAAGAAAAGTTAATACAAATTTAAATAAAATTTCAAATATTGAATTTGATTACCTTTATCATTTTGCAGCACAACCTGGAGTTAGATACTCCTTTAAAAATCCAAAGTTATACTACGATACAAACGTTAAGGGTTTTTTTAATGTTGTCAGTACAGTTAATAAAAAAAAATTGAAAAAAATTATATATGCTTCTTCTAGCTCAGTTTATGGAGACCAATTGAAGTTTCCTATTAAAGAAAATGCAAAACTAAGAGCTAAAAATCCTTATGGAGCAACTAAAATACAAAATGAAAAAATGTCTGAAAAATTAAGTAAAAAATTCAATATAGACTTTATTGGTTTAAGGTTTTTCACTGTTTATGGAGAGTGGGGCAGACCAGATATGTTTATAATTAAACTACTTAAAGCTATCCATGTTAAAAAATATTTTCATCTAAATAATTCAGGTGATCATTATAGAGATTTTACTTATATAAAAGATGTAACAAATATTTGTTTTAAATTAATTAGGTATAATCCTAAAAATAAACATACAATTTTTAATATTTGCGCAGGAAGTAATATTTATATTAATGGACTAGTAAAAGAAATTAGAAAAAAATTTCCTGAAGTAAAAATCAAAAATATCAAAGCTAATAGAGCCGATGTTTATAAAACATTTGGATGCAATAAAAAAATTAAAAATTCATTAAAAATAAAAAAATTCTTTAATATCAAATTTGGTTTAAAAAAAACTATTGATTGGTTTAAAAAAAATAAGCTTGTAATAAATTATAAAAATACTTAAATGAAAAAAAAAATAATTTTATTTATGCCTTTTATCCAAGTAGGTGGTGTTGAAAAAAATCTTTTTTTAATATCAAATTATTTGTCTAGAGATAATCAAGTTTATGTTTGTTCAGGATCGAAAAAATTAAAAGAAAAATTTAATAAGAATATTAAATTTATATCTCCAAAAAGAAACTTAAATCACATGTTAAGTATAAGATTACATTATATAGTATGTTTATTTTTATTATTGAAGTTTTTAATAAAAAATAAAGACAGTGTAGTTTTTACTTTTCAAGGAAATGTTTATTGTGTTTTATTATGTAAAATTTTGAATATAAAAGTAATAGCTAGATCAAATTCATCTCCTAAAGGCTGGAAACATAATTTTCTTAAAAAAATCCTATACACTTTGATCATGAAAAAAGCTGATCTTATAATTGTAAATAGTAAATCTTTTAAAAAAGAAATGAAATATTTGTATAATCTTCAATCAAAATGTATCTACAACCCTTTAAATATAAACGACATAAAGATCAAATCAAAAAAAAAATTAAAAAAAAAATTTTTTAATTCTAATAATAAAAATATAAAACTGTTTAATTTAGGAAGGCTAACTGATCAAAAAGATCAAATTACGATATTAAAGGCCGTTAATCTGATAAAATCTAAAGTTAAATTTAATCTTATAATTATGGGTCAAGGTGATAAAAAAAAAGATCTAGAAAATTTTATTGAAAAAAATAATTTAAATAAAAATGTTAAAATTCTAAACTTCGAAGATAATCCCTTTCCAATATTTAAAGAATCAGATGTTTTTATACTCTCGTCTAAATTTGAGGGCTTACCAAACGTACTATTGGAAGCAGGTTATTTAAAAAGATATATTATAACAACTAATTGTCCTACTGGTCCAAGCGAAATTTTAAAAAATAAAACTCATGGGGCATTTTTTAAAATTGGAAATTTTTATCAACTTTCTCAAAAAATAAGATTTTATTATGACAATAAAGAGGAAATTAAAAAAAAAATAAAAAAAAAGAATTTTGATCTTAATGAATTTAATTACAAAAAAAATTTGAATACTTATAAAAAAGCAATTGCTAAAGTAATTAATAAATCATAACAATTTAATCAGATATTTGTTATGTCTAAACATTGTGTATTTTTTACAATTTTTTTTGGACATTATTTTTTTATCTGTCAAATTTGATCTATTTTTGTAGAAATTAATCAGTGCATCATTTAAAGCATTTTTTTTGTTGCTTTTAAACAAAGTGCCAGAACTACCACTGTTTAAAAATTCGTAGGGTCCATTGTCACAATCGCTTGAAATTATATAAGAATTACACATTGCGGCTTCTATCAAGACAAAACCAGGCGCCTCCCACAAAGATGACAATATAAATGCTTCAGATTTTTTAATGTAATAATATAAATTTTCAGTATGTCCCATTAAAAAAACTTTATCTGATAATTTTTTTTTTTTAATCGATGAAACTAAAGATTTTTCTAATTCTCCTTTCCCAAAAATTAATAAGTTATAACTCTGGTTAAATTTTAAAAACTCATTAAATTCATTAATTAAATAATGAAAATTTTTTTGCCTTGTAAGCCTTCCTGCTGCAATAAAAAAATTTTTACTAATTTTTTTTGTATCTATTAAATTATCTGGTTTATTTTTTTTTAAAAAAATTTTCATGTTTATAATAGCATCAGGTAAAAAAGTTAATTTTGATTTTTCAAATAATTTAATTTTTTCCAGTTGGTTAATTAATTGATAAGTAGGGGATGTAACTAAAAAAATTTTCTTAGAAGAAATTTTCCATAAGAATTTTCTTATAAAAGTTAGCTTAGGAAATCCAGAAATTCTAAGAATAAACTTAGTATTAAAATTAAAAAAATTTAATAAAAATAAAGGTAAAGAACTAATTAAATGTATTATAATATAATCTGGTTTATTTTTTTTTAGTAAAATTAATAATGGAATAAAAGAAAGAAAAAAAATTATTAAATAAGAAATTCTACTCGATAAAAAACCTTCTTTCGGTAACCAATTAAAATACTTAAAACCCAAATCTATAATTTTAACATTATTTAAAAGAAAGAAATTTTTATGATTATCCCACTCTCCACAGACATTAATTAGATTTACCTCAAAATCTTTTTTTGAATATTTTGAGAGTGATATTGCAGAGTTTAATGTTGAAACTACAGTTCCCACATTAGTTAGGCATGGTGACCAGTAATATACTTTTTTCATTATTATTTATTTTTTTTTGTTAACATAAAATTTTTACCAATAAAATTTATAATTGGAAATTGATCTTTATTATTTTCAATATAATTTATGTATCTAAAATAAAATTTTTTATCGATATTATAGTTCATATTAACAAAGGGATTATAATTGTATAACTTTAATTCTTTATCTAATCTAAGTAAATTTCTAGAAACGAAAATAGTTAAACAAATTATTATTAATATAAATCCTTTTCTTTTAAAAATATCATATTTGAAGTCAAACATTGATAAAAAATTTACAAAAGGGATAAATAACAACAAGCTAATTAGTTGGTAGCCACCATATCTTAATGCTGGGTGCTTAAGAAACCATTCAATGAATAATATAAAAATTATAAAATAAATTAAATTAAACTTAGGTTTGTGTATGGATATTTTTTTTTTAAGATTTTCTTTAAAAGTAAAGTAAGTAATTAATATAAGAATTACCAAGCCAAGTAGAAAATCGCTAACCTTATAAAAGAAATAATTTTCTATCCAACTATTGAACCAGTTAAAATTTTTTATATAAATTGCTCTATCTTCAACGATATGATGTGGTGTGGCACCTGCTTTAGCCCAAAGCTCATACCATTGATTCACATCTTTTATTATTTTTGCATCAAAGGACCATGATAAATTTGAAAAACATGTAAAATTTGCAGGATATACTAAACATCCTGAATTTATAAAGTTATAAAAAAAAACTAATAATGAAAATAAAAGGGAATAAACAACAGTTTTCGATAATAAAATTTTTCTAATGTTTTTTTTTAAATGAGAATAGTAAAAAATTACAAAAACAAGGGGAATATAAATTAAATAAAAAGGTTTTAATGAAATTAAAACTGACAACAGAATAAAAACGAAGAAGATAACTTTTGAATTTTCATAATTAAGTAATTTATCTTTGTTATTATTAATTAGTAAGATAAATAATATTACTAATAAAAAAACGATTATTTGACCTGATTTATCTGTTCCATGTTCAGCTAGTCGATAAAAAAAAATGTTTATAAATAAAAAAACTAAAAGACTTAAAAAATTAACTATTTTAATTTTATTGTAAATATTTTTATCAAAAATCAATTTTAATAATATTAAATTTGAAAATCCTAAAAAATAAGCTGGTGAAATATGGAAAAGAAAAAAATCTACTTTAGGTAAGTAAAATAAAGAATTTAAAAAAAATAAAGAAGATGGATTTCTGAAACCATTATTTAACCATCCAAGTCCAATAGGATGGGTATATTGAGTTAGTAAATAAGAGTACGGAAAATGATAATACGAAAAATCATCGTGATTTTTTCCAATAAGAATAAAAATAATTAATAATGTAAAAATAGCTAAAAAAATTTTCAATTCTTTTTGAATAAAATTAAATTTTAGATATAGAAATAAAATAAAAAAGATTAACCCCGTTCCTAATGTTAAGCTATTAAATTGGTAATTATGAATAAAAAAAATTGACGTTATATATGAAAAGAAAATCAAAAATGACAATCCTAATAAACCAATAAAACCTATTTGCATTGAGTTGATTTTTAAAAATTTAGACAAAATAAATCCATAACCGATTATGCTAAAAGAAATTAAATAAAAATAAAATATCAACATTTTAATTTATAGATTTATAAACTTTCAAAGTTTCGGTTGCACACTTGTACCAATTAAACATTTTAATTCTTTTGTAACCTTTTCTAATTTTTTTTTTTTGAAGAATAGGAGATTTTAATATTTTTTCTAATTTTTGCTTGATATCAATTATATTTTTAGGATTAAAAAAAATGGGGACGTCACCACATACTTCCCTAATGGGTTTAATATTACTTGATGCTACCAGACAACCACATCTCATAGCTTCCAATGGTGGCAATCCAAAACCTTCATATAAACTTGGATAAACAAGCAAACTTGCATCGGAATATATTTTATTGAGTTTTTTTTCATCTCCAGAAATATGCTGAATTTTATCTTCGATTTTTAAGTGTTTGATTTTTTTTTCTTCTTCAATTGAAAATTTTTCATATCCAAAACACACAATGCCATAATTTTTTTTTAAAAATTCTGATCTACTATAAGCATTAATAAAATTTTTGAAATTTTTGTACCCATCTCGTGCTCCAACGTAAACAATAATTTTTTTTTTTCTTACGTTAATTTTGTTTTGTTTTACACCCAGGTAAATAACTTTAATTTTATTTTCTTCAACATTATAATATTTTACTAAATCATTTTTGGTGCTTTTAGAAATACAAATAATTTTGCTTGCATTATTTATTAAGTATTTTTTATCAAATTTTTTATTAAATAATTTTAATTTTTCATGAGTTAAATCGTATACAGTTAATATAAATGGTATACTAGTCATTTTAGCTAAAAAACTATTGTAATACGTTAAATGTATTAAAGATGGTTTTTTAAAAAAGATGTAAAAAATAGTTAAAACATCATTAATGAGGTAGAAAAATTTTGTACAAAAGCTTGGTATTTTTTTCAATTTAATAAAGTTTATTTTACTATCATTGTGAAAATTTAAGTTTTCATTAATTGAAATTGGAGAAAAAATTGTGGAACTGAATTTATTTTTAATTAAATTTCTATTCAATTCACATATATATTTTGATATTCCTCCATTCTTTTGGTGAAGAAAAATTGAATGATCAAATAATATTTTTTTTATCATTTTAAAATATCATTTTATTAAGATTTGAGTTTATTTTAAAATTTATAATTTTTTTTAATTTTAAATTATCAGATAGCAAGCATGTAGTTTTTGAAATATCTTCGAAATTTGCATCTTTTTTATATTTTTTTAAAATTATTTTAGCTATATCTTTTAAATATGTTTTTCTACCTGAGCCAATATTAATAATTCCAGAAAATTTTTTTCTCATTAATACAAAAATTATATTAGAAATATCTTCCATTGAAATAAAGTCTCTATAATGATTTAAGTTTTTTAATTTAAGTTTTTTTTGAGTTTTTTTTATTTTGTTTTTAAGATCAGGTACTAAATAATTTTGTTTTTGATTTTTGTTAGTAGTGCTAAATATTCTTCCTATACAATAATTTATTTTCCCTTCTAACTTTTTTACTATAAATTTTTCTGAAAGAAATTTTGTTTTTCCATAAAATGATATCGGCTCAATCTTTCCATTTTCATTTATTCTTTTTTTTGATGATTTATAAACATGGGATGTTGAAGCAAAAAAAAACCATTTAATATTATTTTTGAGAGCTATATTAACCAAATTTTTTGTACCTAAATAATTTACCTCATAGGCTTTTTTTTTATTTTTTTTTACTATTTTTATTGGCACAATTGCAGCAAGGTGAAAAATTGCGTCTATTTTTTTATTTTTAAACCAACTTTTAATATCAGATTTTTTTCTAATATCTCCTCTAAATCTATAAATTTTATTTGACTTATTTATATTTATTAAAGTTTTGCCAAGACTTCCTGAATATCCAGTAATACCGATTTTCATTTAATTATTGATTTATATATTTTTCTAATTTTGTTTTTTACTGAATTTTCTCTTAATACTAATTTTTTCTTTTTACTTAAATTATGTTTCTTTTTTATAATTTTACACATTCCAGAGGATATGAAGCAGAATTCTAAGTCAAAATTATCTTGATTGTCATGATATATGCTCAGAATTCTATCAAAGGTTTCCTTATTGTTTATTTCACAATAAAAATTGCTTCTTTCTTCGGTGCTTAAATAGGGTAACCAGGAAATATCATCAATATACAATATACCATTTAAATTCAATTTTTTGTAATAGTGATAAAATATTTTTTCTACATGGTCCGCTTCATGAAGCGAGTCTATATAAATTACATCAATTGCTTTTGGTAATTTTTCTTCTAGAAATTCAAAATTATCATCTCTACTTTTTATAAATTTCCAATTTGAGTCTGTAAATAAATTTGAATAATCATCAATATCAATCGAGTATAATTTGCCCCCTTTTTTTTTACAAATTTCTAAAAATAGTTCTGTAGATCTTCCTTCTTTTACACCAAATTCTACAATTTTTGGTTCGTCAAATTTTAATAAATCTTCTTTTAAAAAAGTATCTATTTTATATAGGTAGTCTGACATATTCAGATGTAAATTACTTGTTTCAGGTTTTTAAATATAATATCAATTATTTTATCTAATATCTTTTAAATGAGTAAAATAAAAAAGCAAAAAAAAATTTTAATAAAAAAAAAGGTAAATAAACCTTTCTTTTCGGTAATTACAGTCGTTAAAAATGCAGAAAAGGACATTTTGAAAACAATCAAAAGCTTAAAAAATCAAAAATTTAAAAATTTTGAATACATCGTGGTTGATGGCATGTCTGAAGACAAAACAATAAAAAACATATTAAAAAATAAAAAAATTATAAATTTTTTTATTTCTGAGAAAGATAAAGGAATTTATTTTGCTATGAATAAAGCACTTAAATTTGTAAATGGAGAAGTAATTGTTTTTATTAATGCAGGGGATATTTTTGTAAAAAATGCTCTACTAAAAATTTATAAAAAATTTAGAAAAAATTCAGAAATAGATTTTGTTTTTGGAACAGTTAAAAGGCATTATTTAGAGTCAACTATTTTAAAATATGGATTTGATATTAATAGGTTAAAATACAATTTTGATTTTGCAACATCTCATTCAACAGGTTTTTTTATTAAAAAAAAATCTATGAAGATTTTAGGGAAATACAATACAATTTTTAAATGTTCTGCTGATTATGATTTATACTATAGAGCGCTTATAAAATATAAATTAAAAGGAGATTATACCAGTAAAAAAGATTTAATCGGCATATTTAGTAGTGGAGGTTATTCAAGCAAAATAGGCTTTTTTGATCAATTAATCGAAGAGACAAAAATTAGAATTCATAACAACCAAAATTTAATTTATGTTCTTCTAATATTTTTAAATGCTATGATTAAACATTGTTTTAAAAAATTAGTTAAATAATTATTTAATATAATTTTTACTTATTTCACTTAAATCAAAATATAATTTATAACATTCATCATAAATTTCTTTTTCATAATTAATAGAAATATCTTTTACTGTGTTTTTAAAATGATGATTTTTAGAATATTTTATTTTTAAGCTATCTAATAGATAAAAAAAAGACTTTTTATCTTTACATAAATTTTCATAGTTTATTAAGTAAATGTTATTAAACTTTTTAATTTCTATAAGTATTTTTTTATAAAATAATAACCATTGTTCTAACCAATAATTAATATCTTTTATATCGATAAATTTTTTTGGAATATTCCATGATTTGTGATTTTTCCCAAATTCATAATGGCCTAAATAATTCATATATTTCAAGATAAAATTATCTTTATTTTGAAGGTTAAAGAAATTTTTATTTTGTGTCATCAAAGAGTTAGCATGTTGAATAGGGTCTCTGAAGGGAATAAAAAAAAAACAATTTTTTATTTTTGAATTTATTAAATCAATTCTATTAAAATTATTATTATTTTTACTTAAATAATTTTTTTTTTCGTATTTTAACTTGATCAAATTAATATATTGAGAAAAGTTTTCTAAGATTTCTTCTTTATTGTATGTTGATAAAAAAACCTCATCAAGTGCTTCTGGAGAGTTTATACTATATTTAATGCCATCATTATGCGGGCGCATAAACTCAGTACTAGATTTTTTATTGAATAAAAACTTTCCTAAATTTGGTGACATTAAAAAAGGAAGATCGTTATAAGTTAAAGATGAATATTCATCTGAATCATAAAACATATTTAAAATCGTTGTTGTGCCAGATCTTGGCAGACTTGTAATAAATATATTTTTTGAGGAAACGTTATCAAATTTCTTACTATTTTTAAAAATCAATGTTTCTAATTCAAATAAAGATTTTTTTATAAATTTATTACCTAAACAAATTTCGTGTAAAATTTTTTGGACTTTATTATAATTTACTTGCATATTTTTTTTCTCAAATATGTATAAATAAAAGATACAATAAACATTATAAGCATATTTTCAATTTTTATAAGATTTATATAAAAATCATTGTTTATGCTCTTTATAAAAAATAATAAAATAGCAACTAGAAATATTAGTATTAAAATTTTCGAAGAATTGAGTAAAATATTTTTTATTAATTTAAAATATTTTTGCTCAAATTCTTGGCTGTTTCTTGAGTTTTTTATTGTTAATATAAATTCTTTTAGTAAATTAAATTGATTAACAAATACTAATGAAATTTTGAATTTCAAAAATATTTCAATAAAAAAAATACATATTATAATTGCAATTAAATAAAATATCACTTTTTGTTATTTTCATTTTTTTTTTTCTTAGAATTAAGGTATCTTTTAATTGGAAACCACAAGATACCAAATATTAAAGAAAAAATTGCTATAATAATTCCTATTGTTGCCGCAACAACTCCACCAGCCATTCCCGGACCAATATAAGCATTAGCATCAATAATATTAAGATTTAAAACTAAAAAAGAATAGAGTAAAAATTTTAGTTTATACATTTTTTTTCATTTATAATTTTTTTTATTTTAAAAGCTTTATCTTCGTCTTCAACGATACTGCTCCATCTTAAAACATATACTTTACCATTATTTGCTTTATTAATATAACTCCAAATTAATTCATCTTTGTTATTTATATAAAGTATACGACCATGCTCTTGCTCTTCAACAATGAAAGATTTATCATTTAGGTACTGTATTAGACCACCAAATCTTGTACCAAAATTAGAATTTTCCAATATTTTAGAATGCATTTTTTTAAATTCTTTTGTATCAAAACTATAATGAACAATTGAGCTCACTTGGTTAATCAATTCAAATCCATTTGTTGTATGAAAACTTTCATTATTAAATATTGAAATAGTTTTATTATCAATAATATCAACATCGTGCTGCCCCGATATTAAGCTTGATTGAATAACATTAATTATTTTACCTGTGGATGGTCTAAAATGAAAAATTGTAGATAAGTTTCTACAACTTAAAAATATGTCATCTTTTTTCCAATATAAAGTGTTATTAAAAGTTGGTTGTAGGTCGTTTAAATGACAAAAATCATTATTAATTGGGTTTTGCAAGTGTGTAAAAATTAAATTCTGATAATTGTTTTCTATCAGGATTTCTGAAAATGATTTTTCATATAATATTTTGCCATTAGAAGAAACTTTTACAACTCCATCATCCGACCAATCGCTTGATTTTTTTCCAATATATTTTTCATTAATTTTTGATAAAACACCATGTGTTGCCCAGTAATTATTTTCAAAATTTTTTTCCAGTGAATGGTGAAAATATTTATCAATTACCCAGTTTACACGATTACATATATCTATATTAAACAAAGGTGAGCTTGAATTAAAAATTAAATTTCCATTTTCTTCAATATAAGGATGCCACAAAAACATTCTATTTTCACTTAAATCTATTTCTGTAGTAGGATATTTTTTTTTATAATCATTGCTTAAATTTTTTAACAAAGACTTTGAGTCTGGTTCGTATCTATGAATTACTTTAAAATTATTTAAATCAACAACTTCAACAACTCCTTTTTTTTTATCGCCATCATAACGTGATAAGATAAGCAATTTATTTTTAAGTATTTCGTTATTCTTAAAAAAAGTGAATCCATTTTTTTCTTTAATATTCTTCATTGATTTATCCACAAAATGATTTCCAGGATCATTAGTAGTTCTTAAAATTTTAATAAAATTTAAAGGTATATCCGAAATATAATTAGCAACTATTTGTAAGTTTTGAAGCTTTTTTCCACCAGATGCCGAATATTTTAAAAAACCACCAAAAAGAATTAAAGAAATAAAAAATATTAAAATTAAAAGGTAAAGTATCCAAATTTCAATTTTTTTAAACATTAAATTCCTTTTTATTTTTGTTTATTAATTTAGTTAAATTAAATTTAAATACCATAAAAAAAAATTTTGTTTATTTTATTAAAGAATTAAATGATAGTCTTATTAAATAAAAAAAAGATTTAAAAAAATTATATTTTAATTCACGATTATAAAGTCTAAAACCATCTAAAAGTTTTTGTGAAATAGATGAAGACAAGGAATTTCTTGTTTTTCTCCAACTTGATAAAATCTTATCAAATCCTTTAATTTTATTATTTTTTTTATATAAATTGAGCCATAATAGATAATCTTCTTTAGTTTTCATATCGCTAAATTTAACATTATTTACAATCCTTTTTTTTATCAACACAGTTGATAACCCAATATAACAATGAGTTAATAAAATTTTGTAATTAATCTTTTTCTTTATCCTTCTTGATTTTATAATTTTTCCTTCTTCATCAATTATATTGTATGAAGTAAAAGAAAAATCCAGATTATTTTTTATCATGAATTTTAATTGCTCTGTAAGTTTATTTTTTTTCCAAACATCATCAGAATCACAGAAAGCCAAATATTCTCCTTTTGATTTTTTTATTCCAATATTTCTAGATAAGCCTACCCCTAAATTTTTTTTGTTTGCAAAAATTTTTATATTTTTATAATTTTGAATATAATTTCTGATGTAATTTAAATCTGATTTATTTTCATCATCATAAATAATTATAATTTCATAATTTTTAAAACTTTGGTTTAGAATTGAATTGATAGTTTCTTTAAAAAATTTTCTTTTTTTAAAAAAGGGAATTATAATACTAATTTTAGGTTTTTTTTTCATATTAATAATAAACAAAATATGTAGTTAAAATAAATGCTGTTGAAAATAAGTATAGAGGAATTAAAAGTTTTTTCATTTTAGATAAAATAAAATCAATATATCTTGATTTTACTAATCCAAAAATAAATAAATAAAAAAGTGGGTCCAAGTATTTTTGAAATATGTAATTAGATGGAAAACATAAAAATAAACATATCAAAAGAAAATAATTTTGTTTTAAGTTGTTTCTAAAAAGAAAATGAAGAACTAAAGATGTAATTAATGCTATGATAATTAAAAAAAATTGCGAATTAAAATATACTTTATCTATTATTTTTTTTACAATACCACCACCTAAATTATTTTGATTAAAAGATATTAAATTTTCATATATAAAAATATCTACGAGATAGATAGACAAAAAAATAAATGAAAATAATAAAAAGGTGAGAAAGTTCTTTTTATAATATTTTATTAATTGATTTATATAAAAGATGATGTAAGGAATTAAATAAAAAAAAAGAATTGATAATAAAATAATAAAATTTGTAGAATAATTAAATATGTTATGTCCTGAATCTAAATTAATTAATCTTAAAAATTCATAATCTTGAATTATATAAATAAAATAAATTATCGCTGGTACTGAAATTAAAAATGAGAAAGTAATAATTTTTAAAATATTTTTTGTATTTTGGTTTTTGAAATAAATAAATATATAAAAAAAATAAAATGGGAAATAATAGTATCTAAAGTAACAGCATAGCGAGAGAAAAAATATACTATAATAACAAAAGTTCAAATTTTCATTTTTTTTAAACTTCAAATAAAATACTATAGATAGTCCTAAAAAAATCAGACTCAAGTTGTCTCCTAATAACCATATTGATGAAGATCTAAAATATGGAGAAATAAATATGATTAGTGAAAATAAATATATGTAAATATTATCTCTATTTTTAAGTTTTAAGATTTGGTAAAAAATTAAAGGTAACGAAGATGATATCAAAATATAAAATATTTTAACGTTGTCTAAATTTCCAAATATTTTTAGTAATTTTCCTGCCAAAATATAAAACACTGGCGAATGAACAACAAAACCTAAGTTGGATAAAAATAATTTAAATCCATCATTTAAACTATTGCTAAATGCTATTACAGTAGGAATAAGATAATCATGATCTAGTTTTGCCCCACCAGATAAATTTTCTTTAAGGTATAATCCAGTGAGTAGTGAAAAAAGCCCAATTAAAAATGAAACTGTTTTTATTTGATACATTAAATAATTTATAGTAAACAAAAATTATACTAAGTTTAGTATTAGTAATAACTTATAAACCTTAAATTAATGTATTTAAAACATAATAGCAAAATTTTTATAATTATTCTTATTGCAGTAATAATAAATATTTTTATATCAAATTATAACATTTCTAAATATGACAACTATAGAACACTCTCTAACGGTCAAAAGGTAAACTCATTAATATTTTCAGATATTTACTCAATATGGTCAAAATCAGATGACTTTGTAAAAAAAATACGTGAGAAGGAAGGATTTGTAAATTCTCTACCAATTTATGATCGTTCTTTCTTACCATCTATACTTGTTGGATTATATTATCTTGCAATAAACGAGGATATATCAGTTGAAGAAAATTCTGACAATATAAAAATTTTTAAAAAAGACAATTATAAAATTGGTTTTTTAATTATACAAATATTATTTTTTTATTTCTCGTTATTTTATTTTAGTCAAAAATTAAAAAAATATATTAACGAAAAAAACCTTTTTTTAATCGTTTTTTTTTTATCTTTTGAGCCTACTTTAATTCAATGGCATTCAAGTTTTTGGTCTGAGAGTATTTTTTTATCACTTAATTTAATTTTAATGGCAAAAGTTATTGAGTTCAAAAAAGGCTTTTTTCAAAATTTAACGATAGGTATTATCCTAGGTTTCATATTTGCTCAAAGGGCTGCATCAGTTTTTTTATTTATCCCTTTAATTATTTTTTTCATTTTTGTTTATAAAAAAAATTTTAAACCTATAATTTACCTTTTGACTGGTTATTTATCGATTATACTTTTAATTGGAAACTTACATTATATTAAAAAAGGTGTATTTTTTATACTACCTTATCATAGCAACCAATATTCAAATTACCACTATATGTATGATGATATTTTTTCAAAAGCCACCCAGATTTCTAAAGATCAGTCATATAATATTAAAATTAAAAAAGAAAAAGAGTGGAGGAAAAATAATCTTATACAGGATAATGAATTTAAAGATAAATTTAAAATCATAAATTATAGAAATAACGAATTTTTAAAATTAGTTATTAAATATCCTTTTACCTCTTTTAAATATTTAGTATATAAATCTTGTCAAGCCTCAATCCTAGATCCAATTTATGTTCAAAAATTTTTTAGTTTAGATAAGTCAATTAAAGACTATTATAAGGATCTTAATAAAGATTTAAAAATAAGAATAATTTATTCATCAATTATTTATTTACTTTGTTTATTAGGATTTCTTAATCTATTGTACAAAATTTTTTTTATGAAAAAAATTAATAATTATTATTATTTTTTAATTCTTAATATCTTAATTATTTTATATTATATGATATTTACTGGGGGTTATGGTGTTTCTAGATATTTTGCACCATTGTTAATTAATTATGTTTTTTTCCTCAACATGGGTTTGGAATTTTTTAATAAAAAAAAACTTTAAATTAATTGATTATTAATTTTATATTTACACTAGCTCTATACATCTACATAATTTATATATATAAATAATTAATTGAATTATTTTAATTATTTATATATTGCTAATAGAAATATTTTTAAATGCGAAAAACAGCTATAATTACAGGTATAACAGGACAGGACGGATCATATCTAGCTGAGTTTCTACTAAAAAAAGGCTACATTGTTCACGGTATTAAAAGAAAATCCTCATCTTTTAATACAAATAGAATTGACCATATATTTGAAGACCCAAAATACAGATCAAAATTTTTTTTACATTATGGTGACTTAACTGATACAGATACTTTGACTAAAATTATTAACAAAGTTAAACCACAAGAAATTTATAATTTAGGTGCGCAAAGTCACGTAGGTGTTTCATTTGAAAATCCAGTTTATACAGCAGAAGTTAATGGAATTGGATCTTTAAGAATATTAGAAATTATAAGATTTTTAGGATTAAAAGCAAAATTTTATCAAGCTACAACATCAGAACTTTTTGGTGAGAAAGGTAAAAAAAATAAATTTAACGAAAAATCAGAATTTAATCCTAAATCTCCTTATGGTGTATCTAAATTATTTGCTCATCATATTACAAAAGTTTACAGGGAATCTTACGGAATTTTTGCATCTAGTGGGATTTTATTTAACCATGAAAGCCCAAGAAGAGGTGAAACATTTGTTACAAGAAAAATAACAATGTTTTTAGCAAAAAGAATTTTAGGTAGCAGAGAAGTTTTAAATTTGGGAAATATTTATGCAAAGAGAGACTGGGGTCATGCAAAAGATTATGTAGAAATGCAATGGAAGATTATGCAACAAAAAAGACCTGATGATTTTGTAATATCAACAGATAATACTTATAGTGTTAAACAGTTTATAAACCTTGCATGTAAAATATTAAAAATGAAAATAACCTGGGAGGGTAGAGGCCTTAACGAAAAAGCTTACGAGATAAAAAAAAATAAAAAAATATTATTAATTAAAATAAATAAAAAATATTTTAGGCCTTTAGATATTGAATACCTAAGAGGAGACTCATCTAAAGCTAAAAAATTATTAAAATTTAAGGCAAAATATAAATTTGAAGACTTGGTAAAAGACATGTTGTATTCAGATATAAAAGCCCAAAGACAAAATTTTAAGAAATTTGTTTAGTTATCTAATTTAAAATTGTGAATTATTTTTTTTTAATACTGGTTGTTTCATTTATTTGTTTTTATCTGTTAAATAATTCACTAAAAAAATACAAAATACTCGTTGATAATATAAAGTTTTCAGATCATAAAAAATTTACTGAAGAAAATAACGTTCCTTTTTCAGGGGGTATATTTTTTTTATTTGTAATATTTTATTTGTCTGAGAGTTTAAATTATATAAATTTTACTATTTTACTTCTTGTTTTTTTTCTGGGAATTTTTTCAGATTTAAACAAAATAACATCTCCAATGTATAGGATTTTGATACAGTCATTAATTATCTTAAGTTATATAGTTGTTAATGATTTGGTGGTTATAAATACAAGAATTGATTTATTTGATGATATTCTGAATAATTATAAAATTGTTGCAATATCTTTTACTTTTTTTTGTATAATAGTGTTGATTAATGGTACAAATTTTATTGATGGTGTTAATAATTTAGCTTCTGGATATTATTTTGTTGTCTTTTTAAATCTTATATTTTTAAGTAAAATGATTGAACTTAATATTGATCAATATTTTTTGATACAAATTTTAGCTTTTATTACGATTTTCCTAATATTTAATTTTTTTTCTCAATCTTTTTTAGGAGATAGTGGCTCTTATTTGTTAGGATTTTTTGTAGGATTCTATTTAATATCATTTTATATAAATCAAAATAATATTATATCACCATATTACATCATAGTACTTTTATGGTACCCAGCCTATGAAAATCTTTTTTCTATAATGAGAAGACTTTTTTTTGAAAGAAAAAAAGTAAAAAAAGCTGATAACCTACATTTACATCATTTAGTATATAAATTTTTGTCAAAATTTTTAGGAAAAAATAAGTATGTAAACTCTTTGACAGGAATATTGATAAATTTTATTAATTTAATAATAATTTTTCCTGGTAATTTTTATGCATATAAAACAAATATATTAGTAGGAATTATTTTTGTTAGTCTAGTAGTATATAATTCTGCATATTTCTATCTTAGATTTAAAACTTATAAATCTTGAAAGATTAAATAAACTATCGATTGCATCTTAAAATAAACGATAAGTTTATCCAAAAAATTGTTGCAGTATATGTTGTGAAAAAACTTCCAGAAGGAATTAAAGGTAATATTGTTGTTAGTATAAATAGAGAACCAAATAGGAATAAAAGATCTTTATTTTTTATGTAAAGCTTAATACCTTTAACAATAAAATATATTAATATAGTAAATAAAAAAATATACCCAAACAAACCCATCTCAGAGAGCATTTCAAAATGTATTTGGTGTGGATGAGTTGCTCCACCATTTATATTTTCAATTTTATTATATTCTTTTCCATAACTTACATTCCTAAAATTTTTAATTCCAATTCCAAAAATTGGATTTTTTTTAAATATCTCAAAAGCAGTATTGTAATGACTAAGATGTTGATTAGAGCTAATTAAACTTTTGTAGTTAGTTATTTCAGTCTTATTAAATATGTGATGTATAAATCTACTGTTAAAGGCTGGAGTTGATTTAATAAATATGAAAGCAAACATCATAAATAAACCTATTAAAGAAAGTTTTTTTAAAATAGAATTTTTATCGATGAAGAGTAAAAAGATTGAAATTATAAATAAACTTTTTATAAAATTTGCTTTTTCTCCTATTAATAATGAAGAAAGTAAAAATAGAATTATAAAAAAAAAATAATATTTTTTATGATTTTTCAATACAATCCATAAAGAAATCAGCATGAATCCAAAATAATATCCACCAATTTTTAATTCATCGCCAGAGAAACTGGCCAAACGTCCAGCATAGTTTGATTTGTTGCCTATAATGTTAAATCCAATAAAAAATTCAAATATAATATCAAACGAAGTTATCATAAAAACAATAAACCATAAATTGATTATCGGTTTTTGATACCTGCCGTTTTCTAAAGAAAAATAATATGCAATTGCATATGCTAAAAGTGGAAATCTAATAAAACCTACCGCTCTAATTATTCCGTCTGAAGTTTGAGTTAAATATATACTATTTAAGATTATGTATATAAAAAAAGCAAATAAAATATAAAAATCTTTCTCTAAAAAAAAATAATATTTTTTTTGAACACATTCTAAAATAAATAAAATTATAATTAAAATTATAAATATGTTTGTAATAGTTGAGCCAATAAAAAGCGATATAGGTAATAAAAGAATTAAATATAGTGTTTTATTCTTAAAATATAAGAATTTATAAAAATATTCATTTAAAATCATTGTTTTGCATATTTACCACTAATATTAATTACTTGAAATTAAAAATTATATAATTACAAGTTTTTAAAACATTTTGAAGTTATTCAATTGAAAAATTTAACATTAATTATACCAGCAAAAAATGAAGCGGAATCACTTCCTAAATTTTTAAAAGAAATACAACACCTAGATTTAGATATTATTGTAATATTACAAGAAGGAGACGAAGAAACACAAAACTCAATTAAAAATCAACCTAATACAAAAACATTAATCCAAAAAATTAATGGTTATGGCAGTGCAATAATTGAAGGATTAAATAGTTCCAAAACAGAATATTCTTGTATAATCAATGCTGATGGATCTATGGATCCAAAATATCTTAAATCAATGTTGGAAAAGTGTATTGATAAAGATTTAATTTTTGCATCTAGATATGAAAAACCTGGAGGTGGAAGTGAAGATGATACATTTATCACCTTGATAGGAAATAAAATGTTTAGCCTTTTAGGTAATTTGATTTTTAATTTAAAAATTTCAGATATTTTATATACTTTTGTACTTGGCAAAACTAAATCTTTTCAAAAACTGGAATTAAAATACCATGATTTCAGATTATGTGTTGAATTGCCAATAAAGGCAAAGAAAAGAGGTTTAATATATTCAACTATGCCTAGTTTTGAAAGATCTAGAATTGCGGGAGAAAAAAAAGTGAATTGGTTTTTAGATGGATGTCTTATACTTTATGGCATGTTAAGTTTTGTTTTTAAAAAATAATTTTTATGATCAATAAAAATTCAAAAATTTACGTTGCTGGACATAATGGACTTGTTGGTAGTGCAATTGTAAGAAAATTAAAAAAGAAGGGTTATACAAAAATAATTGTTAGAGACAAATCAAATCTAGATTTAACTAACCAGTCAAAAGTATATCAATTCATAAAAAAACAAAAACCAGATTTTATTTTTATAGCTGCTGCTAAAGTTGGAGGAATTTATTCTAATGATAAATATAGAGCTGACTTTATATTTAATAATTTATCTATACAAAATAATATTATTCACGGGGCTTTTTCAAATGGTGTAAGAAATTTAATATTTTTAGGATCAAGTTGTGTTTATCCAAGAAACTGCCCTCAGCCTATAAAAGAGAAATATTTATTAGACGGTAAACTTGAAAAAACAAACGATGCATATTCAATTGCTAAAATAGCAGGCATTAAAATGTGTGAAAGTTATAATGCTCAATATAGAACAAATTTTAAGTGTATTATGCCGACCAATACATTTGGACCGAATGACAAGTATGATACTTTAAACTCGCATTTTCTCCCAGCTTTAATAAAAAAAATACATAATTTAAAAGTAGGAAAAAAATCACGTTTAGTTTTATGGGGAAATGGTCTTGCAAAAAGAGAGGTGATTTATGTTGATGATATTGCAGATGCTTGTATTTTTTTTATGAAAAAAAAAATAAGAGAAGATATTATTAATATTGGGACTGGAAAAGATTATACTATTAAAGCTTATGCAAAATTATTACTAAAAATAATAAATCCAAATAAAAAAATTAAAATAGTTTATGATAAAACTAAACCAAATGGGACACCTAGAAAAGTTTTAGATATTTCTTTAGCAAAAAAATATGGCTGGAGACCAAAGTATCAATTAAAAAATGCACTTTTAAAAGGCTATCAAAGCTATATAACTGAAAGATAGGCAGATACAATTCAATAATTAATGTTCTTTTAATATTTTATTTAATCTTTACTTTATAATTTTTTTATGTATAAAACTTTTGCCTGGTGATTATTGCGAAAGTGTAATACCCGATCCCATTCCGAACTCGGAAGTCAAGCCTTTCTGCGCCAATGGTACTTTGTCTTAAGACATGGAAGAGTAGGACGTTGCCAGGCTATAAAAATTATGAAAATTAAAAGCTCACTTAAATCTTTAAAATCTAGAGACCTCAATTCTAAGCTGGTAAGAAGAAGAGGTAGAGTTTATATAATAAATAAAAAAAATCCAAAATTTAAAGCAAGACAAAAGTAATTTTCTGTTGTTATGATTATAGGATCCATATCAGAAAATAAAGAACTAGAAAAAAGAATATCAATTACACCTGAAATTGCTAAAAAATATATTTCAAATGGTTTCGAAGTTTTGATTGAGAAGGGATTGGGCGAACATCTTGGAATAAAAGATAGTGATTTTTTAAAAGAAAATTGCAAAATTGAAGATAAAAAAACTATATTAGATAAATCTGATATAATTTTACAATTAAATCTTCTTGATGATGAAACAATAGGTTTATTGAAAGATAATAAAGTTTTAATTGGAAACTTTAATTCAAATATTAATCGTGAAAAAATTATCAAAATAAACAAAAAAAAAATATCTATTTTTTCTTTAGAGCTTCTTCCAAGAATAACTAGAGCTCAATCAATGGACATATTATCTTCGCAAGCTAATTTAGCTGGATATAAGGCGGTAGTAGATTCATTTGCTTTTTTTAAAAAAGCTATACCAATGATGATGACTGCTGCAGGCACAATATCTGCTGCAAAAGTTTTAGTTGTCGGTGCAGGTGTTGCTGGACTTCAAGCTATTGCTACGGCAAAAAGAATGGGTGCTATAGTTTTTGCTACAGATGTAAGATTGGCATCTAAAGAACAAGTAGAAAGTCTTGGAGGTAAATTTTTAGTTGTAGAGGGTGCTGAAAATTTAGAAACTGAAGGTGGATATGCAAAAGAAGCCTCAGAAGATTTTAAAAAAAAACAAGAGGAATTAGTAAAAGAAACTCTTAAAAAAATAGATATTGTAATTTGTACTGCGCTTATACCAGGAAAAAAGGCTCCAAAAATTATAAACGAAGAAATGATCGAAGGTATGCAGCCTGGCTCTATAATTTATGATCTTGCTGCATCTCAGGGAGGAAATACAGCTTTTACAAAGGTCGATGAAGTTGTTGATAAAAATGGAGTTATAATTTTAGGTGAAACAAATATTTTGAATAAATTGCCAACTTCTGCGTCTAATTTGTATGCAAAAAATTTATTTAATTTTGTAATAAATCTTTATGATAAAAAGAATAATAAAATAAATATTAATATGGAAGACGAAATTATAACTAAAACTTTGGTTAAATAATATGGAAATAGATCCTTTTATATTTAGATTAAGCATTTTTATTTTGTCAATTTTTATTGGCTACTATGTTGTGTGGAGTGTAACGCCGTCTCTTCATACTCCTCTTATGTCTGTAACAAATGCAATATCGTCAGTAATAATTGTAGGTGCAATAATTGCAGCTTTGGCAGGCGATGTTGAAAAGATTTTTGATACAGCTAATATTTATGGATATCTAGCAATAATTCTTGCTGCGATAAACATATTTGGTGGTTTTTTAGTAACTCAAAGAATGCTCGCAATGTATAAAAAGAAAAAGAAAGATAAATAATTATGTCAGCAAATTTATTAGCAATATTTTATTTAATATCTGGCGTGTTATTTATATTAGCACTTCGAGGATTATCATCTCCCGAGACTTCAAGACAAGGGAACTTATATGGTATAATTGGAATGGCGATAGCAATTGGCGTTACAATTTTATCGGTAGGAAACTTCTCAACTGGATTTATATTTTTATTAGTTTTTTTGCTAATTGGTGGTTCTATTGGAGCTTTTATAGCTTTCAAAATACCAATGACAGCAATGCCAGAATTAGTTGCTGGATTTCATAGTTTAGTTGGTCTTGCAGCAGTTTTTGTAGCAATTTCAGCTTTTTTGAATCCAATAGCTTTTAATTTAGGTACACCAGGCAACATCAAAATAGCAAGTCTGATTGAAATGTCTCTTGGTGCTTCAATAGGAGCAATAACTTTTACAGGGTCAATAATTGCATTTTTAAAATTAAGAGGGATTATGTCTGGATCCCCAATTACTTTTGTAGGCCAACACTACTTAAATTTAGTTCTTGGACTAGCCCTAGTAGCTTTAATAGTTTATTTATGTAGAACTCAAATTGATACTTTTTTTTGGACAATCATTATCATCTCATTTTTAGTTGGAATTTTACTAATCATTCCAATTGGTGGAGCTGATATGCCTGTTGTAATATCAATGCTCAACTCATACTCTGGATGGGCTGCTGCTGGTATTGGATTTACTTTAGAAAATACAGCATTAATTATTACTGGTGCTCTAGTAGGATCTTCTGGTGCAATTTTATCTTACATAATGTGCAAAGGTATGAATAGATCTTTTTTTAATGTTATACTAGGAGGGTGGGGAGCAACAGACGATAAAACTAAAAATGCATCTAAAGAACAGAAACCAGTTAAGAACGGAAATGCTGATGATGCAGCCTTTTTAATGAAGAATGCATCTTCTGTTATAATTGTTCCAGGATATGGAATGGCAGTTGCTCAAGCGCAACACGCCTTAAGAGAGATGGTAGATGCGTTAAAAAAAAATGGTGTTAAAGTTACGTATGCAATTCATCCAGTGGCAGGTAGAATGCCTGGGCATATGAACGTTTTATTAGCGGAAGCCAATGTTCCTTACGATGAAGTATTCGAACTAGAGGAAATCAATAATGATTTTGCAAATTGTGATGTTGCATATGTAATAGGCGCAAATGATGTAACTAATCCTGTTGCTAAAACAGATCCACAAAGCCCAATTTATGGTATGCCAATATTAGATGTAGAAAAAAGTAAATCAGTTTTATTTGTAAAAAGAAGCTTATCTCCAGGATATGCAGGAATAGATAATGATTTATTCTACAGGGATAATACATTAATGTTGTTTGCAGATGCAAAAAAAATGACAGAAGACATTATTAAAAATTTATAAATTGACTAAAATATTTTGCGATATTGCTGATATAAGAGAAATAAAAAAATTCAATAAAAAGAATATTGTTAAGGGCTTTACCACAAATCCATCCTTAATGAGAAAAGCCGGTGCAAAAGATTATAGTTTATATAGTAAAAAAATTCTTAAATTAACCAAAAAGCCTGTATCATGTGAAGTTTTTGCAGATGACGAAAAAAATATGATTAAACAGGGTCTAAAAATTAGTAAATGGGCTAGAAATGTTTATGTAAAGGTGCCCGTGACCAATTCAAAAGGAAAATTTATGGGAAAAGTTATACATAAATTGAATAAAGAAAAAATTAAATTAAATATTACTGCAGTGTATTCAGCTAAACAAACTATGAAAATTCTAAAAAAAATAGATAAGAAAACAAAAGTTATTATATCTATATTTGCTGGAAGAATGGCCGATGTAGGAAAAGATCCTTTGCCAGAATTCAAGAATAGTATTAAATTGTCTAAAAAATTTAAAAATGTTGAAATTCTTTGGGCAAGTACTAGAGAGCCATATAATTATTTACAAGCCAAAAGTATTAATTGTCATATAATTACTGTTCCACCAACTATTATAGAAAAAATAGAAAAATTTGGAAAAAGTTTTCAAAGACTTACTACCGATACAGTAAAAGGATTTTTAATAGACTCCAAAAAATCTAATTTTTCGCTTTAAAGTAAATTGGTTGCGGGGGACGGATTTGAACCGCCGACCTTCAGGTTATGAGCCTGACGAGCTACCAGACTGCTCCACCCCGCGATATCTAAATTCTGTTTTTAAGTTTATTAAGTTTTTTAACTCTCTTTATGTTCTCTTGTAAAATTCTTTTCTTTTTTTCAGATGGTTTTTCGTAAGTATTTTTTAATTTAATAATTTTAAAAAACCCATCTCTTTGAAGTTTTCTTTTTAAAACTCTAAGAGCCTGCTCAACATTATTATCTTTTACTTCTATTTTAATAAATACCTCCAAAAAAATGTGTAATTAACATTTTAAATTTTTTATGTCTATTAAATTTATTCATTATTGCTGATTTTTGTTGACTGTTTAGCTTTTTCCTTTTCTCTTTTTTCTCTTTTTATTCTTCTTTCAGCCTTCTCTATTGCTTCAACTAGATCTTTTTGAGTAAACAAGTTCATTGCAACTGGATCTTTTGCATTCAAATTATTGAAGTTCCAGTAACTTTTGTTTCTTATAGCTACTACAGAATTTTTAGTTATTCCAACTAACTTTGCTATTTGTGAGTCTTTTAAAATTCCATGATGCCTTATAAGCCAGAGCGCAGAGTCTGGTTTATCTTGTCTCTTAGAAAGTGGAACATATTTTTTAATTTTTTTGTTTTCAGAAGAAATTTCAATATCAGTGTTTTGAATTTGTAGTGGTCTATCAGCATCTTGGGAAGAAAGTTGAATTTCTTCTTTAGTTAACTGACCTGCAATAATTGGGTTATAGGCGATTATGCCTTTTGCAACTTCACCATCTGCGATTCCTTGAATTTCAACTTCATGTAGTTTACAAAATTCAGCAATTTGCCTAAAGGTTAATGTAGTGTTTTCAACTAGCCAAACAGCAGTTGCCATTGGCATTAATGGTGCGTTTGACATTTAGCTTTTCTTTTCTGATCTAAAATTTTGAAATTTTTTGTTAAATTTACTTACACGACCTTTATCTAATAATTTTTGTTTGCCCCCGGTCCATGCAGAATGTGATTTAGGGTCAATCTCTAATTTTAAAACTTCTCCCTCAGATCCCCATGTTGATCTTGTTTCAAATTGTGTTCCATCAGTCATTTCAACTTTAATCTTATGGTAGTTTGGATGAATGTCTTTTTTCATATCGAGACTTATAACAAAACAATTTAGGAAAACAATTAAAAGTTAGTTAATTTTTCCATCATTTTTTCATTTATTGCGCTACTAGCTGCCGTTATTTTAATAACTTTATTTTGAGAAATATCAATTTCACTCACTATTCCCCCAGCTTCCTTAATTAAAATTATCCCTGCGGCAATGTCCCATAAATTTAGATTTTTTTGAAAATATCCATCGTATCTTCCTGATGCCACATAAGCTAAGTCCAATGCAGCACTTCCAGATTTTCTAACATTTAAATCAATTTTTTTTTCGCTATCCTTGCCACCAGTAGCAAATAAACAACTGTTCAATTCTTTTTTATTTGAGACTCTTATTCTGTGATTATTAAAAAAAGCACCGTTATTTTTTTCTGCATAAAACATTTCATCTTTTATAGGATCGTAAATTAATCCAGAAACAATTTCATTATTGGTTTTTAAAGCTATGGAAATTGCAAAATGGGGAATTCCATGCAAAAAATTTGTTGTTCCATCGATAGGATCAATTATCCAAACGTTATCTTTATCTTGATTAACTTTTGAACCATCTTCTTCGCTTAGTATTGAGAAATTTTTTTTTGCTTTAGATAGCTCTTCTATAATTATTTTTTCTGCTTTTGTGTCAGCATTAGAGACAAAGTCTGAAGGTCCTTTTACAGATACTTGCAATTTTTCAAGTTCACCAAAATCTCTAATTAAATTTCGAGAAGCCTTTTGGCTTGCTTTGATCATTATGTTTAAGTTTGGTGAAATAGAGTTCATTATATTTAAATTTTTTTAATATATTCAATTGTCCTAGTATCAACTATTATTTCATCTCCACTTTCAACGAAAGGTGGAACTTGGATGTTAACTCCATTGGTAAGAGTCGCAGGTTTATAGGAAGAAGAAACAGTTTGGCCTTTTAACGCAACATCAGTACTTTCAATTTTACATTTAACTTGGTTAGGAAGTTCAACTGATAAAGGTTTATCGTTATAAAAACTTATATTTACCTCTAAATTTTCAGTTAACATTTTGCCTTTCACACCAACTAAATCTTTTTTAATATTGATTTGTTCAAATGATTTTGGATTCATGAAATAGTAGTCTGTTTCGTCTTCATATAAAAAATTAAATTTTATTTCCTCAAGAGATGCCTTTTCTAATGTATCGCTTGATCTGAATCTTTCATTAAGTTTGGTATTTTTATTTACACTTTTCATTTCTACTTGTGCGAAAGCACCGCCTTTTCCTGGTTTTACATGTTGCGTTTTGAGAACTAGCCACAGATCATTTTTGTGCTCTAATAGCATTCCTACCCTAATTTCATTTCCAGATATTTTCATTTTAATTTCTTTATAGCTTCCACAGGTTTATATTTTTTATTATTCCAAATGTAGCCTGAAATAGCTAAAAAGTTAGCTTTATTCAACAAAAGATTTTTATAATTGGAATGATTTATTCCACCTATAGCAACAATAGGAATATTTGTAATCTTTTTTACTTTTTGTAACAACTTAATGTTTGCTTTGAATTTAATTTTTTTTGTTTTTGAAGGATTAAAAGCTCCAATAGCAATATAGCTAGCATTATCTTTAATAGCTTGTCCAACTAGCTTCAAGGAATTATGGCAAGTAATACCAATAATTTTATTTTTTAATATTTTTTGCGCTTTCAAAATTTTCATATCTTTTTGACCAAGGTGGCATCCATCTGAATTTAATTTATTTGCTAATATGGGGTCATCATTTACAATAAATTTGACTTTATATTTTTTGCAAATTTTATTTATTTTTTTCCCAATAATTAACTGGTTTTTCTTTGTTTCTTTTTTAAGTCTTAGTTGAAAAAAGCTGATTTTTTTTGTTCTAAATAAATTTTCTAATTTTAAATAAAAACTAATATTTTTAATTCTATTCGGTGAGATGAGATAAACAAATTTTTTTTTAATTATCTTGTGTTTCAATATTTTGTGACCATTTTCCCTGGGCCGCTAAAGAACACATATTAGCCCTGTGATTAAAAGTAGTTTGAGTACCTTTTATATCTTTAATATTTTTAGACCAAAATTTCAAAGCGCTCTGTTGCAAGGCTCTACCAAATGAATAAGTCATAATAAAATTTGTTTGGTTATTGTTATTTATAGAGTTCAAATTTTCTGTTGCTTCCGTTTCTGTTTGTCCACCAGATAAAAAGGCTATTCCTGGAACTTCGGAAGGTACAGAGTCTTTTAAACATTTAACAGTCAATTTAGCAATTTCTTCACTTGGGATTTTTTCTTTAGAATTAGCTCCTGGCAAAATCATATTTGGTTTTAATATTGTCCCCTTTAAATCAACCTTGTGAATGATTAATTCTTCAAAACATTTTTTAATTACCTCTGAAGTTTTTTTATAACAGTCCTCCGCAGTATGATTACCATCCATTAATACTTCTGGTTCTATTATGGGAACCATTCCACTTTCTTGAACCAATGCAGCGTATCTAGCTAAAGCATGTGCATTTGAGATGATTGATAATTTACTTGGGTAGTTTTTAGAAATTATGTATACAGCTCTCCATTTTGTAAATCTAGCTCCAAGTTTATAATATTCTTTTAATCTTTCTCTTAAACCATCCAATCCTTCAGTAATTTTTTCTTCCCGAGAGTTAGCTAAAACTTTTGCACCTGTATCGACTTTGATACCAGGAACAGCATTTGAGTCTGAAATTAGTTCAGGAATTTTTTTTCCTGAAGAGCTAGATTGTTTTATAGTTTCATCATAAAGAATTACCCCACCGATACAATTTTTCATACTTTCTGAGCTAAAAAGAGTTTCTCTAAAAATTAATCTATTTTTAGAACTCGACTCTACATTAACACTATCGAGTCTTTTAGTCATTGTTCCGGTACTTTCGTCTGCAGCCAGAATTCCTTTTCCATTTCCAATAACTTTTAAAGCTATATTGTTAAGTTCAGACATTTTGATTTAATGCTTTTATACCAGGTAAGGTTTTTCCTTCAAGGTATTCTAAAAAGGCTCCACCAGCAGTTGAAATAAAAGTAAAAGAGTTTGATTTTTTAAATTTATTTATTGCCGCAACTGTCTCCCCACCGCCGGCGACAGAAAAAATTTTATCATTTACGGTTTTTATTGAAATAGCTTCTAATATTTTTTTTGTTCCATTTTGAAAATTAGGATTTTCAAAATATCCTGCTGGACCATTCCATAACACTGTTCTGGATTTATTAATCATTACTTCAATTGATGATATCGTTTTTGGCCCTATATCTAATATCATTTCATTATCTTCTACCTCATCAATATTTTTTTCTATTCCATGACCATTTAAATTTTTCGAAACCACAACATCAATAGGGGCAATAATTTCACAATTATATTTTTTTGAATTTTTAAAAATTTCTTTAACCAATACACTACTATCATTTTCGCATATTGATTTACCTACGTTTTTACCGGTATGTTTTAAAATTGTATTAGCCATTCCTCCGACTATTACAATATTATCAAATTTTTTAATTAAATTATTAATAATTTTAAATTTTGTAGAAATTTTTGAACCTCCGATTACAAGAGAGATAGGTTTTTCAATTTTATTAGTTATCTTTTCTAAGGCATTAATTTCTTCAGTAATTTGCAAGCCAAAATAAGAAGGAATATAATTTGTAATTGCGTCAATTGATGCATGTGCTCTATGTGAGCAAGAAAAAGCATCATTTACGTATATATCTCCAAGATTAGACATTTTTTTTGCAAATTTTACATCATTAATTTCTTCTTCTTTATTAAAGCGAATATTTTCTAACATTACTATAGAACCATTCGAAATTTTATCTATTTTTAATTTTGTATCTTCATTAATAGGTTCACTATTAAACAAAACCTCTTTCTTTAATAAAAAGGATAATTTTTCTGAAATAGGTTTTAATGACATTTCTTTAACAACCTTTCCTTTTGGTCTACCAATGTGGGATAAAATTATAATTTTAGCTTGTTTTTCAGATAAAAATTTAATTGTTGGTATTATTTTTTCTATTCTAGAAGTTTCAGTTATTGCTCCATTTTCCATCGGAACGTTTAAGTCAACTCTTAATAAAACTTTTTTTCCTTTTAAATCAAGATCTTTACTTAAACTATTTTTCATAAAAAAATTAAATTTTATGAATATATTTTGCTAAATCACACATTCTATTTGAAAAGCCCCATTCATTATCATACCAAGCAGAAATTTTTCCCATATTTTTGCCAATTGTATTTGTTAAGCTAGCATCAATAATAGCTGAGTAAGGATTGTGATTGAAATCAACTGATACTAATTTTTCTTTAGTAACATCCAAAATACCTTTTAACGATTTTTTAGATGCCTCAACAAAACTTTTATTAATTTTTTGGGCTGATAAATCTTTTTTTGTACAAAAAACTAATTCGATTAAAGAGACATTTGGGGTTGGTACTCTCATCGCTACTCCCTCTAACTTACCTTTTAAAGAGGGTATGATCTCTCCAATTGCTTTTGATGCACCTGTAGATGTTGGAACTATTGATTGTGATGCAGATCTTGCTCTTCTTGGATCTTTATGAGAATTATCTAGCAATCTTTGGTCGGCAGTAAAAGCATGAATAGTTGTCATAAAACCTTTTTCTATTTGATAATTATTGTTAAGGACATTCGCTACTGGCGCTAGACAATTTGTAGTACAAGATGCTGCTGAAATAATTTTATCATTTTTACTAATAGTATTTTGATTTACACCATAAACTATAGTTTTATCAGCATTTTTACATGGTGCTGAAACAATTACTTTTTTTGCACCATTTTTTAAATGAGGTAGCAACTTTTCTTTAGAGTTAAATTTACCTGTACATTCAAAAACATAATCAACATCATACTTTTTCCAATTAATATTTTCTATTTTTGTTTCTTGAGAAAATGAGATTTTTTGCTTGCCGATTATAATTTTATTTTTATCAAACTTAATCATAGAATTAAATTTTCCATGTATTGAGTCATGCTTAAGCAAGTTTGAGCTAACTTCTGAGTTAGTTCTATTATTTATATGTTTTATCTCAAAATTATTTAATTTACCCTCAATAATTGATCTAATGACCATTCTACCAATTCTACCAAGACCATTAATACCTATTTTTATTTTCATATTCTTTCTTTAATTTTTTTAATTATATTTTCAGAATTAAGTTTAAAGTGATCGTAAATATCCATGTAGGGAGCACTTCTTCCAAAATCATTAATACCAAAATTCATTCCTTTAGATCCTGTATATTTTTTCCAAAATTCAGTTTCAGATGCTTCTATAGAAACTAAAAGTTCTGTTTCAGATAAAATTTGTTTTTTGTAAGTTTCATCTTGTTTGTCAAATAATTCTTGACATGGGATTGATATAACTTTTGAATAGATATTTTCTGTGGCTAATTTATGGCTAACTTCACATGCCAAACTGGTTTCAGATCCACTGGACAATAAGATTAGTTTAATGTTGTCCCCGGTTCTCATAACTTCATATGCTCCTTTAGAGCACTTATTAATTTTGCTATATTCTTTCCTTATAGGGTTTATTTTTTGTCTAGATAATGCAATCACACTTGGTGATTTGTTACTTTCAAGTGCTAATTGCCAACACTCAAAAGTTTCAATTGTATCTGCAGGTCTAAAAACATTTAAATTGGGTATTGATCTTAAACTGGCTAATTGTTCAATTGGTTGATGAGTTGGACCATCTTCTCCAAGTCCAATAGAGTCATGAGTAAAAATATAAATCACCCTTTGTTTCATCATTGCAGCTAATCTAATTGATGGCTTGCAGTAATCACTAAAAATTAAAAATGTTCCACCATAAGGTATTAAACCACTGTGCAAAGACAATCCATTCATAATACCGCACATAGCGTGTTCTCTTACTCCATAATGAATATAATTTCCTTTAAAAATTCCCGGTTTAATTATTTCATGTTTTTTAGTTTTAGTGTTATTTGAACCAGCCAAATCAGCCGATCCTCCAATTAAGTTTGGCAAAGTTGTAATTAATTCTAAAAACATTTCAGATGATTTTCTTGTCGCAATAGGATTCAAGTTTTTTAAATAGCTTTTCATAGCTTTTTCAATTGATTGATTAATATGATCCCTATGATTTTTGAAACCTGGAGGGTAATTATTATTAAAATGTCTTCCTATTGACCATCCTAACCAACTAAATTTTTTTATTTCTTTTTGATATTTAGCTTCATCTTTTTCAGCTTTTGCAGACGCTTTATCACCAATTTTTTTCCATTCTTTTTTGATTCTACTTGGAATTTCGAAGGGTTTATAATTCCAATTTAGTTTTTTTCTAACTAAATTAACTTCTTCTTCCCCTAGTGGACTTCCGTGAGATGATGCCTTTCCACCTTTGTTTGGAGAACCATAACCAATTGTTGTTTTACATGAAATAGCAAAAGGTTTTTTTGCTTTTTGTGCTTTTTTTAGAGCTTTAAATATTTGTTTTTCATCGTGACCATTTATATCTACATAGTCCCAACCATAACTTTCAAATCTTTTTTTTGTATTATCAGAGACTGCTAAATTTGTAGGTCCATCAATTGATATTGAATTGTTATCAAATAATAAAATAAGATTTTTTAATTTTAGATGACCTGCAAAACTTAATGCTTCATGGCTAATTCCTTCCATTAAACATCCATCTCCAGCTAAAACATAAGTCTTATGATTTATAATTTTTGTACCTAATTTATTTTTTAAAATTTCTTCTGCTAAAGCAAAACCAACAGCATTTGCTATGCCTTGACCTAGTGGGCCAGTTGTCGTTTCAATTCCAGACCCTGCGTGATATTCAGGATGTCCTGCACAAATAGAGTCAAGTTGTCTAAAATTTTTTATATCTTCTATAGAAACACTTTTGTAACCTGTTAGGTAAAGCAGAGAGTAAAGCAACATTGATCCGTGTCCAGCAGATAAAACAAATCTATCTCTATTTAACCAATCTGGTTTTTTTGGATTAAATTTTAAAAAATGTTTAAACAGAACTGTCACTACATCAGCCATTCCCATAGGCATTCCTGGATGACCAGAATTTGCTTTTTGCACAGCATCCATTGATAAAAACCTGATACTATTTGCTAATTCTCTATGTTGTTTGCTCAAAAATTATCCTATCTAGACTAAGAAGATTCTATTTAATAATATGTATATATATGAAAACTTCTGACGAAAAAGAAAAAAAACTTAATTTGGCACTTAGCAAACTAAAAAAATTAAATTTTGAAAATCCTGACCTTAAAAATAGTATAGAAAATTTAAGTATTCAAAAAAATCAATTAGAAATTGAAAAAAAAGAAGTTGAAAACAAGTATAATTTATTAGCTTCGGAACATGAAAATCTTCAACAAAAATTAGACCATATAAATACTCAAAAAAAGAATGAACAAAAAAAAGAAATAGAATTTTCAGAAAAAATTGATGAATTAAATCAAGAAACAGATAGTCTGTTAGAAGAAATAGATAAATGGCAAATGTAAATATAAAATTTAATGGTAAAGATTTTTTGTTATCTTGCGAAGATGGCCAAGAAGCTCATTTAGAAGAATTATCAGAACAGCTTAATCAAAAGTTTGAAAATTTAAAAAAAGATCTAGGGAACATTGGTGAAAATAAGCTTTTATTAATTACTTCGATAAAAATTATTGATGAATATTTTGAAACAAAAAAAAAAATTGAAGAGAAGAAAGTAGAATTTAAGGATCTATCTAGCAAATTTCAAGAGCTTAAATCTTTAGTTTATGAATATAAAAAAAATAAAGAAAATGAAATTAAACAACTAAATAATCAACAAGATGAACTTAAAAAAGAAATATTAAGAAATAAAGATGATTATGAAAAAATTATAGATGATGCAACAAATCAAATTGAAAATTTTTTAGAAAAAGCAAACCAAAAAGACTCAATTCAATAAATTAATATTGTGTTAAAAAAAAAATTAAGAAAAAAAATTCTTAAGATTAGAAAAAAAATATATTTAAAAAGTAAAAATATTGATTTTACCAAAATTTTATATTTGATTAAAAAACAAAAAACCCCCCCCAAAAAATATTGGAGGATATTTTCCTGTAAATAATGAAATTGATGATTTAGAAATTTTAAAAAAACTTGAAAAAAAAAAATATAAAATTTGTTTGCCTGTAGTAAAGAAAAATTTCGATATGGATTTTTATAATTTTTCTTTCGATGATCCTTTAATAATTAATAAGTATGGTATACCAGAGCCACAGAAGAAAAGCGTTGTTTATCCGGATATAATTTTAATTCCTATGGTTGGTTTTGATAAAAGTTTAAATAGGCTAGGATATGGTGGAGGGTACTATGATCGAGTAATAGAAAAATTAATGAAAAAAAAAAAAATTTTAAAAATTGGCCTAGCTTTTTCTGCTCAGCAAATTAATAATTTACCAATATCAAAATATGACAAGAAGATGGATTATATTGTAACAGAAAAGTATATTTTATAATGAGAATTCTTTTTTTGGGAGACGTAGTTGGAAGCTCGGGATGTAATGCTTTAAAAAAAAATTTGCCAGATATTGTAAATAAAAAAAAAATTGATTTTGTTATAGTAAACGGTGAAAACGCTGCTGATCAAGGAGTTGGTATTACAGATAAAATTTGTAATGATATGTTCAATTCTGGAGTAGATGTTATTACTACTGGAAATCATGTATGGGACCAAAAGGAAACCTTATCTTTCATCGAAAAAGAAAATAGACTGTTGAGACCTCAAAATTTAGTCAAACCCTCACCAGGAAAAGGTTTTGAAATATTTAATGCAAAAAATAACTTCAAGATTGGAGTTCTGAATTTAATGGGAAATATTTTTATGAAAAAATGTGATGATGCATTTATTGAAGCTAACAATTTTATAAATAAAAATATTTTAAAAGAGACCTACGACTTTTTAATTGTTGATTTTCATGGTGAAATAACAAGTGAAAAAATGGCAATAGGACATTTCTTTGATGGGAAAGCTACTTTAGTTGTTGGCACTCATACTCACGTACCAACTAACGATGCTAGAATTTTAGAAAATGGTACTGGTTACCAAACTGATGCGGGAATGTGTGGAGATTATAATTCTGTAATTGGAATGAATAAATCTAATTCACTAAACAAATTTTTAAAAAAAGAAGCAAAAAAACATTTTCCGTCAATTGGCGAAGCCTCTTTATGTGGCGTTATTGTAGAGGCTAATATTAAAAGTGGCTTAGCAGACAAAATTGAAAACTTTATTTTCGGAGGAGAATTAAAAAATTCTAATTAGTATGGCCGGTCATTCACATTGGGCAGGAATTAAACATAAAAAAGGAAAAGCTGATAAGCAAAGAGCAAATCTTTTTTCAAAATTATCAAAGGAGATAACAGTAGCTGCAAAATTGGGTGATAAAAATCCTGATATGAATTCAAGATTGAGATCGGCAATACAAGCTGCAAGATCAGCAAATATGCCAAAAGAAAATATTGAAAGAGCAATTGATAAATCTTCAAATTCAGTAAATGAAAATTTCGAAAGTATAAGATACGAGGGTTTTGGTCCTGACAAAGTAGCGGTAATAGTAGAAAGTTTAACAGATAATAAAAATAGAACAGCCTCAAATATAAGAACTATTTTTCAAAAAAATGGAGGGAGCCTTGGAACCCAAGGATCAGCGTCACATAATTTTAAGCAAATGGGTATTATAAAAATTGATAAAAAAGAAATCTCAGAAGAAAAAATTTTAGAAATGGCAATAGACTCAGGTGCCAATGAATATTTTTCTAAAAAGGACTTTCATGAAATCCACTGTGATAAAAACGAAATTTACAATGTTAAAAAGGATTTAGAAAAAATGATAAAAAACTTTATATCTACAAATATTTGCTGGTTGCCATTAAATAGCGTAGAAGCTAAAGGTGAGAGATTAAAAATGGTTTTAGAATTTTTAGAAGAGCTTCAAGATGATGATGATGTTCAAAATGTTTATACAAATTTAATTACAGGGAATAATTAATGTTGGTAATTGGTATCGACCCAGGAATTACCGGATCAATATGTTTTTTTGAGGATGGAAAAATAATTGATTTAATTGATATGCCAAATATGGCAGATGGAAAGAAACAAAAAAAACAGGTAAATGGTGCTCAAATTTATAATGAAATTCTTTTAAGAACAAAAAATGTTGAAAAAAGAAATATTAAAGTTGTAATAGAACACGTTTCAGCGATGCCTGGTCAAGGAGTTACTAGCATGTTTAACTTTGGTCAATCTTTTGGGGTTTTAAAAGGAATTTGTTCAGCTATGCAACTTTCCATGCATTTTGTTAGACCTGCAAAATGGAAAAGGTTTTTTAACCTAATTAATGCAGAAAAGGATGCAAGCAGAACAAAAGCAATAGAAATTTTTCCATATATTTCGACTCAGTTATCTAGAAAAAAAGATGCAAATAAAGCCGATGCGGCTTTAATTGCTAGTTTTTTTTACGAAACTTACCAATCAGATCAATAAATATATTAATAATAATAATTTAAAGACAAATTCATGACACATTTTAGTGTGAGATCTAACAAATGGAAGCAGATATTACATCACAAGCCGTTGGGCTGGCAAGCAATACAGATTTTTCAATTTTAAAACTATTTGTTAGAGCTGATATAATTGTTAAGAGTGTCATCATTATATTGATAGCTTGCTCAATATACTCGTGGGCAGTAATAATTGAAAAAATAAAACTATTTAAAAAAATAAACTCTTCTTCTGAAGATTTTGAAAATAAGTTTTGGAAATCAAAATCAGCAGAAAATTTTTACGACAACTTTCCCTCAAAAACAGAAGACCCAATGGCAAGAGTTTTTATGGACTCGATGCAAGTAATGTTAAAATCTAAACGTAGTTCCAATTTGAATGAAAAAATGTCCAGGATGTTAGAAATTAACATTGAGAAACAAATGGAAAAAATTGAAAAAGGTTATACGTTCCTTGCTACAGTTGGTTCAACTGCACCTTTTATTGGTTTGTTTGGAACAGTTTGGGGAATAATGAATTCTTTTCAATCAATTGCAATATCAAGAAATACGAGTTTGGCAATTGTAGCTCCTGGAATAGCAGAAGCATTGTTTGCAACTGCCTTAGGTTTGTTAGCTGCGATACCCGCAGTTGTTGCTTATAATAAGTTTAATAATGATGCAAAAAAGTATTCTCAAAAATTAGAAAATTTTTCAAAAAGATTTTTATCAATAATCTAAGATGGCTTTTAACTTAAAACGTTCATCAAAGGAACCTATGAGTGAAATTAATGTAACTCCATTTGTAGATGTAATGTTAGTGCTTCTAATTATTTTTATGGTAACTGCACCCTTATTAACTGTAGGAGTACAAGTTGATTTACCAGAAAGTTCGGCAGACTCTTTACCAGAAGAGCAAGAACCCTTGACGTTGAGCATCAATTCCAAAGGTGAAATTTTTATACAAGAGTCAAAAGTTGAATATGACAAAATTATTGCAAAAATATTAGCAGTTTCTAAAAATAGAACAGATACTAGAATTTATGTCAGAGGAGACAAAACAATTAACTATGGTAGAGTTTTAGAAATTATGGGAATGTTGTCTGGTTCAGGATTTACTAAAGTAGCGTTAATTTCTGAACCATATAAAGAAAGGTAAGTTCTGTGACTAGAAATATTGTTATTTCTTCAACTTTTCATTTAATAATAATTTTTATTACCGCAATGAGTTTGCCTTTTTTAACTAAAAAACCAATCGAACTTCCACCTATTGTTTCAGTAGAACTTATCCAAATCAAAGACATAACCAATATTCCTTTTGCTCCTAAAGCAAAAAAAATAATTGAAAAAGTTAAAGAAAAAGAAAAACTAGTTTCAGAACAAGCTCCACCAAAAGTTGTTAAAAAAGAAAAACCAGATGCCGTTCCGTTGCCTGATGAAAAAATAGAAAAAGTTAAAAAATTAGAGGATAAAAAGCAGAATCCTGAAAAAATAGATAACAAAGTCAAACAAGTTTCAGAGTTTGAAAAGGAAGAGCTTTTTGATCCCAATAATATTGCTGCACTTATAGATAAGTCAAAAGAAGATGTAGGAGAAACAACAGATAAACCAAATAAGATTTCGCAAGATCAAGATAGAACAGTAGAAAATATTGGACTATCTTTAAGTGAGGAAGATGCCTTAAAAGCTCAAATTTTTGGTTGTTGGAGCATTCCACTTGGTTTACCTTACAATGAAAATTTATTAGTGAGAATTAAATTGAAATTAAAACCAGATGGATCTGTAATAAAATCAGAGATATTAGATCATGCCAGAATGAATAAACCAGGTCAAGGTTTTTACAAAGTTTTAGCAGAAAGTGCCCTTAGAGCCATTCAACTGTGTCAGCCTCTCAGAGTTCCAACCACAGGCTACGAAAGATGGAAAGATTTGCAATTAAATTTTGACGCAAGAGAGATGCTAGAGGGATGATCATGTTTTTTAGATATTTTTTAATTTTATTTTTTTTAATACCCACAAGCTCTTTAGCTTTAATTGAAGTTGATATAAGCAGAGGGAATTTAAGTCCACTTCCCATTGCAGTTTCACCATTATCTTTAGATAAAGCATCAAAACAGAGCTTAAAGAAAATATTAAAAAAAGAAGATTTAGGTTCAGAAATTTCTTTTGTTGTTGAAAATAACTTAAAGAAGTCTGGACTTTTTAATCCTTTAAACAAAGACTCTTTTCTTCAAAAACCAGATATTGCTCATTTAAAACCTAGATTTGAAGACTGGGCTTTAATAAAAGCACAGGCTTTAATTACAGGCAAGGTTACATTTGTTGATGAAAAACTTAGAGTAGAATTTAGGCTTTGGGATGTGCTTGCAGCAAAAGAAATGATGGCTTTAGCATTTACTACTGTTCCAAGTAACTGGAGAAGAGTCGGACATATTATAACTGATAAAATTTATGAGAGATTAACTGGAGAAAAAGGTTATTTTGATACAAGAATTATTTATGTAGCTGAAGAAGGACCTAAAACAAGAAGGATAAAAAAGTTAGGCATAATGGATCAAGATGGATTTAATACAAAATATTTAACTTTAGGAAACGAATTGGTTTTAACTCCAAGATTCAACCCAACCAATCAAATGGTTACTTATCTTTCTTACTTCAGAAATTTACCAAGAGTTTATTTGTTAGATATTGAAACTGGTATTCAAGAAGTAGTAGGAGACTTTCCTGGAATGACATTTGCTCCAAGATTTTCTCCAGATGGTAAAAAAATCATAATGAGTTTTGCGCAGGATGGTAATTCTGATATTTATACTATGGATCTTGAAAATAGAATTGTTGAAAGAATCACTAATCATCCTTCAATAGATACATCTCCTTCATATTCACCAGATGGAAAGTATATATGTTTCAATTCGGACAGAAGTGGTTATCAACAAATTTATATTATGAAAAGTGATGGATCAAATGTTAAAAGAATATCTTTTGGTAAAGGTTTATATGGAACACCTGTTTGGTCGCCAAGAGGTGATTTAATAGCTTTTACAAAACTACATAAAGGTAAATTTTATATAGGAGTAATGAGGACGAATGGAAAAGGAGAAAGATTATTAACTGAGAACTTTTATCAAGAAGCACCATCTTGGTCGCCAAATGGAAGAGTTTTAATATTTTATAGGGAGACAAAAACTGACGCCAAAGGAGAGGGTTTTTCTGCAAAATTGTGGTCTATAGATTTAACAGGTTATAATGAGAGGTTAGTAGAGACCGAAACCGACGCTTCTGACCCATCTTGGTCGTCTTTATTAAGTAATTAATATTAAATTAAGCTATTAATATTAAATAGTTGATTTTTAGGCTTGAAAGATTTAATTAGGTGTGAAAAAGTCATAATATTCAATTTAAGGAGTAGTAATGAATCTGAACAAAATTTTAAAAAATGCACTTCTAGTAGCGATTGCTTGCTTAGCATTGTCTGCTTGTGCAAAAAAAGTAAGCACAGGTCAATTGCAAGGTGATGTGTATACAGGCACTGACACTGTTGAATATTTAGCATCGGGTGTTCCAGATAGAGTTTTCTTTGCAACAAATGAATCTGTTTTAACTACTAAGTCTAGAGATACTTTAAGAAAACAAGCAACCTGGTTAAGAAAAAATTCGAAAATAAATATAGTTTTAGAAGGTCATGCTGATGAAAGAGGAACAAGAGAGTATAACTTAGCGTTAGGGGAAAGAAGAGCTAATGCTGCGAAAGATTATTTAATGACATATGGAATTTCTTCAGATAGGATTTCTGTAATTAGTTATGGAAAAGAAAGACCTGTAGACTCAGGTTCAAATCCACTTTCATGGTCGAAAAATAGAAGATCAGTTACAGTTAAAGCTAACTAATTAATAGTTTTAAAAAAGACCCTGTTATTAAATTATCAGGGTCTTTTTTTTGCCATCATTATCACTACTAATAAATTTAATGTTAAGTATTATAAAATTTGCATTAGTTAGTTTTTTTTTAATTTTCATTTTTTCTAGTAATAAAGTTTCTGCTGAAAATGAGAGTTATGATGAACTAATAGCGACACTTGATGCAATGCAAAAAGATATAAAAACTCTAGAAAGAGCTATATATTCAGAAGGAGATAATTCATCATCAGAAAATTATTTAGATCAAAATTCAGAAGATGTTCTCACTAGACACCTTTTAAAATTATCAGAAATAGAAAATCAATTTCAAAAACTTACAAACAAATTTGAGGAAATAAATTTTAAGCTAGATAAATTGTCAAATAGACTATCCAAAGTTCAAGCAGATAATCAAATTAGATTTCAACAACTAGAAGATGGTAAAGCTATCACTGAAATAGACATCGATAACCAAAATAAAATTGTTTCTTCAACTACAGAGAGCCAAGAAGAAGTTTTACCAGGATCTTCGCAACCACAAGATTTAGGTTCAATTTCATATAAAGATACAGAAACAAATTCTTTATCACAAGAAACTCAGTCAATAGATTCAACTGGAACAGTTATAACTGAAGAATTCGAGTCTGAAGAAAAATTATTACCAAATGAAGTGCCAGAAAAACAATATGAATTTGCAACTAGTTTTTTAAAAGTTGGAGATTACAATATGGCTGAACGTGCGTTTAAAGAATTTGTTGATACAAATCCAAATCATAAATTGGCTGGCAATGCTCAATATTGGTATGCTGAAACTTTTAGAATTAGACAGTTGTATACGGATGCAGCGTCTGCATATCTTGAAGGATATCAAAAATATCCTAAAAGCGCGAAGGGTCCTATAAATTTGTTGAGACTTGGTGTATCATTAGTTCAGATAGGAGAAAAAGATCAAGGTTGTTTAATGATCACTGGTGTTCAAAAACAATACCCTGAAGCAAAACAGTCTGTTCTTCAAAAAGCAAAATATGAAGAAAAAAAGTTTGAGTGTAAAAAAGAAAAAACATAATAATTTAATTCTTAAACACTTAAACAATAAAAATATTTTAAAAGTTTTTAAGGAATTCAAAAAAACAATTGATGTCAAAAGTAGCTATGCAGCAGCTATTTCTGGAGGTCCAGATAGTCTTGCTTTAGCTTTCTTTTGCAAATGTATTTCAAAAATTTATAACACTAAAATCCAATACTATTTGGTGGACCACAAACTAAGAAAAGAGTCTACTAAAGAAGCTAAGAAAGTTTTACAAATTTTAAAAAAACAAAAAATCAACTGTAAAATTCTCACTTGGAAAGGTCAAAAACCAAAATCGAACATCCAATCTATTGCAAGAGATAAACGTTATGCACTTTTAAAAAATGAATGTAAAAAAAATAGAATATCTTTCTTATTATTAGGTCACAATATTGATGATCTATATGAAAATTTTCTATTAAGAATTCTACGAGGTAGTGGCCTAAAAGGTTTGGTATCTATGGATAAAGTATCTGAAAGCAATATTGATAATATAAAAATAATTAGACCATTAATAAATATTAAAAAATCTGACTTAAAAAAAATATCAAAAATAGTTTTTAACTATTTTGTTGAAGATCCTTCAAATATCGATGAAAATTTTAAAAGAATTAGAATAAGAAAATTAATAAATACATTAGAGCTCGAAGGGTTAGATAAAAATAAGCTTAAACTTACAATTAAAAATCTTAAAGACTCAAATGATACTATTAACTTTTATACAAAAAATAATATTGATAAAAATTCATATTTTTTTAAAGAAAGAAATACCTTTTTTTTAAACAAATTATTCTTTATACAACCTCATGAAATTACCTTCAGATCCTTTGGGGAGATTATAAAAAAAATTGGCAAAAGATACTATTTGCCCCGAGGAAAAAGCATAAGCTCTACTTTGTCAGACATTAAATCTCCAAATTTTAAAAAAACAACTTTAGGAGGTTGCATGATTCAAAAAGTAAGTGAAACTATAGTTGTTTTTCCAGAAAGATCATAAAAAAGTCAAATTTTGTACTAAAATGCCACTTGTTTAATTTACAATAATTCTTATCTTACAATTATGAATTTTAAAAATTTAGTTATGTGGGCTGTTATAGTTTTTTTAACTATAGGTCTATATAATATGTTCAAAAATCCTCAAGGAAATTTAAATAAAACAAACCAAATAATTTTTTCAGAATTTTTATCTGAAGTTGATAATGGCAGAGTAGTTAAAGTTGAAATTAAAGAAAATAATATAAAAGGGGTTATGTCCAATGGTGAAGTATTTACTACCTACTCACCGAACTACCCAGATCTTATAGAAAAGCTTTCAGAAAGAGGAGTTAGTATATCAGCTTCTCCAGTTGACGAAAAAATGCCATCACTACTTGGTGTGCTTTTATCTTGGTTTCCAATGTTACTATTGATTGCAGTTTGGATTTTTTTTATGAGACAGATGCAAGGTGGAAAAGGTGGAGCTATGGGATTTGGTCGTTCAAAGGCAAAGATGATGAACGAATTAAAAGGCAAAGTAACCTTTAATGATGTGGCAGGCGTAGAAGAAGCTAAAGAAGAAGTCGAGGAAGTAGTGGAATTTTTAAAAGATCCAAAAAAATTTAGTAGACTTGGAGGTAAAATTCCAAGAGGATGTTTATTAGTTGGGCCACCCGGAACTGGAAAAACTTTATTAGCTAGAGCTATTGCTGGAGAAGCTGGTGTTCCATTCTTCACAATTTCAGGATCAGACTTTGTTGAAATGTTTGTAGGTGTTGGTGCTTCAAGAGTACGAGACATGTTTGAACAAGGAAAAAAACATTCTCCATGTATAATTTTTATAGATGAAATTGATGCAGTTGGACGAAGTAGAGGAGCAGGCCTTGGAGGAGGGAATGATGAAAGAGAGCAAACCTTAAACCAATTGTTAGTTGAAATGGATGGTTTTGATACCAATGAAGGTGTGATTATAATTGCAGCTACTAATAGGCCGGACGTACTTGATCCTGCTTTATTAAGACCAGGAAGATTTGATAGACAAGTAGTGGTGTCTTTGCCAGATATTATTGGAAGAGAAAAAATATTAAAAGTACATGCTAAGAAAATATCAATGGCACCAGATGTAAATTTGAGAACAGTTGCAAGAGGAACACCTGGATTCTCAGGAGCGGACTTAGCAAATTTAGTAAACGAAGCAGCCTTGTTAGCTGCAAGAAAAAATAAAAGAATAGTAACTTATAACGAGTTTGAAGAAGCAAAAGATAAAGTTATGATGGGAGCTGAGAGAAGGTCAATGGTTATGACAGAAGATGAAAAAAAACTTACTGCTTACCACGAGGGAGGTCATGCATTAGTTTCTTTTAATATGCCTGGCTACGATCCAATTCATAAAGCAACAATAATACCAAGAGGTAGAGCTTTAGGTATGGTAATGAATATACCTGAAAAGGATAAACACGGTTATTCTATAAAGTTTTTAAAAGCAAGATTGGCTGTATGTTTTGGAGGAAGGGTTGCAGAAGAAATAATATTCGGTAAAGATAACATATCAACAGGAGCTGGAGGCGGTAGTGGCTCAGATATAAATCAAGCAACTCAATTGGCTAGAGCAATGGTTACAAAATATGGAATGACTGAAGAATTAGGTCCAGTTGAATATGGCGAAAACGAAGAAGAGGTATTTTTAGGAAGGTCAGTTGCTCGAACACAAAGCGTATCTGAAGCTGTAGCACAAAAAATAGACAAAGAAATTAGGAAACTGGTAGATGAAGGCTATAATAGAGCTAGAGAAATTTTAACTACAAAAATAGATGATTTGCATAAATTAGCCAAAGCATTATTAACTTATGAAACATTGACTGGCGAAGAAATTGAAAATTTAATTAATAAAAACATATATCCTGCTAACAAAGAAGACTTAAAAGAGGAAGATAAAAAACAAGATTCAGCTTTAGATTCTATGGGATTGAAGCCCAAGATAGTTCATTAGATCATAATGGTAAAATATTACACTAGAGCGTGTAATTTTTATTTCGGACAAATATCAAAAAAAAAAATCAGTGAAGGAAAAGCGCTACCTTTAAATAATAATAATCTAATATCATTTGATTCAATCGAAGTAATATCCAGAAAAGATAAAAAAAAAATTTATATAACAGAAATAAAAAAACAGAATCATGAAATTAGACAAAAAATTAAAGAAGATATTAAGTTAATTACAAAAAAAAAAAAATTTAAGGGGCTGAATTTTAAAGATTTCCCCATTTTAATGGGAGTAATTAATTTAACACCAGATAGTTTTTCTGACGGAGGAAAATATAATAAAAAAAACTTAGGTTTTGCTCATGCAAAATATTTAATAAAAAAAGGATGCCAAATTCTAGATATAGGTGGAGAGTCGACAAGACCAGGAGCCAAAGATATTAATAAAAAAGTAGAATGGAAAAGAATTAATAAGACTCTCCAAAAAATTAAAAAATTAAATAAGTTTATTTCTTTAGATACAAGAAAAAGCTGGATTATGAAACAAGGGATAAATAATAAAGTTAATTTAATAAATGATGTTTCTAGTTTTAAATATGACGTTAATTCTATAAATATAATAAAAAAAAATAAAATTCCATTCGTTGTTCATCATATGCAGGGAAGCCCAAAAAATATGCAAAAAAATCCAAGATATAAAAATGTTCTTTTGGACATTTATGATTTTTTTGAAAATAAAATAAAAAAAATGAGATCTTTAGGAATCAAACATAATAATATTATTTTAGATCCAGGAATTGGATTTGGTAAAAACTTGAAACATAATATGACCTTGATTAAGCATGTTTCTATTTTTCACTCACTTGGATTTCCTATAATGTTAGGTGTTTCTAGAAAAAGATTTATTAAAGATCTATCTGGAATTAATGATAGTAAAGAAAGGTTGGGTGGCACAATATCATCCAGTTTATATGCAATGACACAAGGAGTTCAAATATTAAGAGTTCATGATGTAAACGAGGTGAATCAAAGTATAAAAGTTTTTAAATCCTTAAATTTTAAATAATGTCAAAAAAATATTTCGGCACTGATGGAATTAGAGGTAAAGTAAACCAAGGAAATATTAATGGAGAAATGTTTTTTAAATTTGGTTTAGCAGCTGGAACATACTTTAAAAATCTCAAAAAAAATAAACAAATAGCAATTATTGCAAAAGATACAAGGTTGTCAGGTTATACCTTGGAACCAGCTTTAGTATCTGGATTAGCTTCGGCTGGAATGCATGTTTATACTTTAGGACCTTTGCCAACCAATGGTCTTGCTATGTTGACAAAAAGAATGAAGGCAAATATGGGCATAATGATAACAGCATCACATAACCCTTATTTTGATAATGGATTAAAATTATTTGGACCTGACGGTTTAAAATTATCCGATAAAATTGAAAAAAAAATTGAAAAGTTAATAGACTCGAAAATCACAAAAAATTTATCTAAACCCAATATTCTTGGTAGAGTAAAAAGATTAGAGAATGCCAATGATAAATATATTGAAATTTTAAAATCCAATTTTCCTAATAATTTTAGTCTTAAGGGAATTAAAATTGCAATAGATTGTGCTAATGGAGCTGGATACAAATCTGGACCAAAACTTTTAAAATCTTTAGGGGCCAAGGTTTATAATGTAGGCACGTCTCCTAGTGGTCTAAATATTAATCAAAATTGTGGATCTACTTTTCCAAAAAAAATTAAATCTTTAGTTAAAAAATATAGAGTTAATTTGGGGATATCATTAGACGGTGACGCTGACAGAATAATCCTATGCGATGAAAAAGGAATTATAATTGATGGTGATCAGATTATAGCGATGCTAGCTAGCAGATGGAAAAGAAAAAAAATTCTAAGAGGCGGTGTAATTGGCACTTTAATGTCTAATTATGGATTGCAGAATTATTTTAAAGAACAAAAAATAAGATTTATAAGAGCTAGTGTTGGAGACAGATATGTTAAAGAAAAAATGCAAAAACATAAGTTTAATCTCGGAGGTGAGCAATCAGGTCATATTATATTAGGAAACTTTGCAACAACAGGTGATGGTTTACTAGTAGCTTTAGAGGTTTTATTTTCAATGAGAAAAGGTAAAAAAGCGAGCGAGCTACTAAATGTCTTTAAACCAATGCCTCAAATTTTAGAAAATATCATTGTAAGAGATAAAAATATAATAAATAATTTGGAGTGCAAAAAAGCAATTAAGAACGCAAATAAACTTATGGGAAAAAATGGAAGACTTTTGGTAAGAAAATCTGGTACTGAACCAAAAATAAGAGTTATGGGAGAGTCATATAATAAAAATTTGATTATAAAGTGTATAAAAATAATTAAACGGTCAATAAAATATTGAAACCCAAGTCTAAAATTTTAATAATTGCAGGATCAGATTCTTCTGGAGGTGCGGGTATACAGGCAGACATTAAAACTGTTACAGCTCTTGGTTCATATGCAATGACCGCAATAACAGCTGTAACTTCTCAAAATACCACAGGCATATTATCGATCGAGGCTATATCACCAAGAGAAATATCTAAACAAATAGAATTTACATCAAAAGATATTAAGCCTGATACAGTCAAAATTGGAATGCTACATTCAACCAAGGTAATAAAAGCTGTATTAAATTCTTTAAATAAAATAAAAGCAAAAAAAATTATTTTAGATCCCGTAATGGTTGCTAAAGGAGGAGCTAAATTAATAAACGATGCTTCAATAAAAATCTTAAAATCAAAATTAATTAAAAGGGTTAGTTTGATAACACCAAATATACCTGAGGCAGAAATTTTAACAAAAATACGAATCTCTTCAGTAGACGATATGATACGTGCAGCAAAAATTTTGATAAATTTTGGAGCAAAAAATGTATTGATTAAAGGCGGACATCTGAAATCAAATATTATGATTGATGTTTTTCTAAGTAAAAATCAAATAACAACTTTTAAAAACAAAAAAATTAATACAAGAAATACACATGGCACTGGATGCACATTATCTAGCGCAATTGCTACATATTACTCATGTGGAAAAACATTAAAGAAATCTTGTGAGATGGCGATTAAGTATGTTAACCATTCAATTGGCACAAGACCAGAATATGGTAGGGGTCATGGGCCAATAAATCATTTAAGTACAATAAGTATAAATAAAAAGTTTAAATGAAAAATGTAGTTGTTGTTGGGTCTCAATGGGGAGATGAAGGCAAAGGAAAGATTGTTGATTGGCTTTCTAGTGAAGCTGATATTGTTATAAGGTTTCAGGGTGGACATAATGCAGGACATACCTTGGTGATCGATGGGACAACATACAAATTAAGATTATTACCTTCAGGAATTGTAAGAAAAGATAAAATATCTATTATTGGAAATGGTGTCGTTGTTGACCCGTGGGCTTTATTAGATGAAATTAAGGAAATTCAATCTAAAGGCATTGAAATTACTCAAAAAAATTTGATTATTTCAGAGTCTGCAAATTTAATTTTACCATTCCATAGAGAAATGGACGAAATAAGAGAAGATGCGGCAGGTAAAGCTAAAATTGGAACAACTAGAAGAGGCATAGGGCCAGCCTATGAAGATAAGGTTGGTAGAAGATCTATACGAGTTATGGATTTAATTTCTGAAAAAAATCTAGACCACAGATTAGAAACTGTTTTGATGCATCATAATGCAATAAGGAAAGGATTAGGCAAGAAGATTTATAAAAAAGAAAAACTTAAAGATGATTTATTAAAAATAGCACCAGAAATTTTAAAGTACTCACAACCAGTATGGAAAAAAATAGATGAATTTAAATCACAAGAAAAAAAAATATTATTTGAAGGTGCGCAAGGCATATTGCTTGATGTTGATCATGGCACATATCCATTTGTAACATCTTCAAACACAGTAGCATCTGCTGCTGCTACGGGTTCTGGTTGTGGTCCAAATTCAATAAATTATGTTTTAGGAATTACAAAAGCTTATACTACTAGAGTTGGTGAAGGTCCATTTCCAACAGAATTAAAAAACGAAATAGGAGAAAAACTAGGAAGTGTAGGAAAAGAATTTGGAACAGTAACAAGCAGAAAAAGAAGATGTGGTTGGTTTGATGGAGTTTTGGTTAGACAAACAATTAAAATTGCTGGAATAGATGGAATTGCATTGACTAAATTAGATGTTTTAGACCAACTAGATGAAATTAAAATGTGTATAGCGTATGACGTCGGAGGCAAAAAAATGGATTATTTGCCTGCGGCTATGGATGATCAATTAAAAGCAAAGCCTATTTATAAAAATTTTAAAGGCTGGAAAAGTTCAACTAAAGGTATAAAAAATTTCGAAGAGCTTCCAGAGAATGCAAAAATTTATATTAAAGAACTAGAAAAATTTATAGAAACAAAAGTTGCTAGTATTTCTACAAGCCCAGAAAGAAATGACACAATATTAATAGTTGATCCTTTTAGTATCTAATTTGCTGGTAGAAGATTTTTTGATTTTGCAAGGTTTAACATATGCTTTTGAAGTTTCTCGAAAGCTTTATTTTCAATTTGTCTAATTCTTTCTCGACTTATTTTATATTTTTTACTTAAATCTTCTAAGGTAGTTGGTTCATCATTTAGTCTTCTAGAGTATAAAATTTCTTTTTCTCTATCATTTAATATTTCAATAGAGTCTCTTAAAAGATCTTTTCTTTGGTCCATTTCTTCTTTTTGAGCTAATTTCAGCTCCTGGTCCATCTCCTTATCCACAATCCAATCTTGCCATTCATCTCCATCTTCACCAATTTGAGCATTAAGAGAATGTTCTTTTCCTGATAGTCTTCTATTCATTGAAACCACTTCATCTTCACTAACATTTAATTTATCTGCTATTTCTGAGACGTGTTCTTGCCTTAAATCACCTTCAGTTCTAGGTGCAATTTGATTTTTAAGTTTTTTTAAATTAAAAAACAATTTTTTTTGTGCAGTAGTTGTTCCGATTTTTACTAAACTCCATGATCTTAAAATATATTCCTGAATAGAAGCTTTTATCCACCACATAGCATATGTAGCTAATCTAAAACCTTTTTCAGGCTCAAATTTTTTGACAGCTTGCATAAGACCAATATTGCCCTCTGAAATCATTTCATTCACAGGTAATCCATAACCTTTATAACCCATCGCAATTTTTGCAACTAACCTCAAATGACTTGTCACAAGTTTTTCAGCAGATTTGATATCGCCAGTAGATTTCCAATTTTTTGCCAACATGTATTCTTCTTCAGCATCCAACATTGGAAATTTTTTAATTTGGGCCAGATAAGCCGATAGTCCACCTTCATTAGATATGGCAGGAAGATTATAACTAGTAGTTGTGTTCATAGAGATATTTATTTAGTTAAGATTTTTTATTTTACAACAATTTTTTTACCAGTATTTCTTAGGGTTTTTAATATATTTTTCAAATCATTTGGTAAAATAGAGGTAAATCTTAATTTTTTTCCTGATTTAGGATGAATAAAACCAATTACTTTTGCATGTAAAAATTGCCTATCTAAATTAAAAATTAGTTTTTCAAGATTTTTATTAATATTTTTTATTTTTTTATATTTTTTTTTATATTTTTTGTCTCCCAATATATTGTTTCCCTTGTGTTTCATATGAACTCTTATTTGGTGCGTTCTTCCAGTTTCAAGTTTGCACTCAACTAGACTTAGAGTAGGAGTTTTATCATTTTCAAATACTTCAAGGGTTTTATAATTCGTAATTGCTTTTTTTCCTTTTGTTATTCCAACTTCCATCAGTTGTCTATTTCTTGAACTTCGAGTAATTAAAGTCTCAATCCTCCCATATTGAGGTCTTAATTTTCCCCAAACTATCAATTCATACATTCTTTCTATTGAATGTTTATTAAATTGATTTGATAAGTTTTCATGAGCAAAATTGTTTTTTGCAACTACAATTAACCCAGACGTATCCTTATCTATCCTATGAACGATTCCAGGCCTTAATTCACCCCCTATATTTGATAAACTTTTTCCACAATAATTTACAAGAGCGTTTACTATTGTGTTATCATAATTTCCAGCACCAGGGTGCATTACAATTCCAGCTGGCTTATTTAAAACTAATAGATCATCGTCTTCATGAACTATATCAATTTTAAACTTATACGGTTTTAAAGAAGTTTTTTTTGGTTCAGGTATAAATAAATTAATTTTATCTCCAGTGAAAACTTTTTGTGATGGATTGATTACTATTAAGTTATTTAACTTGAGGTTTTTTTGAATTATTAAATTTTTAATTCTAGTTCTGCTTAATTCTTTTTGTTTTTTTGAAACAAATGAGTCAATACGACTGCCATTTTCTTCATCTTTAACAATTATATTAATGATATTTTCCATATTTTATAATAATAGTATTATATGCGCTTGTAGCTCAATTGGATAGAGCGCCTGACTTCGGATCAGGAGGTTGAGGGTTCAAGTCCTTCCGGGCGCACCATTATTCCCCAATATTTATTAAAGTTCCTTTTTTTCTTGCTTTTTCAAAAGAGTAATAAAATAAAGATATTGCGATAATCAGATAAATTATATTCAAATAAAATGCTTTTATTATATTCTGAAAATCAACACTTTGATTAATAAGTATGTTCCTAGCTTCCTCAAAAATATAAACAAGTGGAAGCGAATAGGCTATTTTTTGAAAAAATTCTGGTAAAATTTCTACAGGGTAATAAATACATCCAAAAGGTGCCAATAAAAACATTGTTGACCAGGCAATATTTTCAAATGAAGGACCAAATCTTAATAAACCTGAGGATACAAATATTCCTAGAGTAATTCCAAATATATATAAACTTAAAAAAAGAAAAAATAAATATATACCTAGATCTAATAAAGATATTCCAAAAAGTGGAGATGTCAGTAAAATTGCTGGTATTAAACCAATCAGAGCTCTAACTAATGCCGTAAAAACTAAAGATATAATAATCTCACTTATTTTTATTGGCGAAATAAATAAATTTGTAAAATTTCTGCTCCATATTTCCTCCAAAAATAACATATTAAAACCAATACTTGTCCTAAATAAAAAATCATACAATATTGCACATGTTAATATTACTCCAACTGCATTATTGTAATAAGTGCTATGGGATGCAAAAAAATTTGAAATAAAACCCCACAATGTTATTTGTATCGAAGGCCAGTATATTAAGTCTAAAACTCTTGGAAAAGATCTGGTAATTAAAAAAAAGTGTCTTAAAAAAAGACCATATATTCTATTAAATTTCATTTTTACTTCTCGTTAGTTTTAAAAATACCTCTTCTAAATTTTGTCTACCATGTTTTGCTATTAATTCTTTAGGCTTACCTTTATCAATAATTACACCATCCTTCATCATTAATACTGATGCACACAGTCTCGTTACTTCGTTCATATTGTGTGACGCTAATAGGACAGATATTTTTTTTTCTCTTTTATAATTTTCTAAAAAAGTTCTAACAAAATCTCCAATCTCTGGATCTAAAGATGCAGTTGGTTCATCTAAAAACAGTACATCAGGATCATTAATTAACGCTTTTGCTAAACTTACTCTATTTTTTTGACCTGAGGAAAGTTCACCAGTTATTTTGTTTAAAAGTTCTTCTAATCTTAGTTTGTTGGTAAGATATTCAATTCTGTTATTTAGATTTTTTACACTATATAATTTCCCATATACAAGCAAATTTTGTTTTACAGTGAGTTTTTTTGGCAATTCTATGTATGGCGAGATAAAATTTATCTTTTGAAGAATTTCTATTCTATTTTTTTCAATTTTCATTCCATTAATATTGATTTGACCTGTAGATGGTTTTAATAAACCAAGTAGCATCCCTATCGTTGTAGTTTTTCCACAACCATTAGGACCTAAAAGTCCAATTATTTCGTTTTCTTTGATTTTAAAATCTATTCCTCTTACAGCATCTTTTTTTCCATAAGACTTAGAGAGGTTTATAACTTCTACTGAATATTCCATTATAATTTTGAGGCTCTAAGCAATCTATCATTAATTACTTCACCAAAACCTTTATTAGGTATTTTTTCAACTGCAATACTTTTAAATTTCCTTTTTTTAATCATTCTTAAAGTTTTGTATAAATTTTTTGCTGCATTTTTAAGATTTTTATCTTTACTTAAATAATAAAAGTTTTTACCAGACAATTTCCTTTTTTTAATTAATAAAAATGCCTCATCTTTATAAGCATCATTAACATTTAACCTAATTGGAATCCCCGGAGAATAATGAACATTTCCTTGTCCAGGAGAAGCAATTTTCTTATTTTTACTATTATATTTAATATTAAAGCCAATTATTTTTTTTATTTTTTTTACTTCTGTTCCACCTAATCTTAATATCTCGGGTTTATTTATTAGACTAACTATTGTTGACTCAAGACCTATTTTTGATCTTCCTCCGTCAAGTATAAATTTAATTTTTTTTCCAAATTCATCTTTTACATCTTCTTTTGAAACCGGACTAATTTTTGTAGAAATATTTGCACTTGGAGCTGCAAGTGGATAATTGAGCTTTTTAAGTAATTTTTTTGTAACAGAATTTTTCGGAAATCTTATAGCTAATGTTTTGTTTTTATTAGTAACATTTTTTGAAATTTTACTATTTTTTTTTAATTCTAAAACAAATGTGATAGGTCCAGGGCAAAATTTTTTATACAATTTATAAAAAAAACTATTTGTTTTACAATCAATTTTTAACATTTTTAAACTATAATAATGAACTATTAAGGGATTTTTTTTGGGTCTTTTTTTTAATTTAAATATTTTTTTTGTTGCAACATCAGAGTAAGCATTAGCAGCTAATCCATATACTGTTTCTGTAGGAATACCTATACATTCATTTTTATCTAAGTAGTATTTAGCTTTTTTAATATTTGAAAGATTGTTTTTCATGTAATATTACAACTATTATATGAAAGATAAAAATTTGCCAAACGATATTAAAAATAAATCTCTAAATGAACTTACAGAATTAGCCAATAGCATAATTGAAAATCTTGAAAAAGAGAAAGATCTAGGAAATTCAATAAACAAATATCAAGAACTATTAAGATTGAATAATTTTATTGAAAAAAAATTTCAAACTACCTCCAAAAACATATCCCAAAGCACAAAAGAAAAAATAAACAAATTAATAGTAAATAAAGATGGAAAAAAAATTAAATAAAATTGTAAAAGATACTAATTCTTTTTTATTAAAATTTTTATCAAAGCAAAAAAAAACAGATTTAGTTAAGCCAATGAAATATGGTTTATTTCCAGGAGGTAAAAAAATTAGAACAAAATTGATTGTAGATGTTGGTAAAATATTTCAAATAAAATATAATAATCTTATTCATATAGGAGCAGCCGTAGAATGTATTCATGCCTATTCTCTGATTCATGATGATCTTCCATGCATGGATAACGATTTATTGAGAAGAGGTAAACCATCTACACATAAAAAATTTGGAGAGTCAACCGCGATACTTGCTGGCAATTCTCTACTTACAATAGCATTTGAGATTTTGAGTCAAAAAAGTTTTCATGTTGATTATAGCTCTAAAATAAATTTGATTAAATTAATATCAGAATGTTCCGGACATACAGGAATAGCAGGAGGCCAATATTCTGATTTGAATTTTGAAGGTAAAAAAATTTCTTTAAATAAAGTTGTCGAAATGCAAATAAAAAAGACAGGAAAACTTTTTAGTTTTTGTTGTATGGCTCCTTTGATTATAGGTAAGAAAAATAAATATTTAAAAAATTTTGATATGATTGGTGCTGATATTGGTTTGTTATTTCAAATAGCTGATGATCTTATTGATTATAGTGGAAATTCGAAAGACGCAGGGAAGAAAACAAGAAAGGATTTAAAAAAAGGAAAGGCAACATTAATCAGTTTACTAGGTCATCAAAATACTATTAAATATGGAAACAAACTAAAATATAAGATATTTAAAAAACTTAATAAGTTTGGAAAAAGGTCTGAAGATTTAAAAGATACGATTAAATATATATTAGAAAGACGCAAGTGAAAAAGAAATATAAATATTTGGATAAAATCAACTTTCCTAATGATATTAAGAAACTTAAACAATCAGAATTAAGAATTTTAGCAGATGAAGTAAGAGAAGAAATGATCGATGCAGTTTCTGAAACAGGAGGTCATTTAGGTGCTGGTCTGGGAGTTGTAGAGCTAACTGTAGCTTTACATTATATCTTCAATACCCCTAATGATAAATTAATATGGGACGTTGGTCATCAAACATACCCCCATAAAATATTAACTGGAAGAAAAGATAAGATTCGAACATTGAGAAAAGGAAAGGGTTTATCAGGTTTTACAAAAAGAAATGAAAGTGAATATGATCCTTTTGGTGCTGCTCACAGTTCTACATCAATTTCTTCAGCTTTAGGAATTGCAGTTGCAAACAGACTATCAAATAAATCTGATAACGTAATAGCAGTTATAGGCGATGGTGCAATGAGCGCAGGTATGGCTTATGAAGCTATGAACAACGCCGGAACAAGTAAGACAAAAATGATTGTAGTTTTAAATGATAACGATATGTCGATTGCTAAACCTGTTGGTGCAATGAGATCTTATTTGGCAAAAATATTATCAGGAAAGATGTATTTTAGTTTAAGAGAAACATTTAAATTAATTATCTCTGCATTTTCAAAAAGATTTAGTAAAAAAGCTGGAAAAGCAGAAGATTTTTTGAGGTCAGCTGTTACTGGTGGAACTTTATTTAATTCACTGGGTTTTTATTATATTGGACCAATAGATGGTCACGATATGGACTCATTAATATCTGTACTTAAAAATGTAAAAGAAGTTAATTACAATGGTCCAGTTTTAGTTCATTTAAAAACAGAAAAAGGTAAGGGATATAAATTTGCAGAGAGATCAGAAGACAAATATCATGGTGTTTCAAAGTTTAATGTAAACACAGGTGTTCAAGAAAAATCTAGTTCAAATATACCATCGTATACAAAAGTTTTTGCTAATACTCTAGTCAAACATGCTGAAAAAGATAGCAAGATTATAGGAATAACCGCAGCTATGCCATCAGGAACTGGAATGGATATTTTTGGTGAAAAATTTCCATCAAGAACTTTTGATGTTGGAATAGCAGAACAGCATGCCGTTACTTTTGCAGCTGGTTTAGCTACAGAGGGCTATAAACCTTTTGCGGCAATTTATTCAACTTTTCTTCAAAGAGCATATGATCAAGTTGTTCATGATGTAGCCATTCAAAGTTTACCAGTTAGATTTGCTATAGATAGGGCAGGATTAGTTGGCGCAGATGGACCAACTCACGCAGGATCATTTGATGTTACTTATTTAGCTACGCTTCCTAATTTTATTGTTATGGCTGCAAGTGATGAAGCTGAGCTAGTTAGAATGGTTAATACCTCTGTAGATATTAATGATAGGCCATCTGCTTTTAGATACCCAAGAGGAAATGGGATTGGTATAGATTTACCTTCAATTGCTGAAAAATTGGAAATTGGAAAAGGAAGAGTAATTACAGAAGGTAAAAAAGTTGCCATACTTAATTTCGGTGCAAGATTAAATGAATGTTTAATTGCAAAAGAAAATCTTTCAAAGAAAGGAATCAAACTTACAATTGTTGATGCTAGATTTGCAAAACCTCTAGATCAAAATTTAATTTGGCAATTAGCTACTGATCATGAAATACTTATTTCAATTGAAGAAGGTTCAGTTGGAGGTTTTGGTTCTCATGTGGGACAATTTTTATCAGATAAAAATTTGTTAGATAATAATTTAAAGTATAGATCTATGATTTTACCTGACAGATTTATAGATCATGATAAGCCCGATTTAATGTATAAGTATGCTGGTCTTGATGCAGATAGCATCGAAAACAAAATATTAGATACACTTAACTCAAAAATAATAATTAAGAAAACTAATTAACTTTTACATTGTGCACTATTCATCAAATAGTGATCTAATAAAACACAATGCATCATAGCTTCTCCTATTGGAACAGCTCTTATACCTACACAAGGATCATGTCTTCCTTTAACAGATATTGAAGTATTTTTTCCAAATTTATCTATAGTTTTTCTGGAAGTAAGAATTGAAGAAGTTGGTTTTACCGCAAAAGATACAATTATATCTTGTCCTGATGATATACCACCTAGAATTCCCCCAGCATTATTTGATTTAAAATTTGTTTTTTTATTTCTTTGAGATATTTCATCGGAATTTTGCTCACCAGTTAATTGCGCAGAATTCATCCCAGATCCTATATTTACTCCTTTAACTGCATTTATACTCATCATTGCAGAAGCTAAATCCATATCTAGTTTTGAATATATTGGTGCACCCAGACCAATGGGAACGCCTCTAGCCCTTACTTCAATTATTGCTCCACATGATGAACCTGCTTTTCTTATACTTAATAAATATTTTTCCCAAAGTTTTACAATTGATTTATCAGGACAAAAAAATGGATTTTTTGAAATAAATTTATCGTTCCATTTTTTTGTATCACAACCAAGTATTCCTAATTGTGTAACCGCTCCTGTGACTTTATATTTTTTTCCAATTTTATTTTGTAAAACTTTTTTTGCTATTGCACCAGCTGCTACTCTTGCAGCAGTTTCTCTAGCAGATTGTCTTCCTCCGCCTCTATAGTCTCTAATTCCATATTTCTTAAAATATGTAAAATCTGCGTGACCAGGTCTAAATTTATTTTTAATTGTCTCGTAGTCCCTTGATCTCATATCTTTATTATAAATAATCATCGAAATAGGAGTTCCTGTAGTTTTTCCCTCAAAAACACCTGAAAGGATATTTACATTGTCATCTTCTTTTCTTTGTGTTGTAAATTTTGATTGTCCTGGTTTTCTCTTATTAAGCTCAACTTGAATATCTTTTTCGCTAATATTTATATTTGGAGGACAACCATCAACCACGCATCCTATTGCAGGTCCATGAGATTCACCCCAAGTTGTAAAACGAAATATCTTTCCAAAAGTATTAAATGACATTAAATATATTATATAAGTTATTTTGTTGAAATTATGAATCAAAAAAATTCTATTGGCCTAAATAAATGCTTTAAGGATCTTAATGATCCATTAAAACTCTTTGAAGAATGGTTTGAAGAAGCAAAAAAAACTGAAATTAATGACCCAAATGCCTTGGCTCTATCAACAGCTGACAAAACAGGAATTCCATCAGTAAGGATGGTTTTATTGAAAAGTTTTAGTGAAAATGGTTTTGTATTTTATACAAATTTTAACAGCAAGAAGAGTATTGAGTTAAAAGAAAATCCAAATGCCTCTCTGTGTTTCCATTGGAAAAGTCTTTTAAGACAAATAAGAATTAGTGGAAAAATCTCAAAGGTATCAGAAGAAGAAGCTGACATGTATTACAATTCAAGATCGTATGGCAGCAAAATTGGTGCTTGGGCATCTGAGCAAAGTTCGATTTTAAAAACTAGAGAAGAATTATATAAATCAATTGAAGAATATAAAAAAAAATACCCCAATGAAAATAATGTTCCAAGACCAAAATATTGGTCTGGATGGTGTCTAAATCCAGATAATATAGAATTTTGGCTTGATGGAGAAAATAGAATTCATGAAAGATTAAAATATATAAAAATTAAAACAGGAAATTGGCAAAAGTATTTATTAAGTCCTTAGAAAGTTCTTTCTAAACTAAATGACGTTAATCCTTGCAACATATCTTTTTCTTTTGATTGTTCAAATATGCTTAAAGAATTTGAAGCAAGATTTATGAAATGTTCTGCTTTTCTATAACATTCAAAAATTATGTTGTATTTTTTAATCATTAACAAAACATTCTTAAAATCTTCTACCGATCTATCTTTTTTTTTAAATAAATCTTTCAATTCTTTTTTTTCATTACTTTTTGATTTTTGATAAAGTAAAATTAATGGCAAAGTTACTTTCCCCTCAAAAAAATCATTTCCGATTTCTTTTCCAAATAATTTTAGTTCAGAATTATAATCCAAAGTGTCATCTGCTATCTGGAAAGTTAATCCAAGATTTTTTCCATAAAATTCTAAAGCATCTTTAATTTTATTTTCTTTATTTGCCAATATAGACCCCACTTTTGTTGCTGCAGCAAACAACGAAGCTGTTTTAGCAGATATTATTTTAAGATATGTTTCTTCCAACATATCAACTTCTCCTTCATGTTGTAGTTGCAATACTTCTCCTTGAGATATTTCTGCCGAAGTAGAAGAAAGAAGTTTTAAAACTTCAAGACTACCATCCTCAACCATCATTTCAAAACACCTGCTTAATAGATAGTCTCCAACTAAAATTGATGATTTATTTCCCCAAATATTATTTAAAGTTTTTTTTCCTCTTCTAACTTCACCATTATCTATAACATCGTCATGCATTAGAGTTGCAGCGTGTATTAGCTCTACACAAGCAGCAAGATTAACATCTCTAGAACCTTTAGAGTATCCACATAGTTTAGATGTGCCCAAAGTAAGCAATGCTCTTAATCTTTTACCACCTGTTCTAAGATGGTAATTTGTCATTTCATCAACTAGCTCTACTTTACTCGTTAATTTTGTTTTAATCTTTTCTTCAACTAGAATTAGCTTGTCTTCAACAGAATTTTTGAGCTCCGAATATGAATTGTTTATTCGATTCTTTAACTGAACAACGGTTCCCATTAGAATAAGTTAGTACAATTGTCACAATATTATACTTATCAATTGACGCACCCCAAACTACAACTATAAGGAGACTTTATATTAAATCAAAAATTCTGTAAGCATTATTTATGTTCTCTTTTTTTAAAAAAAAAAAAATTATTCCACACATAAGGCTGTCCGGTGTCATTGGTTCTGCTGGAAGATTTAAACAAGGTATTGATTTTTCAGGCCAGCAAGAGATTATAAAAAAAGCTTTTTCATTTAAAAAGTCTGAAAACATAGCAATATCAATTAATTCTCCAGGTGGCTCACCTGTCCAATCTCATTTAATTCATGACTATATAAGGCAGTTGGCTAAAAAAAATAAAAAAAAAGTTATAGTTTTTGCTGAAGATGTTGCAGCATCTGGTGGATACTTAATAGCTTGTGCGGGAGATGAAATATATGCGAATTCAAGTTCTATAGTAGGTTCAATTGGAGTTATCTCAGCCTCATTTGGTTTTCAGGATGCTATCAAAAAAATTGGTGTTCAAAGAAGGGTTTATACTGCTGGAAAAAATAAAAGCACTTTAGATCCTTTTAAAGAAGAAAAAGAAGAAGATATTGAAAGAATAAAAAAATTACAACTAGAGCTTCATTCAGATTTTATTGAAGTTGTAAAAAAAAGCAGGGGCTCAAAACTTAAAGATACTGAAAAAAATAATATTTTTACAGGAGAATTTTGGTCAGGAACCACATCAATGAAATTAGGATTAATAGATGGCATTGGTAATGCAGAGCAAATTTTAAGAGAAAAATTTGGAGAAGATATAGTTATTAAAAAACTAGAGAAGCAAAAAAGTTTTATAGCAAAAAAACTTTCATCTTCAATAGATAATCAAATTGATAGTATAGCTAGCGTTATAGAAGAAAGAGCCTTGTGGCAAAAATTTGGTTTATAGATGCCAAAAAAAAAAAAGATAAAGAAAAAAAATAAACCTACATTTCAATCTTTTCAAGATACAATCTTGAACTTACAAAAATATTGGAGCAAACATGGTTGTGTTATTGTACAACCTTATGACATGGAGGTGGGAGCTGGGACTTTTCATCCTGCAACAACCCTAAGATCATTAGGACCCAAACCTTGGAAAGTTGCATATGTTCAACCATCAAGAAGACCAACTGACGGAAGGTATGGAGACAATCCAAATAGACTACAACATTATTATCAATTTCAAGTTTTAATAAAGCCATCTCCAAAAGAAATAAAAAAACTTTATTTAAATAGCTTAAACGTTATTGGGATCAGCCACAAAGATCACGATATTAGATTCGTTGAAGACGACTGGGAAAGTCCAACTCTTGGAGCGGCAGGGCTTGGGTGGGAAGTTTGGTGTGATGGAATGGAAATTACACAATTTACTTATTTTCAACAAATGGCAGGCATGGAATGTAAACCAGTTTCTGTTGAATTAACCTACGGTCTTGAAAGAATCTGTATGTTTACCCAGCAAAAAAAAAATGTGTTTGATCTTTTGTGGAACAACGAGGGAGTTCAATATAGAGAAGTATTTCATCAAGCTGAAAGAGAATTTTCTGCTTATAATTTTGAACATGCAAATACTGAAAATTTATTTAAGATTTTTGATATGTTGGAATTAGAAGCTAAATCTTTGGTAGAAAAAAAATTATCTTTGCCAGCTTATGATCAATGTCTAAAAGCTAGCCATGTTTTTAATGTTTTAGATGCAAGAGGTGTAATAAGTGTTGCGCAAAGAGCAGAATATATTGGAAGAATAAGAGATATAACTAAAGGTGTTGCAGAAATTTGGGTAAGTAGTCAAAAATAAAAATGGCCGAATTTTTTTTAGAACTTTTCAGCGAAGAAATACCTCCTAACCTACAAAAAAATGCAAGAAAATTTTTTTTGGAAAGTTTTCAAAAATTATTTGAGGAAAAAAAATTAAAATTTAAAAAATCAGCTTCTTACTCAACACCTAATAGACTAATAGTTTTATTTGAAGGTCTAGACAAAGAAATAAAAGAAAAATCTGAAGAAATTAGAGGCCCCAACATAAACGCTCAAGAAAAAGCCTTAGAAGGATTTTTAAGATCAAATAAAATAACTGAAAATAAAATTTTTAAAAAAAAAACTGAAAAAGGGGAATTTTATTTTTTTAAAAAAGAAGAAAAAATTATAAGAACTTTCGATTTATTGGAAAAAAATATTCCCTTAATTTTAGATAGATTACCCTGGAAAAAATCAATGAAATGGGCAGATTTTGATATGGAATGGGGAAGACCTTTGAAATCAATTTTGTGTATTTTTGATAATAAAAGCTTACCATTTAAATTTCATCATTTAGAAAGCTCAAATACAACATTTCTCGACAAAGATTTTGAGGAGAAAAAAGTCATGTTCAAGAATTTTAAAAGCTATCAGAGTTATTTTAAAAAAATAGGCACTATTATCGATCAAAATTCCAGAATGAAGTTAATTGAAAATTCACTAAAAAAAATTTCAGAAAGAAAAAATCTTAAGCTAGACATTAATACTAAACTTTTAAATGAAGTGGTCAATTTAGTAGATAAACCATATATTTTAAGTTGCAAATTTGATAAAAAATTCTTGGAAATACCAAAAGAGATTCTTATTATTACTATGCAATATCATCAAAAGTATTTTCACACTCTTGATCAAAAAGAAAATATCACCAACGAATTTTTTGTTGTAGCAAACAGCAAAGACCCAAAAGGTTTTGTAAAATTAGGAAATGAAAGAGTTGTGGATGCAAGATTAAATGATGCTAGATTTTTTTGGGAAAAAAATAAATCTCAAAACTTAATTAAACAAATATCAAAATTAAAATCGATCAATTATTTTGAAGGACTGGGATCTTATTTTGATAAAGTTCAAAGAATGAGAAAGCTTGGCGGTATGATTTCAGACGAAATGCTCATAAGTAAAGATAAAGTAGAACTTTCAACATCTATATGTAAAATAGATTTAATTTCAGACATTGTTAATGAATTCCCCGAGCTTCAAGGAATAATGGGAGGATATTTCGCAAGCTCCCAAGGATTTGATAAAGATATTTCTTTAGCAATAAGCGAACATTATTTACCCACGGGATTAGATAGCAGAGTTTCAAAGAAACCTTTTAGTATTACTTTAGCTTTAACTGATAAGCTGGATACTCTTGTAGGTTTTTTTGGAATTAATCAAAAACCCACTAGCTCAAAAGATCCGTATGCATTAAGAAGATCAGCTTTAGGAATAATCAGACTAATATTAGAAAATAAAAAAGAATTTAAATTAAGTGATTTAATAAACTATTCAATATCACTTTATAAAGATCAAGGATTTAAGTTTAATAATGACAATGTTCAAAAAGATTTATCTTTATTTTTGGTTGATAGATTAAAGTTCTATATGAAAGAAAAAGATATTCGTTATGATATTATTGAAGCAAGCATAAATTCCTTTTCAATAGATAATGTGTCAAAAATTTATAATAAGGCAATAGCTTTAAATAAATTTATTATTAATAGTTTTGGAAAAGATATAATTGCTAGCTACAAAAGAGCTTCAAATATTTTGGAGAACGAACTTAAAAGTAAAGAATTAGATCTTTCAAATACGACTGATCCTGGAATTTTCAAAAATGACTATGAAAAAAATTTATATAAAAAAATACATGAATTAAGAAAATACTTTACAAGCATTAATAAAGATGAGGATTATCAAGTAACTCTTGGAAATCTAGCTGATGCTAAATTAACTATTAATGAATTTTTTGATAATGTGATTGTTAATGATGAAGATCAGAGTATAAAAAAAAATCGATTGGAACTTTTACAAATGTTATGTAAAACATTTGACAATTATATAAATTTTTCAAATATTGAAACTACTTAGTGACTAAATTAATTTTAAATTTTAAATCAAAGGAAATACCAAAAATAAAGAATCCTAAAAACTTTTTAGGGGGCAAGGGAGCAAACCTTGCCCAAATGGGTAAAATGGGACTACCAGTTCCATCGGGATTTACAATTTCAACAAAAGTGTGTGAGTTATTTTACAAGAATAAAAAAAAACTTAATTCAAAAATTATTAAAAATATAGAAAAAGAACTCAAAAAAGTTGAGAAGGAGTCTGGAAAAAAATTTGGTGATTTACAAAATCCCTTACTGGTATCGGTGAGATCAGGCGCCAGAATATCCATGCCTGGCATGATGGATACAATTTTAAACCTTGGTTTAAATGATAAAACAGTTTTAGCTTTGGGAAAAAAGACTTCCAATATTAGATTTGCAAAAGACAGCTATAGAAGATTTATTCAAATGTATTCAAATGTTGTTTTGGGTGTTGCAAGCTACAATTTTGAAGAATTGATTGAAAACTACAAACTTACAAAGGGAGTTCTTCTAGATACAGAATTAGATGCTGATGATTGGGATGGTTTAATTAATGATTTTAAACAAGTTGTTAAAGAAAAAACAAAAAAAGAATTTCCACAGGACGTATATGAACAATTGGTCGGAGCTATTTCTGCTGTATTTTTATCTTGGGAGAGTAATAGAGCTAAAGTTTATAGAAAGCTTAACCATATTCCTTCAGATTGGGGAACGGCAGTTAATGTACAATCAATGGTTTTTGGTAATATGGGTAATGATTGCGCTACAGGAGTTGCATTTACGAGAAACCCATCTGATGGAGAAAAGGAGATTTATGGAGAGTATTTAATTAATGCTCAAGGGGAGGATGTAGTTGCTGGCACAAGAACTCCTCAGTATATAACTAAAAAAGCAAAAAAACTTGCAAACTCAAAAGAAAGTTCCATGGAAGAAAATATGCCTAAAATCTTTAAAGAATTAAAAAAAATTCTTAAAATTTTAGAAAAACATTTTAAAGATATGCAGGACGTTGAGTTTACAGTTGAAAATAAAAAACTTTGGATTTTGCAAACTAGATCAGGCAAAAGAACAGCAAAATCTTCAGTCAAAATTGCAGTAGATATGGTTAAAGAAAAAATAATTTCAAAAAAACAAGCAATTTTAAGAATAGATCCTAATACTTTAGAAACTCTTTTACATCCAAGTTTAGATGAAAAAAGTGAACTGAATGTAATAGCCAAAGGTCTACCAGCATCTCCAGGAGCTGCGAGTGGAAAAGTAGTTTTTTCATCAGATGAAGCAGAAAGACTCAGTGATGTTATGCAAAATACAATTTTAGTAAGAATAGAAACTTCTCCTGACGACATTCATGGAATGCATGCAGCAAAAGGAATTCTAACTGCTAGAGGAGGAATGACTAGCCACGCAGCGGTTGTAGCTAGAGGAATGGGAAGACCTTGTGTATCAGGTTCTAGCGAGATTGATATTGATTATAAGAATAAATTATTCAAGACAAAAAACTATGAAATTAAAGAAGGCGATGTAATTACTATTGATGGATCGACGGGTAGAATAATTTTAGGAAAAGTTAAAACAATTAAACCAGAGATTTCCAATGATTTTTCAAAAGTTTTAAATTGGGCAGATAGTTTAAGAAAATTAAAAATTAGAACAAATTCTGAAACTCCACTTGATAGTAAAATTGCTAGAGAATTTGGCGCCGAAGGTATTGGCTTGTGTAGAACAGAGCATATGTTTTTTGAAGAAGAGAGAATTCTTTCGGTCAGACAAATGATATTGTCAAAATCAAAAGAAGATAGAGACAAAGCTCTAGATAAGTTGTTACCTCACCAAAAGAATGATTTTGTTGAAATATTTAAAATAATGAATGGACTGCCAGTTACAGTAAGGTTGCTGGATCCGCCTTTGCACGAATTTTTACCAAAAAATGAAAATGAAATAAATGATGTGGCTAAATCACTTAATTTATCTACCGAAGAAGTTAAAGCAAGAACTGGTGAACTCCATGAACATAATCCAATGCTTGGACATAGAGGATGCAGGTTAGGAATTTCTTTTCCAGAGATTTATGAAATGCAATGTAAAGCTATATTTGAAGCTCTAGTCGAGTGTAAAAGAAAAAAATTAAAACCTATTATGCCAGAAATAATGATTCCATTAATTTCTACAGAGGCTGAAATAAAAATTATGAAAGATTTGGTAATTAGAGTGGCAAGACAAGTTCAGGATGAAAACAAAGTTAAAATAAATTTTCTAGTAGGTACAATGATAGAACTTCCAAGAGCAGCTTTAAAAGCAAAAGATATTGCAAAACATGCAGAATTTTTTAGTTTTGGAACTAACGATCTGACACAAACAACATTTGGAATTAGCAGAGATGATAGTGGAAAGTTCTTAAGTGATTACTTAGAAAATAAGATTTTTGATATAGATCCGTTCATATCAATTGATGAAGGAGTTGGAGATTTAATTGAAATTGCAACTTTAAGAGGAAAGAAACAAAATAAAAAAATTAAACTAGGAATATGTGGAGAGCATGGAGGAGATCCAAAAAGTATTTATTTTTGTTCTAAAACAGGTTTGGATTATGTTTCTTGTTCACCTTATAGAGTTCCTGTTGCAAGATTATCGGCAGCTCAAGCTGAAATTAAAAAGAATTAAATTTCTAATTTTAAATCTATAGAATTAAAAGAATGCGTTAAAGATCCAATGGAAATTCTTTTAACACCTGTGCTAGCAATTTTTTTTACATTTTTTAATGTAATGCCTCCCGAGGCTTCTGTTTCATAAAATTTTTTTGATAGTTTTACACCTTTTCTTAAAATTTTAGGACTCATATTATCAAACAATACTCGGTCAAATTTTAAACCAATTACCTTTTTTAATTGACTAAGATTATCTATTTCAACTGTAATTTTTTTACCCTTTTTTTTCTTTATAGCTAATTTAATTAATTTTTTTATATCTGCGCTTGCAACATGGTTATCCTTTATCAAATATTCGTCACTTAAATTAAATCTGTGATTAATTCCACCTCCTAATTTTACAGCATATTTTTGAATTACTCTTAGATTTGGTATTGTTTTCCTTGTACAACAAATTTTGCTTTTTTTTCCTACTTTTTTTACAAAGCGATCAGTTGTAGTAGCAATTCCTGATATGTGAGATAAGAAATTTAATGCAATTCTTTCTCCGGTTAATATATGTTTTATATTACCCTCTATTGTAGCAATTAGATCACCTTTTTTAATTTTAGATCCTTCTTTTTTTTTTAAATTAATTCTGATTTTTTTATCTATTAATTTAAATGTTTGTTTAGCAAACTCTAATCCGCCTATTATTCCAGATTGATTGGAAATTAATTTTACTTTTTTTTTAACATTATTTTTTAAAAGATTTGAAGAAATATCTCCTGAAGGATAAAGATCTTCATTTAAAGCTGATTTGCAAATGCCTCGTATAAAATTTTTACTTAGATTTATTTTTGACACAGACTTTATCTGCCTATTTTTGTCATTCTTTCTACTGATTTTCTTGCTTTCTCAATAGTTACTTCATCCATTAAAATTTCGTTAGTTTCATTTTGTAGGCAGTCTAAAATTTTTGGTAGAGTAATTTTTTTCATATGAGGACATAAGTTGCATGGTCTTATAAATTTAACATTTGGGTTATCAACTTGGACATTGTCGCTCATCGAACACTCCGTAACCATCATAACTTTTTCTGGCTGATTATCTTTTACATATTTTATCATTCCACTAGTGGATCCGGTAAAATCACTTGCATTTATAACATCAGGAGGACACTCGGGATGTGCTATTACTTTAATTCCAGGATTATTTTTTCTAATTTCATTTATTTCTTGATCGTTAAATTGTTCATGCACTTCACATGTTCCTTTCCAAGATATTATTTCAACATCTGTTTGAGAAGCTACATATTTTGCCAAGTAGTCATCGGGTAAAAAAATTACTTTTTTAACACCAAGAGAATTTACTATTTTAACAGCATTTGCTGAAGTACAACAAACATCAGTCTCAGATTTTACATCTGCTGAAGTGTTAACATATGACACAACAGGCACACCTGGATATTTTTTTTTCAAATTTCTTACATCTTCACCTGTAATAGAGGACGACAATGAACAACCTGCACTCATATCTGGAAGTAAAACTTTTTTATTTGGACTCATAAGCTTTGCAGTTTCCGCCATGAAGTGGACACCACACATAACAATAATATCTGCTTTTGTTTTTGCTGCTTCAACAGCTAAAGCAAGTGAGTCAGCTGAAAAATCTGATATCCCATGATATATTTCTGGAGTTTGATAATTGTGAGCAAGTATAACTGCGTTCTTCTCTTTTTTTAATTTATTGATTGCATAAATATAAGGGGCATGACTTGACCATTCAATCTCAGGAACAGCCTTTGAAATTTTTTGATAAATTGGTTCTGTTGCTTTTCTTATTTCAGCAGTAAACTCCATATTTAAATCTATCAACTTGCAACATAAATGTCATTCAATTATTCTGACGCATGAGCGGCCATGCTGAAATTGGTAGACAGGCACGGTTGAGGGCCGTGTGGGCCTAGCCCATGAGAGTTCAAGTCTCTCTGGCCGCACCATTTCTAATTTATTTTAACCATTCCGGTTTTAAAACCTTTATTAATGCAGAACCACAGTCTAATTTTTTATCAAAATCAAAATTTTCATCTTTAAATTTAATCAGTCCAAAAGGATATTTTTCGCTAATTAATATTTTACCTAGATCTTTTTTGTTAATTGATACTTGGTCATCAATTTTTATTACTCCATCTAGAACTCTAATTGGTAATAATTTCTTTGAAAGTTTATTTTTTAGTTTAATTCTTGCTGTATTTTCCTGTCCTACGTAACAACCTTTTTTAAAATCTATTCCATTTAATTCTTCAAAATTACACTCAATTCCAAAAAGTTTATTTTGTAATTTATCAGTATTTAGTTGCGAAACGCCCAATCTAAAACTAAAATCATAATAATCTTTGCTTATCGCAGATTTTAACTCTAATTTTTTGACTGAAAGATAGAGCTTTTCCAAATTAATTATGAGTCTTCCTCCCAACTCTTTATTTCTTGGATCTAAAAATATTGGGTCTTCTCTGTACTTTGTAGTAAAACCATTTTCTTCTATGACATTTTTAAAGGATAAAAATTTTTCCTTACTTATCGCCGCTACCACAAACTCATTACTCAGGTTTAAAATTTCTACTTTAGACCTTAATTTATAAGCTAGTAATTGTTTATAAAGTTGGTCTATTTGTTTTCTTTCACAATCAAAGAAATAACCTTTTTTATGTTTTACAATTATAAAATCAAAAAGATATTTACCCTGAGGTGTGAGCAAAGAAGCAAAGCAACTCATACTATCTGTTACTTTAGTAATATCGTTAGTTATTATATTTTGTATATATTCTAGAACGTCTTCCCCATGAATATAGAGTATTCCCCTATCCTCTAATGTATAAATATTATCTTTGTTCATAATTGATTATTCTTGATTTATAATATAATTACTTTTTTCAAAAATGTTAGACCTTATAATTAAAAACGGGGATTGTTTTATCAATGGAAAACTTGAAAAAAAGGACATTGGAATAGCAGATGGTAAAATTGTTCAAATAGAAGACTCTATTGAAGAATCATCAAAAAATATTTTGGATGCAAATGAGCTAATTGTTTTACCAGGATGTATTGATACCCAAGTTCATTTCAGAGAACCAGGTTCTACAGATACAGAGGATCTAAATAGCGGAAGTAAAGCTGCAGTAGCAGGAGGTATAACAGGTGTATTTGAAATGCCAAATACAAATCCACCAACTGCAAATGAGAAAGAGTTTCAAAAAAAATTAGATTTAGCAAAAGGTAGAATGTTTTGTAACTATGCCTTCTACTTTGGTGCAACTCCCACTAATCAGTCTGAGTTATCAAAACTTAAAAATTTAGAAGGATGTTGCGGAGTAAAATTATTTGCAGGATCATCAACTGGTAATTTACTTGTACACAAGGAAGAAGATATAGAAAAAGTTTTTGAGCATACATCTAAAGTAGTTGCGGTACATTCTGAGGATGAAGATATTCTTAATCAGAGAAAAAAATTAAGAGAAAATGGAAATGTTCTTAGCCATCCAATTTGGCGAAATGTAGAGTCTGCGATGTCCTCAACAAGAAGAATAGTTAAAATTGCAAAACGTCTAAATAAAAAAGCGCATATACTTCATGTGACAACTAAAGAAGAGGTAGATTTTTTATCTCAGAATAAAGGTAATATTACTTTTGAAATTACTCCTCAACATTTAACAATATATTCACCAGACTGTTACCAAACAATTGGAACCTACGCACAAATGAATCCGCCTATCAGGGATAAATCTCACTATGATCGATTATGGTATGCAGTGAGAAATAATTATAATGATACTATTGGATCAGATCATGCCCCACACTTAAAAGTAAATAAGGATAAAGAGTACCCAAATTCCCCATCAGGTATGCCAGGCGTTCAAACTTTACTATCAGTAATGCTTAATCATATTAATGATGGAAAACTAAAATTAGACCAATTAGTAAAATTTTTATGCGAAAACCCTGTTAAAATTTTTGGAATTAAAAACAAAGGATATATCAAAAAAGATTTTGATGCTGATTTTACAATAATAGATTTAAAAAAAGTTATAGAAATTAAAAATGAAAATATTCAAAGTAAGTGCGGCTGGTCACCTTTTAATGGATATAAATTTAAAGGTACGCCCGTTGCAACGATTGTTAATGGTGAAATTAAAATGAAAAATGGTAAATTATTAGGACAACCGTCTGGTAAACCAATGCTATTTTAGAATATTATTTTTTCTAAGATCTTCTTCTATCTCTTTTAATATTGCAGGATCATCAATTGTAGCAGGCATTTTGTAATCCTCTTTATCTGCTATTTTTCTTATGGTTCCTCTTAAAATTTTACCCGATCTTGTTTTAGGTAATCTTTTAATTACAATTACAATTTTAAATGCTGCAACAGGTCCAATTTTATCTCTAACCATTTGAATACATTCTTTAGATATTAGCTCATTATCTTTCTTAACACCTGCTTTTAAGACAACTAGTCCAATGGGCAATTGACCTTTTAATTTATCTGCAATTCCTAACACTGCACATTCAGCAACAGATTGATGTTCTGATAAAACTTCTTCAATTGCTCCAGTTGATAGTCTATGACCTGCTACGTTTATAATGTCATCAGTTCTAGACATGATCCAGATATATCCATCTTCATCAATATGTCCTGCATCGTAAGTTTGGTAATAACCTTCATAATTAGTCATGTAAGTTTTTTTATACCTTTCATCAGCATTCCATAAAGTAGGAAAGGTACCTGGAGGCAAAGGAAGTTTTACAACAATATCTCCCATCTCATTTGGTTTGGCGACCGAGTGATCACTTTTTAAAATTTTTACGTCATAACCAGGAACTGCTTTACAAGCTGAGCCGTATTTAGTTTTTTGCATTTCTATTCCTGTGCAGTTGGAACTTATTGCCCAGCTAGTTTCTGTCTGCCACCAGTGATCTATAACTGGAACTTTTAAAAGTGTTTCTGCCCACTTAATAGTGTCAGGGTCTGCTCTTTCACCAGCAAGAAACAAAGACTCAAACGAGCTAAGATCGTATTTTGAAAAAAATTTTCCTTCGGGATCCTCTTTTTTAATTGCTCTAAAAGCCGTCGGTGCTGTAAATAATGATTTGACTTTGTAGTCTGAAATTATTTTCCAAAAAGCTCCTGCATCAGGAGTTCCTACTGGTTTACCCTCAAATAAAACAGTAGTACATCCTTTAAATAATGGAGCATAAACTATATATGAGTGACCTACTATCCAACCTATATCACTTGCAGACCACCAAATATCATCTTTATCGATGTTATAAATATTTTTCATAGTCCACTTAAGAGCAACTATGTGACCACCTATGTCTCTTACTATTCCTTTGGGTATTCCTGTAGTACCAGATGTATATAAAATATATGCAAAGTCATTTGAATTCATTTCAACACAGTCTACATCTTGAGCATTAGCCAATGAATCTTGCCAGCTAATCTCTTTTGGAGCATTAAGCTTTACCTCATGACCCTCTCTTTGATAAAGAATAATTTTTTCTGGTTTATGAGAAGCAAGTTTTAAAGCTTCATCTACCAAAGGCTTATATTCAACAGTTCTACCTGGTTCAAATCCGCAAGAAGCCGTAACTAATAGTTTTGATTTACTGTCGTCTATACGACTTGCTAACTCATTAGAGGCAAATCCACCAAAAACAACTGAATGAATAGCCCCAATTCTTCCACAGGCAAGCATGGCGACCACCGCCTCAGGTATCATTGGCATATAAATTATAACCCTATCTCCTTTATTGACACCTTGATTCTTTAGGGCCCCCGCAAATCTAGAAACTTTTACCTTAAGATCATTATAAGTGAACTTTTTTTTATTCCCAGTGATAGGACTGTCATATATAAGGGCAATTTTGTCTCCTCTACCTTGATCGATATGTAAATCTAGGGCGTTGTAACATGTATTTGTAACACCATCGCAAAACCATTTATAAAATGGCGGCTTATCTTTACTTAATATCTTTGTTGGTTTTTTAAACCAAAAAATATCCTCAGATACATTTCGCCAGAATTCTTCTGGTCTGTTTATAGATTGGTCATAAATCTGTTTAAAAGATGAAGACATTTTTGTTGATTCTTTCTTGGTATTTTATTCGTTTATTAACTATAAAATTGTATTTAATTTTAAAAAGCTAGTAAAATCAATATAAAATAGCCATAAAAAAGACTTCTATTAACTATTTATATTTGATAATTAGTCTCAACTTTGACTTTAACTATAAAGGTTGAAGTCGTAGTTTAAATTTAAACTAATAAAAACTAACTAACGAGGGAGTTTTTTATGAAGACATTAAAAACGTTAGCAATAGCTTTATTTGCTCTAGTTGGAGCATCTACAGCAGCTAATGCAGCAACTACCTTTTTAGCTACGGATGATTTTGTAGGTATTTCATTCTGGCTAATATCTATGGGTATGTTAGCAGCTACAGCGTTTTTCTTTATGGAGCAAGCCAATGTGGCTACTCAGTGGAGAAAATCAGTAAACGTAGCTGGATTAGTAACTGGTATTGCATTTATCCATTACATGTATATGAGAGCAGTTTGGGTTGAGACAGGAGATTCACCAACTGTTTACAGATACATTGACTGGTTAATTACTGTACCTTTGCAGCTAATAGAATTTTACTTAATTCTTTCAGCAGTAAGAAAAGTTGATAGCGGCATATTCTGGAGAATCTTTATTGGTTCTTTAGTGATGTTAATAGGTGGATATCTAGGAGAAGCTGGATTCATCAATGCAATGCTTGGTTTCATTATCGGTATGGCTGGATGGATTTATATTCTATATGAAATCTTTTCAGGTGAAGCAGGTAAAGCTGTTTCTAAATCTGGAAACAAAGCACTTGTTACAGCATTTGGCGCTTTAAGAATGATAGTTACAGTTGGTTGGGCAATTTACCCATTAGGTTACATTTTTGGTTACCTAACAGGTGGAATTGACGCTAACTCACTTAACGTGATTTATAACTTAGCAGACTTTGTTAATAAGATCGCTTTCGGTGTTATTATCTGGTCTTGCGCTGTTGCAAACTCTGGAAGAAGAGCTTAATATTTCAGAGTAGAAAATAATTAATAGGGCAAGTTTAACTACTTGCCCTATTTTTTTTTGCCTATATAAAAATCTTGATGACGAAAATAGTCTATATTGAGCATTCTGGTAAGTCACACAGTATAAATGTGCAAAATGGATTAACTGTAATGGAAGGTGCGATACAAAATAACATACCTGGTATTGACGCTGATTGTGGAGGCTCTATGGCATGCGCTACCTGCCATGTTTATGTCAAAGAAGAATGGTTTGATAAGCTTCCAAAAAAAGAAGATGGAGAAGAAGACATGTTAGATATGGCATTTGAGCCAAATAAATTTAGTAGACTTAGTTGTCAATTAACAGTCACCGATGAATTGGATGGATTGATTGTACAACTTCCCTCCAAACAAACGTAATGATAAAAACTGATGCATTAATTATTGGAGCAGGCCCTACTGGACTTTTTACAGCCCATCAATTGAAGTTAATTGGTTTAGATTGTGAGATAGTTGACAATCTTGACAAAATTGGTGGTCAGTGCATAGAACTTTATCCCGATAAGCCAATTTATGATATTCCAGCAATACCTGAATGTACAGGTCAAGAATTAACAAATAGTTTAATTAAACAATTAAAACCTTTTAATATTAAGTTTCATTTAGCTGAAAGGGTAGATGAAGTTAAAAATAATAATGGCAAGTGGGAAGTAAAAACTAACAAAGGGACTTTATTTAATACTCCAAATATAATTATAGCTGGAGGAGTTGGATCATTTGAACCTAGAAAATTTACACCTAAAGAATGTGAAAGGTTTGAAGAAAAATCGATTTTTTATTCAATAAAAGACAAAACAATATTTAAAGATAAAACTGTATCAATTTTTGGGGGCGGAGATAGTGCACTAGATTGGGCAGTTGAATTATCAAAAAATTCTAAAATAAATTTAATTCATAGAAGAGATGAGTTTAGAGGCGCACAATCAACAGTAAACAAGATGAATGAGTTAACAAAAAAGGGAAAGATAAATCTGTTTACAAAGTATCAATTAAAAAACGTCAAAGGAACCAAAAACCTTGAAAGTATTGATATAGAGCACGATAATAAAGAGGTAACAAATCTTAAAACTGACTTTGTTTTAGGTTTTTTTGGGCTAATAATGCAACTTGGACCAATAGCCAATTGGGGACTTAATTTAAATAAAAAAACAATAAATGTTGATACAGAAAAATTTGAAACTAATCAAAAAGGAATATATGCAGTTGGAGACATCTGCAATTATCCTGGAAAATTAAAATTAATTTTATCAGGGTTTCACGAAGGAGCGCTAGCTGCAAGAGCATGCTTTAAATTAGCTAAACCTAATGAAAAATATAGATTTGAATTTACTACTTCATCAAAAACTATTAAAAATAGACTAGGTGTCAAAGATGATTGAGCTTTTTACCGCGGACACTCCAAACGGTAAAAAAATTTCTATCATGCTTGAAGAGATTGGTTACAAATATAAACTAACGAAAGTCGATATATACAAAGGTGAACAATTTAAACCAGAGTTTAAAAAAATAAGCCCCTTTAGCAAGATTCCTGTAATTATTGATCACGATAAAGAAGAAAGTATATTTGAGTCTGGTGCTATACTTATTTATCTAGGAGAGAAAAGTAATAAATTTTACGAAAAAAATAACAGAACAAAAATTAATCAATGGCTGATGGCCCAGATGGGACTAATCGGTCCTTTAATTGGACAACATCACCAATTTCATCATTTTAATCCTGGTAAAAGTAAATTTGGTGAAGAAAGATATTTTAAGATTACAAAAAAGCTTTATGAAGAACTTGATGAAAGATTTAAAGTTTCTAAATTTTTAGCTGGAAATAGTTATACAATAGCAGATATTGCAACATGGCCCTGGATTGCGAGACATAAGTGGCATGATATCGGTCTAAAAAACTATAAAAATTTAACCAGATGGTATCTAGAAGTTGCTACTCGTGAAGCTGTTATGAAAGGATATGATTTGATGAAAGAAGGAGCGGTTATTCCAAAGCCTTAATCATCAGCATAAACTTTTTCGTCTTTTTCATGTTTTTCTTGAGCTGAAATACAAAGTGTTGCTACCGGTCTCGCCATTAATCTTTTAATACCAATTTGTTCACCAGTTTCCTCACAAAAACCATATGTACCTTCTTTTATTTTTTTTAGTGCTGAGTCTATTTTAGATATTAATTTAATCTGTCTATTAATTGCTTTCATCTCAACATTTTTATCAGTATAAGAGCTCGCTTGATCAACAATGTCAGCCGAAACACTGTTGTCATCCATAGAGCCATTATACAATGCTTCATTATTTGTTTTAATTATATCTGATTTCCACTCTGTTAGTTTTTTCTTGAAATAAGCTTTATGCTTTTCACACATGTATTTTTCAGTTAACTTTGGGACATAAGTTTTTGAGATTTTAACCATGTTATAGTTTTAACGTGCAGAAGTATATTCAGCAATTTATAGGTGTCAATACAACTTAATTCGTATAAATTTAAATAAATGAATATTTATAAAATAAATTTGAATAAGTTATTCTATATCTTTTTAATAATTCATTTAACTATCTGGACTTTGATTCCAGCATTAGTAAATCAAAATTTACCACTAGATACCATTGAGGCATTAGCTTGGGGAAGCAATCTTGACTGGGGATTTAGCAAACATCCACCAGCTAGCGCTTTTTTTGTAGAAATTTTTTATAAGATTTTTGGCAGCAATGATTGGGCATATTATTTTTTAAGTCAAATTTTTGTAATATTCTCTTTTTTTATTGTGTGGAGATTTTCTTATGAATTGTTAGAAAGTAAAAAACTTTCGCTATTTTCAGTTTTATTGCTTGAAGGAATTTTTTTTTATAACTTTACCTCACCTGAATTTAATGTAAACGTGTGCCAACTTCCTTTTTGGACTTTAACAGTTTATTATTCTTGGAAACTTTATAGTAAAAAAAATATTAATATTAAAGACTATATATTATTAGGTTTTTTTGCTGCACTTGGTTTTTTATCCAAATATCTATTTATCTATTTATTAATCTCAATTGATTTGCTGTTTTTTTATTTAATCTTTGTAAAAAAGGATAAAAAATTTGATTTTAATTATTTAATATCTTTTATCGTTTTTATCACTTTATTAATTCCACATATTATTTGGTTAATTAATAATGATTATATTACTATTACTTATGGTCTTCATAGAACAGGTTTAAATGAACCAAATTTCATTGATCACTTTAAATATCCAATCATATTTTTAGCTAAGCAAATTGTAATATTAATTCCATTTTTTATATTAGGCTCATTTATGGTTTCTAAATTAAAATTTAATTTAAAACCTACTGACAAAAAATTACTTTTTTTATTAGTAATAAACATTGCTCCAATTATTTTAATATTACTAACCTCACTAATTTTAGGAGTTAAAATAAGAACTATGTGGACGACACCTTTTTATATATTTTTTGGGACTTTACTGGTTTATATTTTTTCAAAACAAATAAGCTTAAAAAAAATAAAAAATTTTTATATTGTTTTTATTTTTTTATTTTTCCTTTCGCCTGCTATTTATGCATATATTTCAATTAGCAAAACAGATAAGAGAACAGATTACCCAGGCAAAGCAATAGCAAAGAAAGTTGAAAAAAAATGGGATTCTGAATTTAAAGAACCAATAAATGTAGTTTTAGGAAATGAATGGACTGCAGGAAATTTATCATACCATTTAAAATCTAGACCGGCCTGGGAAGGAGAAATAGTTAAAGACAAGCTTGATAGTTATAACGCGTTTATTTGTATAGATAATATATGCGTGGGAAATAAATGAAATTTTTTTTTAGTACAAAAGTAAAAAAAATATTACTTATAGCTTTAATTGTTTTAGTTATAGAATTTTCGGGACATGGTATATTTGCTTCATTAATGAGATTTTTGAATTCACTAAGTTAGTTTTATGAAAATAAAAATATTAATACCCATTTATAATGACTGGCGATCACTCTTTGAGCTTCTAAAAAATATTGATAGAGAAATAAAAGATATTAATGAAGAAATATCTGTATTAATTGTTAATGATGGATCAAACGAAGAAAAAGAGAATGAGAGCATTGAATTTAAAAATATAAAATCAGTTAAAATTATACACATGAAAGAAAACAAAGGACATGCACGATGTAATGGCGCAGGCTTAAAATATATATTTGAAAAAGAAGATTTTGATTATGTTATTCCAATGGATGGAGATGGCGAAGATAGGCCTGAAGAAATCAAATTACTAATAGAAAAATCCAAAGATTATCCAGAAAAAGTAATAACAGCAAATAGGATAAAAAGATCTGAAGGTTTGTTATTTAAACTTTGTTATGAAGCACATAAACTTATAACTTTAATTTTTACAGGGCAAAGTATAAAATTTGGTAATTTTACTTTACTACCAAAATCAATTGTTGAAAAAATGATAAATGAAAAAGCAACTTGGAATAGTTTTTCTGGTTCACTATGCAAGGTGTCAAAAGATAGAAAATCAATTTCTTCTATTCGAGGATATAGATATTATGGACCTTCAAAGATGAGTTTTACAAATTTAATTCAGCATTCATTATCAATAATTTCTGTTTTTAAATTTAACTGGTTAGTAAGATCTATAATTTTTTTATTAGTATATTGTTATTTTATATCGAATTTTATTTCTATAATTACTTTAATACCGGTAGTTGCAATTATAGTTTTAAATGGAATGATTTTTACTCTTTCAGCAAGAGAAAATTTAGAAGAGTATAAAAATTCATTATCAAACATCTCTAATATTGATACCATAAAAGAATAAAAAAAGAATTTTATGTATTTTATTAATCCTTTTAAAGCATTGAGACCAAATAAAGAAAATGCATCTTCGGTTGCTGTAGCAAGCACAGACCACCTTGGAGAGGATGACAAAAAAGAACATCTAAAAAAAAATCCTTGGAGTTATTTAAACGTTTTTGAAGCTGGCAATGATTCAAAATCAAAAGAACAATTTAATTTAATGAAGGAAAAATCTATTTTAAATAGAGAAAACAAAACCAGCTTTTATATTTATAAAATATCAGATCAAAATCATGAACAAATAGGTGTAATTGGTACCGCTAAGCTTTCTGCTTATGACAATTTACATATTAGAGGTCATGAAGAGATTTTCTTGGAGCGTGCACAAAAAAGACTTAAGCAGATGGATAATTTAAATGCACAAATAGGGCCAATCTATACAATTTATCCTGATAACAAACAATTAGATCAACTATTAAAAAGCGAAACTTCATCCGGTCCTATTTATTCTTTTGAAGCTTTAGATAGGTGTAAACATGAAATGTGGATATTGAACGATGAAAAAAAAATCAAACAAATTTGTGATTTATTTAATTCTATCAACAGAATTTATATTGCTGATGGACATCATAGAATGGAAGCGTTATCTAAATTATCAGAATTTAAAAAACATAAAAATTCAAAACATACAGGTGAAGAACCATATAACTATTTTATGGTAGCAATATTTCCTCAAAGCCAAGTAAGATTACTTGACTATAATAGATTAATCAAAGATTTGTATGGGTATTCCCCAAAAGATTTCATTAAAGAAATTAAAAAAAAATTTAAATTAGAAAAAAAAAATTCACCCTTTAAACCAAATAAACCCCAAACTTTTGGTATGTATTTAGATAAACAATGGTATTCTTTGGAATTAAAAGAACCCCCAGAGCAAAATTTATTTCACATTATTAATTTAGATATTAATCTCTTGCATTATTATTTATTAGAACCAATTTTAGGTATCGGAGATCCAAGATATGATAATAGAATAGATTTTTTGGCAGGATTTCATGGGTTAAAAAAAATTGAGGAGAAAGTAAACTTAGGTGAAGCAGAAGTTGGATTCGCGTTATATGCTACACAGATTCAAAATGTAATTAGTTTTGCAGACAAAAAATTGAATATGCCACCAAAATCTACCTGGTTTGACCCTAAACCATTAGATGGTTTGCTAGCCTATGAATTCGAGTAAATATGCAAAGTTTTTATTTTACTACTGCGTCAAATTCTCCGTTCTCATTTTTTAAAAAAAATATATTAAAAACCCCAGTTATTGTTTGATTTTAAATAATAAACCAAATAACAATATCACTATGCAAAAACCAATCTCAAAACCTCAAAATCCAAACTTTTCAAGCGGTCCTTGCTCAAAACGTCCTGGTTGGACTATAGACGTTTTAAAAGGATCTCCGATTGGCAGATCTCATAGACATAAGATCTGTAAAGAAAGATTGAACGAAGCGATTATTAAATCAAAAAAAATTTTAGAATTACCTGATGATTATTTAGTGGGTGTAATGACAGGGTCCAACACTGGAGCTTTAGAGGCTGCAATGTGGTCGTTACTTGGAAATAGAGGCATAGATGTACTTGCTTGGGAAAATTTTGGGAAAGATTGGGTTATTGATATTATTGAACAATTTAAGTTAAAAGATGTGAACAGTCATGTAACGGATTATGGAATATTACCCGATCTAACTAAAGTAAATTTCAAAAATGATGTTGTATTTACATGGAATGGCACAACAGCGGGCGTTAAAATTCCAAATGGTGATTGGATTCCAGATGATAGAGAAGGTTTAACAATTTGTGATGCTACATCAGGAATTTTTGCAATGGATATAGATTGTAAAAAACTTGACGTAATAACTTGGTCTTGGCAAAAAGTCCTAGGAGCAGAAGCTGCACATGGAATGATAGCTTTATCGCCTCGGGCAGTAGAAAGACTTGAAACTCATATTCCACCGTGGCCAGTTCCAAAATTATTTAGACTGGCAAACAAAAAAAAATTAATTAAAGCTATTTTTGAAGGTGGAATTATTAATACGCCATCAATGATTTGTGTTGAAGATGCTCTTGATGCTTTGAAATGGGTTGAATCTGTAGGTGGTACAAAAGGTTTAATAAAGATTTCAAATGAAAATTTAAAAATTTGTGAAGATTGGATAGATAAAAGTGAAAACTTCAAGTTTATGTGTGAGGATAAGAATTTAAGATCTTCAACAAGTATTACAATTTTGATCAAAGACGAATGGTTCACAAAACATAATGAAGAAGAACAAAGAGGAGTTTTGAAAAAATTATTTTCTCTTTTAGAAAAAGAAGGTGTAGCCAATGATATTAACGGTTATCCTAAAGCGCCACCAAGCATAAGAATTTGGGGAGGCTCCACTGTACAAAATAGTGATATGAAGGCACTACTGCCATGGATAGACTGGGCTTATCATTCAATTAAAAATAATGCCTAAAGTCTTAATTTCAGACTCGATGAGCAATGTTGCTCAAAAAATATTTGAAAAAAATAATATTTCTGTTGATGTTAAAACTGGATTATCAGAGGATGATATTGTTAAGATTATTCCAGAATATGATGGAATGGTTGTGAGATCTGCAACAAAAGTAACTAAAAAAATTATAGAAGCTGCAAAAAATTTAAAAGTTATAGGTAGAGCTGGAGCTGGTGTTGATAATATTGATGTACCAACAGCTAAAGAAAAAAATATGATTGTAATGAACACTCCTGGTGGAAATGCAAATGCAACAGCTGAACATGCATTTGCACTAATAATGTCTGTGCTTAGAAGAACGCCATTTGCAAATGAAACAACACATAAAGGACAATGGGAGAAGAAAAATATTAAAGGCACTGAACTTTCAAAAAAAACTTTAGGTATAATCGGATTTGGAAATGTTGGAGTAAGGTTAAGTAATCTTGTTAAAGGTTTTGATATGAAAATATTAGTATTTTCTAAGTCATTAGAGTCTAGAAAAAACGATTATCCACACGTAGAAAATGTAAGTTTTGATGACTTGATCAGCAAAAGTGACATCATTAGCTTTCACTGTAAAGCACCGAAAGATGGTAAACCGATGATTGCTAAAGAGCACTATAAAAAAATGAAACCAACTTCATATATAATAAATGCAGCAAGAGGCAATATTGTTGATGAGAAAGACTTAAATGAGGCTTTAAACGAAAATTTAATTGCTGGAGCTGCAGTGGATGTTTTTTCAAAAGAACCAGCAAAAGAAAACATATTATTTAACAATCCAAAAGTTATTTTAACTCCACATATTGCAGCATCTACGGCAGAAGCCTCGATAGTTGTAGCTGAAATGGTAGCAAACCAAATATCAGATTTTCTATTAAAAGGTGTTAAAATTAATACTGTTTAATTAGCTAACCTTTATTGTTGGTAGAGAATAAAAATCAGCTGTATCAATTTTAGAAGAATGTTGTCGTCTCATATTCCATTTTTTATGAACTCCGGCACTGGCCAGACTTAAGGTTGATCTGCCATATCTATAATTAGTACTATCAATAGATTTCATTAAATTTTTTATTTTTTCATCTCGTACAGAGGAAAATAAATTTTTTCCGTTGTTTGAATTAGATAAATTAGACAAAATTATACCTGCCTTTTGGTAACGGTATCCATTTTTAAAAATAATCTCTAAACCAGATATAGCCGCTTTTACAATTTCTATACTATTATTTGTGGCTATTGGAAAATCTATTGTTTTTGAACTAGAATAAAAACCATAGCGGCTTTGAAAAGGGCTTGTTCTTATAAAAATAGTCATCGATTTTGCAACCAATGACTCAGATCTAATTTTTTCTGAAGCGTTTAATGAATAACTTGCGATAGCTTCTTTTAGTTCTTGAAAATCTTCTACCCTTTGCCCAAAGGAACGTGACACAACACAGCTTTTTCTTTTTGAACTTGTTGTTTCTAAACCAATGCAAGAAATACCTCTGAGCTCCATTGCAGTTCTTGAACTTAAAACATTAGAGCTTTTTTTGATCCATGTATTAGACTTATTTTTTAATTGTTTTGCGTTGTAAATTCCATTTTTATGATAAAATTTTGTTAGTTGCTTTCCTACACCCCAAACATCGTTAATTTCGACTTTTTCTAAAATAGGATCGACGTTTTCTAATCCTATTAAACTAACAACACCAGATTGTTTTTTTTTAGCTATATGATTTGCAACTTTGCTTAAGGTTTTAGTTTTTGCAATACCAATACTAGTCGGTATACCTGTCCATTTTAAAACTATACTTCTAATTTCTTTTCCAACATTTTCTATTTCATTGTCAGAGAAGCTAGATAAATCTAAAAACGCTTCATCTATAGAATAAATTTCTATTTCAGAATTAAATCTTTTAAGGGTTCTCATTACCCTCCTAGATAAATCCCCGTACAAAGAGTAATTTGATGAAAAAACTTCTACATTATTTTTTACGATAATATTTTTTGCTTTGAAGTATGGCTCTCCCATTTTTATTCCTAAAGTTTTTGCTTCTGTTGATCTTGAAATAATACAGCCATCATTATTTGATAAAACAACCACAGGTTTATTTCTCAACTTTGGATTGAATAGTCTTTCACATGAAACATAGAAAGAGTTGCAATCAACAAGAGCTATTTTTTTAGTACGTTGAGTGAATGACATATGTAACAACCCCCCAAATAAAAATATTTGTATCTTGATTGATGATAATTTTATCTTCAACCTTATTTGACCCTGATGATAAAAAATTTTGATCTTTCGATTTAATAAAATTTTTAACAACTAATTCGTCATGAACATTTGCAACTACAGTAGAAAAATTTTTAGGCTCTAAACTTCTGTCGACTACTAATAAATCACCATCATAAATACCAACATCAGTCATGGATTTTCCTTGAACCCTGATAATAAAAGTTGCTGGAACGTTTTTTATTAGATGGACATTGAGATCGACATCTTCTTCTATATAATCTGTTGCAGGAGAGGGAAAGCCAGCCCCAGCTTTATGCAGATAAAATGGTATAGTTATTTTCATGTTCTTGTTTTGTTCTTATTAATACTATAATAACTCAATATAGTCAAATAGGTTGTATTTTGAGTCTGTAAGTGAATCGAAAAGGAATCAAAAGGTGAACATTGAAAATAATATATGGAGGTACTGTGGATAACTGGATCTAAAAGTAGCTTTAAAATAAAATGCAAAGGGGGTAATACATGATGTATTCAATCAATATTAGAAATTATGAAGAAAAAATTAACATGTCACTGTGGAGGAGTAGAAGCAGAAGTTAATGTTCCTGAAAAGGGATTTGAGAAGATATTGCGTTGCAACTGTTCTATCTGTAAGAAAAAAGGGTACATAATAGGAGTTCTTGGACCAAATGATTTTAAATTAATAAAAGGGAAAGATCTTTTAAAACTTTATCAATTCTATACAAAGGTTGCCCAACATTATTTTTGTAAAGTTTGTGGTATTCACACTCATAATAGGCCAAGAATAAATCCAAAAATTTATGGTATAAATATAGCTTGCGTTGAAGGTGTTAAACCATTTGAGATAGAAAATATTCCAGTTAATGATGGAGAAAATCATCCTCTAGACCAAAAAAAATAATGAAAAAGATATTTTTAGTTTTTTTTTTTATAATTATTAATTTTAATTTAGCGCAAGCAGTATCTTTATCAGAGGCTCTGTTAGAAGCTTATAAAAACAATCCAGAATTAAATGCCGAACGTGAAAATTTAAATGTTTCTGAGGAAGATTTTAAAATTTCAAGAAGTGAATTTTTGCCTAGCATAACTATTTCTGGATCTAAAAGTAGCGAAGACACTGACAAGAATACAGATAGATCAGGAGCAAATTCTGCTGTAACTGACGTAAATCCAAAAACTCAATCAGTCTTAATTGAGCAAAAGTTATTTCAAGGATTTGCGGGTATCGCTGGATATGAAAAAAATAAAATCGGTTTAAGCTTAGCACAAGCAAAATTTTTAAAAAAAGAACAAGATATTTTGTTTAAAGCTGTTGAAGCATATACAGGCCTTGCTTTTGCAAAAGAAAAATTAGAAATTAATTTAAGCAACGTAAATTTATCAGAAAGACAAGTTGAAACAGATCAATCAAGGCTAGAAAGAGGACAAGTAACTTTAGCAGATGTTGCACAATCTGAATCTTCTTTAGCAGAGTCTCAAGCAAAATTAATCGATTCACAAAATGAGGTCATTACATCGAGGTTGGAATATGAAAAGGTGATTGGACCTTTAGAAGATATAGATAATTTTAATAATAATTATGAAATTAACTTTGAAATTCCATCATCCTTAAACCAAGCAATCAAAATTTCTAAAAATAATAATCCGAACTTAATCATATCCAAGTTAGAATATGAACAATCAGAAAAAGATGTAACAATTGCTAAATCTGAATTTTCTCCTTCAGCTACATTGTCCTTAGAGTCCTCAAAAACTGATGATTTAAGTTCTACTATTGATGAAAGAGATAAAGAAACAGTCAAAGCAACTATATCTTGGCCTCTTTTTAAAGGAGGTAAAAATTTTGCAGAAGTAAACAGAAGTAAAAGTTTAAAAAATAGAAAAAAATTATTATTTGATTATGCTCATAAATCAAATGATACCGATGTTGCAAGTGCATGGGCAAGTTTACAATCAGCCGAAAGTTTATTAAATTCGGTAAAATCCCAAGTTAAAGCAGCAGAGCTTGCAAATGAAGGAATAAGTGCCGAATATGAATCTGGACTTGGAAGATCTACACTTGATTTAATTCAATCTAATACCTTGCTCTTAAACTCAAAAATAAGTTTAGCTAATTCTGAAAGAGACTATCTTTTAGCAAGATTCAATTTACTTAAATCTATTGGTTTATTAAATAGCGGTTATCTTAAAATCCAATAAATTAGGTTATTTTTATCAAACTTAATATTTTTATTGCTAATGAGAACAAAATGTGTACATTTAGTAGTATGATTCGATTGATAAAAAACGCAAAAAAAGAGGTAAAAAATGACTAAAAACAACCTAAAAGTAGTTAAGTCTACTAAAGAGAAAGATTCAGAAAATAAAGAAAAAAATAAAGCTTTAGACGCAGCAATTAGCCAGATTACAGACAACTTTGGAAAAGGTTCTGTAATGAAGCTTGGTCAACAAACTACAATGGATATTGAGTCCATTTCCACAGGATCCTTAAGCTTGGATTTAGCATTAGGAATAGGTGGACTACCAAAAGGGCGAATTATAGAAATATATGGTCCAGAATCATCTGGAAAAACAACGCTTGCACTACAAGTTGTTGCTGAAGCTCAAAAAGCAGGAGGTATTTGCGGATTTGTAGATGCAGAACATGCTTTGGATCCAGTTTATGCAAAAAAATTAGGAGTAGATACTGAAGAATTATTAATATCTCAACCTGATACAGGAGAACAGGCGTTAGAAATAACTGATACATTAATTAAATCGGGATCAATTTCTGTATTAGTTGTCGACTCTGTTGCAGCTTTAACTCCAAGAGCTGAAATTGAAGGAGAGATGGGAGATCATCATGTTGGTCTGCAATCAAGATTAATGAGTCAAGCTTTAAGAAAACTAACAAGCTCAATTTCACGAACAAATACAATGGTTATTTTCATTAACCAAATAAGAATGAAAATTGGAGTTATGTTCGGAAGTCCTGAAACAACTTCAGGAGGAAATGCGCTAAAATTTTATTCATCGGTTAGAATGGACATTAGAAGAATAGGTGCCATCAAAGAAAAAGATGCAATTATAGGAAATGCAACAAGAGTAAAAGTTGTAAAAAATAAAGTCTCACCTCCATTTAAAGTAGTTGAATTTGATTTAATGTATGGCAAAGGAATTAGCAAAACAGGTGAGTTAATTGATCTTGGTGCAAAAGCTGAGATAGTAGAAAAAGCAGGTGCCTGGTATGCTTATAAAGGTGAAAAGATTGGCCAAGGTAAAGAAAATGCAAAACTCTATCTTGAGCAAAACCCAAAAGCAGCAGCTGAAATTGAAATGGCAATACGAGAAAAAGCGGGGATGATTTCAAAGAAGATTGAAGGAAATCCAATAGATGAAGAAAAAGTAAAGGCTGAATCGAAAGAAGAAACCCCACCTAAAAAGAATTAACTTTTAGTTATCTAAAAAGGCGCTTGTTTTAAGCGCCTTTTTTCCCTACTGTTATCTAGACATCAAATAAAAAAGCTGTATTTTAAAAATATGGCTGACAAATCATTAAATCAAATAAGAACTACTTTTCTTGAGTATTTTGAAAAGAATGATCATAAGATTGTAGAATCCAGTAACCTAGTTCCAAATAATGATCCAACATTAATGTTTGCTAATTCTGGGATGGTGCAATTTAAAAATGTATTTACTGGCCTTGAAAAAAGAGATTATCAAAGGGCCACTACTTCACAGAAATGTGTAAGAGCAGGTGGAAAACATAACGATCTAGAAAATGTTGGTTATACACCTAGGCACCATACATTTTTTGAAATGCTTGGAAATTTTTCTTTTGGAGATTATTTTAAAGAAAGAGCAATTGAATTAGCTTGGAACTTAATAACGAAAGATTTTTGCTTGGATAAAAATAGGCTTTATTTCACAGTTTTTAACGAAGATGACGAAGCTTTTGATCTTTGGAAAAAAATAACTGGATTTGGTGAGGATAGAATAATTAAAATTTCTACATCTGATAACTTCTGGTCGATGGGAGAAACTGGACCATGCGGACCTTGTTCAGAAATATTTTTTGATCATGGAGACCATTTGAAGGGTGGATTGCCTGGAACTAAAGATCAAGATGGAGATAGATACATAGAAATTTGGAACCTGGTATTTATGCAATTTGAACAAGTTTCTAAAGATAAAAGAATAAATTTACCAAAACCATCCGTAGATACAGGAATGGGCCTAGAAAGAATAACAGCTTTACTTCAAGGAACTCACGATAATTATAAAACAGATCACTTTATAAAATTAATAAATTCTATTGGCGATATTGTAAAAGTAAAACCAAATGAAAAAAATATGTCAAGCTTTAGAGTTATTGCGGATCATTTGAGAGCAAGCTCTTTTTTAATCGCAGAGGGTGTTTTGCCATCTAATGAGGGACGCGGTTATGTATTAAGAAGAATTATGAGAAGAGGCATGAGACATTCTCACTTGTTAGGCTCAAAGGAACCAATATTTTACAATATTTTTAAAACTTTAATGGAAGAAATGTGTGGCAATTATCCAGAATTAAAAAGAGCAGAGTCACTTATTAGAGAAACATTGAAAACGGAAGAAGAAAAATTTTTAGTTTTACTTGAAAGAGGTATGAAAATTTTGAATGATGAACTCAACGAGGTTAAAAAAGTTTTACCTGGAGAAGTTGCCTTTAAACTGTATGATACTTACGGTTTTCCCTTAGATTTAACTGAAGATATTTTAAAAAATAAATCACTTTCGGTTGATCACAAAAAATTTAAATCTTTAATGGATGAAAGTAGAAACCTTGCTAAGAAAAACTGGAAAGGATCTGGTGATAGTTCTGTTGAAAAAATTTGGTTTGGAATAAAAGATAAAATAGAACCGACTGAGTTTTTGGGATATGAAACAGATCAGGCTGAAGGTGTAGTTCTTTCATTAATTAAAGACAACAAAGAAGTAAAAAAATTAAATAAAGGGGACGAAGCAGTTATAATTGTTAACCAAACACCTTTCTATGGTGAATCTGGAGGTCAAGTTGGTGACGTTGGTCATTTAATTTCTGGAGATTTTAAATTTACGGTTACCGATGTTCAGAAAAAACTTGGTGACTTATTTGCACATTATGGAAAAGTTGAAAAGGGCTCTATTAACTTAAATGACAATGTAGAAATGAAAATAGATGTCAAAAGAAGAGAAAATATAAGGGCATATCATTCTGCTACACATCTTTTACATGAGTCTCTTAGAAGGGTCTTAGGAACACATGTAACTCAAAAAGGATCTTTAGTTGCTCCAGATAGATTAAGATTTGACTTTAGTCATATGAAACCAATTTCAAACGATGAGATAAATAAAATTGAAGATTTTGTAAATAAAATGGTCGAAACGAAATCCGAGGTAAAAACAAGATTGATGACTCCTAAAAAGGCCGTTGATGATGGGGCTTTAGCGCTATTTGGAGAAAAATATGGTGACGAAGTTAGAGTTCTTTCCATGGGTGATGAAAAAAATAAGTATTTTTCAACCGAACTTTGTGGTGGAACTCACGTTAGAAATACTGGAGATATAGGAAAATTTAAGATTGTAAGTCAATCGTCAATAGCTGCGGGTGTTAGAAGAGTAGAAGCTTTAAGAGATAAACAATTAGAAGAATATCTAACGAAGAAAGAAAAGCTGTCTGACTTATCTTCACAAAAAAATGAAGAAATTATTAAAAATATTTCAGAACAAATTGTAAAACTTGGTGGAAAACCAAGTTTAGAAAATGAAAATCAAAAAGATTTAATAAAAGATTTAAATAAACAGTTTGAACAGCTTTCAGTTAAAAATATTTTAGGAGATAAAGAAAAAAATATTATTAAAGATCAAAATATAAATGGCACCAAAGTAAGATTCCAAAAAGTCATTGATCTACCCTCTAAAGATTTAAGAAAATTGGTCGATAGTGGTAAAAAAGAAATATCAGAAGGAATAGTAATTATTTTTGCTACCAAGGATAATAAAATCGGACTGGCAGTAGGAGTTACAGATAAACTTACGAAAAAATATGATGCTGTAAAATTTGCAAAAATAGCTTCAGAAATAGTAGGAGGTAAAGGAGGTGGTGGCAGGCCAGATTTTGCACAAGCTGGAGGAACAAAACCTGATAAAATAGAAGAAGCTTTTACTAAATTAAAAACCTTAATTTAATTTCTTTTTTAGACTGCCGTCAATTTTATCCAAAAATTGATTTGTATTTAAATATTTGGTTGATGAACCTATCAGTATAGCTAAGTCTTTTGTCATTGAGCCACTTTCAACACAATCAATACAAATTTTTTCTAATAAACTAGAAAATTTAATTAACTCACTATTTCCATCTAATTCACCTCTATGAGCCAAACCTCTAGTCCAGGCAAAAATTGATGCTATTGGATTTGTAGAAGTTTCTTTACCTTCTTGATGCATTCTAAAATGTCGTGTAACTGTTCCATGAGCCGCTTCCGCTTCCATTGTTTTTCCATCTGGAGCAAGAAGCACACTGGTCATTAAACCTAAAGATCCATAGCCTTGTGCAACAGTATCTGATTGAACATCACCATCGTAATTTTTACATGCCCAAATATATTTTCCACTCCATTTCATTGCACAAGCTACCATGTCATCGATTAATCTATGTTCATATGTAATGTTATTTTTTTTAAATTTTGATTCAAATTCGCTTTCAAAAACTTTCTGGAATATATCTTTAAATCTTCCATCATAAGTTTTTAGTATTGTATTTTTTGTTGATAAATAAACTGGCCATTTTTTTATTAATCCATAATTGAAGCAAGAACGTGCAAAATCCTCTATAGATTTATCAAGATTATACATTGATAAAGCAATACCTGGTCCAGGGAAATTAAACACTTCATATTTTTTTTCATCTTTCCCATCCTCTGATGTCCATTTTATTTCTAGTTTACCTTTTCCTGGGACTTGAAAATCTGTAGCTCTATACTGATCACCAAATGCATGTCGTCCAATAATTAAAGGGTCAGTCCATGAAGGAACTAATTTTGGAATATTTTTACAAATGATCGGTTCTCTAAAAACTGTTCCTCCAATAATATTTCTTATAGTACCATTTGGGGATCTCCACATTTTTTTTAAATTAAACTCTTTAACTCTATTTTCATCAGGAGTAATTGTTGCACACTTAATTCCAACCCCATTTTTTTTGATTGCTTTTGCACAATCAACTGTTATTTGGTCAGATGTTTTGTCTCTACTTTTAATGCCAAGATCGTAATACTCGATTTTTAAATCTAAATATGGAAGAATGAGTTTATTTTTAATGAAATTCCAAATCACCCTGGTCATTTCATCGCCATCTAACTCAACTATTGGGTTTTTTACCTTAATTTTGCTCATATTTAGATGTTATCTTACTAATTGAATTTAAGCATTTTATATACATATTAAACAAAAATTATCAAATTAAGGATTATGATAGATAAAGTTTTTCCAAAGATCCATAACGAGGGGTATAAATTTTTAGTTATATTCGGTTTTGCAACCTTAGTTTTGTATTTTATAAGTGATTTTTTAGGGTTAATAGGATTAGTCCTCACAATATGGGTTTACTATTTCTTTAGAGATCCAGACAGGGTTTCTATCAACGACGATAATTATCTTGTCAGTCCAGCTGATGGACTTATTTTACAAGTAGAAGATACAAATGGACCAAAAGAACTTAACCTTGAAGATAAAAAATTTAAAAAAATAAGCATTTTTATGAATGTTTTTGATTGTCATGTTAATAGGACACCTTGTTCAGGAAAAGTTACTGAAATTTTATATAAACCAGGAAAGTTTTTAAATGCATCTTTAGACAAGGCGAGCGAAGACAATGAGAGAAATTATTATAAAATTTCTAATTCTAGTGGGGAAGAAATAATTGTTGTTCAGATTGCAGGACTTATAGCGAGAAGAATAGTTTGTGAAGTAAAAGAAAATGATGAATTAAATCAAGGTGATAGAATTGGGATGATTAGATTTGGAAGTAGAGCAGATATTTATTTTGAGAACTACAATCCACTTGTTAAAGTTAATCAAAAAACTATTGCAGGGGAAACAATTTTAGCAAAAAAATAAAATGATGAATGAGCCAAAAAAGAATTTTAAGATAGTAACTGAAACCAAGGCTAGAGTTATACTGCCTAACACATTAACGCTTATCGGAGTTTGTATTGGTTTAACTTCAATTAATTTTGCATTAAATGGAAATTACAAATTGTCTATAATTGCAATTTTGCTGGCAGCAATAATCGATGGATTAGATGGAAGGATTGCTAGATTAATAAAAGGCACCTCAAGAGTTGGAAAAGAATTAGATTCTTTAACTGATGTAATTAGCTTTGGTGTTGCTCCAGCATTTATAATGTATTTTTGGCAGTTAAATTCTCTTGGAAAAGTAGGGTGGTTAATATCATTAATTTATGTAGTTTGTGTAGCTTTAAGATTAGCTAGATTTAATATTAATACTGGGGGAGAGTCTTCTTGGAAGGATAATTTTTTTGAAGGAGTTCCATCACCGGCTGGGGGTATTTTAGTTTTAAGCCCATTGATTTATGAATCAAGTGGTTTTGATTTATTTAATTTAAATTATCAAGCGATTACGCCAATTATATTTATAATTATTTCAATACTATTAATTAGCAAAATGCCAACTTATTCTTTTAAAAAGATTGTTGTACCAAGAAGCACAACAATCTTTTTACTTTTCAGTGTTGTTCTTTTGTTTGGTTTATTATTAATTTTTCCATTCAAAGCTCTTATTATTGGTTGTATATTTTATCTTTTTTTGATTCCAGCAAGCGCAATACACTTTTTAAAATTAAAAAAAGATTATAAAAATGAAAGTAAGCTGAATGACCAAGAGCCCGAAGATGTTTTATAGATGAAAAAAAATACAATTGTTTCTTTAGCCGACTCAAATTATTTTTATCTATTAAATGAATTACTCGACTCAATTAAACAATTCAACAATAGTTCGTCTACAGCTATATGCATTTTAGATGCAGGACTTAGTGAAGATCAAAAAAAAATATTATTACCAAAAGTTGATGAAATAAAAAGTGCTGAATGGGACATTAAAGTTCCCGCAATAAAAGTTAGAGGAAAAGAATGGCTTAAAAGCCAAGTTTCTAGAGCATTTTTACCTAGCTATTTTCCTAAATATGAAAAATACTTGTGGATAGACTGTGATGCATGGGTAAATGACTGGAAATGCATAGAATTATATTTTAAAGCTTGTGATAATGGAAAGTTGGGAATAACCCAAACTTTGGGGCCTGGTTATAAAGTTATGTCCAAAGTAAATTGGATTTTTGGAAAATTGGCAATAATTAAATCTCAAAATTTTAAACATGCAATAAGTTCAAAAGTAGGACTGGATAATGCAAGAAAGTTAGCATTTGCTCCACATATTAATATTGGAGTTTTTTCACTCGAAAAAAATTCACCTTGCTGGAAAATTTGGCAGACAAATTTAGAGAAAGCTTTAGGTTCAGGTAAAATTTTTGGATCTGAAGGTTTGGCGATAAATATGAGCGTGTATATAGATAATGTAGAAACTGAATTTCTACCTATAAACTGTAATTGGATTGCGAGTAATTTATTACCGAAATTTGATGAGAGAAGCAATTCTTTTGTTGAGCCTTATTTGCCAAATTATAAAATTGGTATTATGCATTTAGCTGCGGGCATATGGAGAGATGGCAAAGACATGAGAGCGGATAAAAGTATTAAAATAGATATTAAAACTTTGGAAAACGAAATAGTAACCAAAAGTTTAAGATTTGGTCAATAATTGAAAAAAAATAAAA
>CACHQT010000002.1 GCA_902582105.1 uncultured Pelagibacteraceae bacterium
AATCTTTTTAACTTTAATGTTGGTGTTAACATTCCATTTTCAATTGAAAATTTTTCATTAATTGTAAAATATTTTTTAATATTTTCAATTTTAGATATTTTACTATTTATTTTTTTAATTTCTAGTTTGATTTCTTCGTCTGTCGAAGACTTTTTTTCATCATTAAGAACTAATAACGCAACAAGATACGGTTTATTGTCTCCATAAACAATTGCTTGATCAATTATCTCCGAATTTACTAATTCATTTTCAATTTTTAATGGCGAAATATTATCTCCACCAGGTGTAATTAAAATATCTTTCTTTCTATCAGTTATTTTTAAATAATTTTTTTCAAAAACTCCTATATCTCCTGTATGAAGCCAACCATCTTTTAAAACTTTGTCTGTTTCTTCTTTGTTGTTCCAGTAGCCGAGCATAACATTTTCACCCTTTACTAGGATTTCCCCATCCTCAGCAATTTTTACTTCATTTCCTTTAAATGGAGGCCCAACTGTTTCTACTCTAATGTCATAAATAGGATTACAACTCACAACTGGAGATGTTTCTGTTAGACCATATCCTTGTAGAGTAGGTAAGCCTATAGCATTTAAGAAAAAGCCTACTTCCTTATCAAGAGCTCCTCCTCCTGAAACGAAGGTTTTTAGAGATCCCCCAAATTGACTCTTAATTTTTTTTCTTATAATTTTCTCTAAAATTCCATCCTGGATTTTTTCAATAAGATTTAGTGGTTCTTTTTTAATTTTTTTAAGTCCGAGTTTTAGCATTTTTTGAACCAAAATTTTTTTAACTCCTGTTGTTTTATTAAAATTTGCGTTAATTTTTTGATAAAGATTTTGATAAAATCTTGGAACAGCAGTCATAATTTCTGGACTACAATCATTCATATTTTTTATTAACTTCTCTATACTCTCTGCGTAAAATACTCTAGCTGCAACTGTAATTTGAACAAATTGAACTGTATGCTCATAAGAATGAGATAACGGTAGCCAAGTTAAAAATCTTGTTTGATCTTTTTTTATTAATGGTTTTAAAATTTCAATTGCGCCTTCACAATTATTTAAAATTCCACCATGACTTAGAATAACTCCCTTTGGATTCCCCTGTGTTCCAGAGGTATAAATAATACAAGCAGGATCTTTTCTATTTATATAGATTTTGGGAATAGTGTTAACATTTTTTAAATTAGAAAATAAATTATTTATATTTTGATATTCATTTTCGTTTACATTTTCTAACTTATCGAAAGAAAATATCTTTTTTATAAAGTCTTTACTCTTGGTTATATTCTTTACTTTGTTAAATTGTTCTGTATCTGAAACAAGAATTACTGATGGCTTACAATCATTTATAATATATTCATAATCTCTTTCGGCATATGTTGTATATGCAGGAACAGTAATTGATCCTGATAACATAACAGATAGATCAGAAATAAACCATTCTGGTCTGTTTTCAGAAATTAATAAGCATCTGTCGCCTTTATTTGTAAATTTCTTTAATTCTTCTGATAATTTTTTAATTAAATTAATTGTTTCTTGCCAATTATAATTTTTTTTTGGTTCCTTAAGAGAAGATAATAATATTTTATTCTTATCTGATTGATTTTCATATTGTTTAAAAAATAATTCAACTAAGTTATTAATTTTATTAATTTCTAAAGTTTTCATCATTTTTGCTCATAATTTGGTGGGCGAAGAGAGAATCGAACTCTCACTTCTTGCGAAACACGATTTTGAGTCGTGCGCGTCTACCAGTTCCGCCATTCGCCCTTAATTTCCATAAATTATTATTATAAATTTAAATAGTATAAGAACTCAATTTGTATTAAAACCAAAAAATGTTTAAAGAATTATACTATAAATCTTTAAAATTGGCGGCACACAAAAGTTCAAAGTTTTTTTTAGGTCTAATTTCATTTATAGAAAGTTTTATTTTTCCAATCCCGCCAGATGTCTTAATTATTCCTATGACTATTGCAAAACGTAAGCAATGGTTAAAAATTGCGTTAATTGCAACTGTATGTTCAGTCCTAGGCGCATGCTTGGGTTATTTTATAGGCTATGTTTTTTTTAACGAAATAGGAATTAAAATATTTGAACTTTATAATGTAGATAATACATCTTTTTTAAAAAACAAAGTATCTACCGAAGGTGGAGTTATTGCCTGGATGACATTATTAGCAATTGCTGGATTTACACCAGTACCTTTTAAGTTATTAACAATTACAAGCGGATTCGTACACTTTAATTTTTTATATTTTATTATTATCTCTTTTATAACTAGAGGTTCGAGATTTTTTATAATTGCCTTTTTGATAGGAAATTTTGGACCAGCAATGAAAAAAATTATTGAAAAAAAATTACTTTTAGTATCGGTGATTATATCGATAATTTTAATAATATTTGCTTATTTCGTTTATAATTTTCTGATAAAATTTACTAGTTAAATTATGGATCTAAACTTTAGTTTAAAAAAATATTTTTTATTTATTTTCTTTATAAGTATATTTTCATTGCTAAGTGCCATATACATTGAATTTGCATTAAATCAAAAGCCTTGCAAGCTTTGCTTATATCAAAGAGTGCCATACATTATTGCTATTTTTATTTGTTTCCTAGGATTTGCTTCGGAAAAAAAAATTAATTGGCTATATTTTTTGGCTACAATATTTATTCTAAGTTCTTTTTTGTCAGGATATCACGTAGGCATAGAAAATAATATTTTTAGTGAATTTTCTGGATGTTCAAATGCTAATATAGACCTAATTGATAAGACTGATATTATTAAATCTTTAAATAACAACCTGCCAAGTTGTAAAGAAATAAATTTTAGAATATTTGGCTTTTCTCTTGCGACTATAAATTTATTTATTTCAATATTTATTAGTCTATATACTGTTAAATTAATAAAAAATGAAAAAAACAGATCCAATTAAAGTTAAAGAATTTATAAGAGTAGACCATGCGGGTGAACGTGGGGCAATTAAAATATATGAAGGTCAGTTACTAGCTTTAAACACTTTTATTAAAGATGAAAACTTAAAAAAAATAATAGAGGAAATGAAAGTGCATGAAAAGGAGCATTGTGATTACTTTGAAAATGAGATTAAAAAAAGAAATATTAGACCTACTAAAATGTTACCTTTGTGGGATCTTCTAGGAGTCGGGCTGGGTTTTGGGTCTACTATACTTGGAAAAAAAGCAGCAATGTTATGCACAGCATCAGTTGAGGAAGTTATTGATAAACACTATTTAAATCAGTTAAATCAATTGGAAACAGATGAAAAAGAGCTAAAAGAAAAAATTAAAAAGTTTAGAGAAGATGAAATCCATCATAAAAATATAGCATATGAAAAAGGAGCAACAAAAAAAGGTATTTATTTTTTACTAGATAGAGCTATTAAAACTGGCTCAAAAATTGCAATTAGTATTTCAGAAAAAATATAATTAAGGTTCTAACTCAACATCCCAATATAAATAATCCATCCAACTTTCATGCAAGAAATTTGGTGGAAAATTTTTCCCATTTTTATGTAAATCTTCAGTAGTAGGTTGAAATGGTTTATTGTTAAGTTTCATTCCTGAATGAATTAGCAAACGTCCACCTTTTTTTACATTACAGTTTGAACATGCTGTAACAACATTATCCCAGTCAGTTTTTCCTCCTTTTGATCTAGGCAACAAGTGATCAAACGTTAATTCATTTTTACTACCACAATATTGACAAGAAAATTTATCTCTTAAAAAAACATTAAATCTAGTAAAATTTGGATTTGACTGTGGACTTACATAACTTTTTAAAGCAATAACACTTGGCAATTTCATATAAAGAGAAGGACTCCTAATTACTCTGTCGTAATTACTTACAATCGTAACTCTATCTAAAAAAACTGATTTTATAGAGTCTTGCCAGCTCCATAAAGATAAAGGATAATAACTTAAAGGCCTGTAATCGGCATTTAAAACTAATGCTGGGCATTTTTCTAGTGAAGCGTTTTGATCAATAAAAGTCATTTATAATCTTAGAGTAACTTAATTCAATTTATTTTTCAATAGAACTAAATGTTTATTAAACTTTTGTTACTCTTATATATTTTTTCTAATAAAATTTAACGCTAAACTAGATGCTTCAACAGGAATATTATGTCCACAACCCTTAATTAAATTTGTTTGTACATCAACATTATTTCGTAATAAAAAATCTTTTGCCTCTAATAAACTTGTAGCTGGAACAACTTCATCTATGTCTCCATGTATTAAAAGAAATTTTGTATTCGATTTTTTTCTTTTTAATAGATCCTCTTTATTTATTATTTTTCCAGAAAAACCAACGATACAAGAATAATTTTCATTGCTAGTTAAACCTAAATTTATAGATAACATGCTTCCTTGGCTAAAACCTGAAAGGCAAATATTTGAACAATCTAAATTAAAAGTTTTTTTAACCTCTTCTATAAATTTTAATATTTTTTTTTCAGCTTTGATAGATTGATTTAATATATAATCAGGATCTTCCTTTGATAAATCAAACCACTGAAAGCCCGTAGGATTTATTGAACATATTTCATGCCCATCTGGACACAAGAAAACCGTATTAGGTAAAAATCTTCTCCAATTCAAAGTTAGCATGCTTATATCTTTTCCATCTCCTCCATATCCATGAAGTAAAATTATCGCATTAGTTATAGGAAGGTTTTTTTCGGGTTTTATTACTATTGTATTAAGAGAAAACTGCATAAGAATATTTATATATTTTTTAAAAATTTTAATACTAAAAATTTCATACTAAATGAGTATAGTTAAATATCATGGCAAAAAATAAAAACAACCAAACAATTTGGAAAACTAGAATCCAAAAAAAAAGCTCAACTTTATTTCAAAGGATTGGTAGCTCAATAGAAATTGATAAAAATCTTTACAAACAAGATATTGAAGCATCGATGGCTCATGTTGAAATGCTTTTTAGACAAAAAATAATATCTTTTAAAATTAAAAATAAAATAATTTATGGTTTAAATAAAATCGAAAATGAAATTAAGAAAAAAAAATTTATTTTTAATCATAAATATGAAGATATTCATATAAATATTGAAAAAAGATTATTTGAAATTATTGGAGATGACGCTGGCTATATTCACACAGCAAGATCAAGAAATGATCAAGTGATAACAGATTTTAAAATTTGGACAAGATCAACAACTAATGAAATAAGTAAAAAATTAGATAATCTAACTAAAACTATACTGAAAATTGCAGAAAAAAATGTTCAAACAATTATGCCTGGCTTCACTCATTTAAAAAATGCTCAACCTGTTTCTTTTGCTCACTACATGATGGCTTATGTTGAAATGTTTAAAAGAGACAAATCAAGATTTAAGAATAATTTAGAAAATTTAGCTGAAAATCCTTTAGGTGCTGCAGCATTAACTGGAACATCTTTTAATATTGATAGAAATTTTACGACAAAAAAATTAGGTTTTAAAAAGCCCACAAATAATTCTATAGATACTGTTGCTGATAGAGATTTTGTTTTAGATTTTTTATTTGCATCTGCAGTATGTTCTTTACATATATCAAGAATTGCTGAAGAACTAATAATATGGAATTCAGATGGTTTTGGTTTAATAAATCTTTCTGATAAAGTTGTTACTGGATCATCTATAATGCCTCAAAAAAAGAATCCTGATTTATTGGAATATCTTAGAGGAAAGTCTGGAAATTCTTTTGGAAATCTATTTGCTATGCTAACTATTTTAAAAGGATTACCTCTTTCATATTTTAAAGATTTACAAGATGATAAAGAATTAGTTTTCGAGACCAATGAAATCCTTAAAAACTGCATTTCTATTCTTAATGAAGTTTTAAATAACTTTAGTCCCAATAAAAAGAGAATGTTAGAACTTGCTGAAACAGGTTACATTACTGCGACTGATTTAGCAGATTACCTTGTTAAAAATCATAATATGTCTTTTAGAAAAGCATATCAAGTTACGGCTATGGTAGTTAACTTCGCTGAAAAAAAGAAAAAAAAACTACATCAATTAGATTTAAATGAATTAAAAAAAATAGAACCAACACTTACATCAGATGTAATAAAAGTTTTTGACCTAAAATACTCAGTAAACTCAAAAAAATCATTTGGCGGAACTTCTTTTGCTAATATTAAAAAAATGATAACTAAATATAAAAAAAACTAAAATGAAAAAAAAAATAATGTTAATTTTTTTATGCTTACTTTTTTTGTTCTCTTGTGGCAAAAAAGGTGATCCGGAATACAATGCAAAAATAACTAGTTCTATTAGATTAGAAATATAATGAAATATATAAGTAAAAGTTTTTTTATTGAAGGTGTCAAAGTTAGAAATTTAGCAAAAAATTTTAAAACACCCATTTATTGTTATTCTTATAAAAAACTAAAAGAAAATATTAATAATTTTAAAAAAAACTTTAAAAGTTTAAATCCATTGGTATGTTTTGCAGTTAAAGCGAATGCTAATTTAAAACTCTTAAAAGAAATAAAAAAATTTGGTTTAGGTGCTGATGTAGTATCATTAGGTGAATTAACAAAGGCTTTAAAAGCAGGTATTAATCCAAAAAAAATTGTTTTTTCTGGTGTCGGCAAAACATCAGAAGAGTTGAGATTTGCAATTGATAAGAAAATACTTTTGATTAATGCTGAGTCAAAAAGTGAAATTTTAGAAATTGAAAAAATTGCAAGGGGAAAAAGGAGGAGCGTCAATATTGGAATAAGATTAAATCCAAATACTGATGCAAAAACATTAAGTCAAATATCAACAGGAAAAAAACAAGATAAATTTGGTGTATCTGAAAAATATTTTTTAGAGTTGGTAAAATACGTAAAAAATTCTCAATTTATAAAACTAAAATGTATAAGCGTTCACATTGGAAGCCAAATTTTAAATCACCAACCATTTGAAAAAATGTTGAAAGTTGTTGATGGAGTTATAAAAAAATCAAATTATAAATTTGAATTTATCGACTTAGGTGGAGGTATGGGAATCTCTTATAGTAAAAGGGTTAAAAACTTAAACTATAAAAAATATTTAGCTGCTATTAAGAAAATTTTAAAAAAACATACTGCAAAAATTATTTTTGAACCAGGCAGATCAATTGTTGGAAATACCGCAATACTAGTTTCAAAGGTAATTTATATTAAACAAGGATCTAATAAGAATTTTATAATTTTAGATGCAGCAATGAATGATTTAATGAGACCTGCTTTATATGGTGCCAAACATCAAATTCTTCCAGAAAATAAAATTAAAACATCATCAAAAAAAACTTATGAATTTGTCGGTCCGATTTGTGAAAGTACAGATAGTTTCTTAACGGTTAAGAAATTTCAAAAATTAAATGAAAAAGATTTAATTATAATTTCTGATGTTGGTGCCTATGGAATGTCCTTAAGCTCAAATTATAACGTAAGATTAAAACCTGCAGAAATCTTAATTAAAGGACGTAAGATTAATATAATTAAAAAAAGACAAAAGCTAGAAGATTTGATTTAGTTTTTGATTTAAATGATAAGAAATTTTTTATTTTCAATTTTTTTTTATTTAGGAATTTTTTTTATTTCTATTGTATTTTTACCTTCTTTTTTTCTACCAAAAAAAATAGTTTTGTTTGGTGGTAAACTGATGGGATACTGGACAGAAATATGTTTAAAGTTTTTTTTATCAACAAAAATAATAATAAAAGGCAAAGAAAATTTAATTACTAATGAAAAATTTTTCATTGCTTCATCTCATCAGTCAATGTTTGAAACCTTTTTCTTGCAAACAATTTTTAATTCTCCAATTTTTATTTTGAAAAAAGAATTATTAAAAATTCCTATATTTGGTTGGTATTTAATAAAAATTGGCTCAATTTCTATTGATCGTGGCAAAACGACAAAAGAAAATCTTAATTTTTTTGAAAAAATTTCTAACTTAATAAATAAATCAAGTAGACCTTTAATAATTTTTCCACAAGGTACAAGATTAGCACCTAATGATAGATCACAATTCAAAAAAGGTGTAAGCAGAATATACGACGAACTTAAAATAAAATGTCAACCAGTTGCAATTAACTCTGGAAATACATGGCCAAAAAAACAAAAATTAAAACCAAATTTAACCATAACAATTTCAATTTTAAAACCAATTGAAGCTGGAATGGATAAAGAAAAATTTTTAGAAATGTTACAAAATAAAATTTATGCTGAATTAGATATTTTAAATTAACCTTTCATAGGCATAACTACATATATGCTATCGAAATCAGATGGATCTTTAATTAAAGCTGGTGAACCAGTATCGTTAAAAAAAATTTCTATTTTTTCTCCATCTAGCTGGGAAGCAACATCAATTAGATACCTTGAGTTAAAACTTATATTCAGATCATGATCAAATTTCACACTTAAACTCTCTTTTCCATCGCCACTATTAGTGTTGTTTACAGATAAATTTAGCACATCTTTTTCTAAATTAAATTTAACTCCATCTTTTTTATCTAAAGAAACAGACGCGACTCTGTCAACTGAGTCTAAAAATAATTTTAGATCAACTTCTAATTTTTTTTGATTATTTTTTGGTATAACTTGAACATAATTAGGGAATTTTCCATCAATAAGTTTTGAAATTAACATGCTATCTTTTAATTCAAACTTAATCTTTGACTTAATATTAGATATTTTAACCACACCATCATATTCTTCAAGTAGCGAACATAGTTGAAAAATTGTTTTTTTTGGCAAAATAATTGGATCAAAATTAACTTTTTCAGGTAGTCGAAGTTTTGATATCGACATTCTATGACTGTCAGTTGCTGCAGCAGTCAAAAAAACTTTTTCCTCTAACTGTGTTTGATGCAAATAAATTCCACTTAAATAATGTCTAGTTTCATCATTGGAAACTGAAAATTTACATTTATTTAATAGTTTTAAAAATTGTTTTGAATTTATAGAAAATTCATTTTGATTAAAATTTTCTTCAGTTACTGGAAATTCTGAAGGTCCAATACAATTAAGATTAAAAACTGATTTTTCTGACTCAACATGTAATCTGTTTTCCCCACTTAATGACAAATTAATCTTTTTGCCAGAAGAAAATTTTCTTACAATATCATACATTATTGATGCTGTTGTTGTGGTTTTTCCCTCTTCGAGAATTTCAACATCATTGATTTGGTGAATAAAAATTAAATCCAAATCAGTTGCGGTAATTGTAAGTTTTGAGTTACCAACTTCTAACAAAATATTTGATAAAATCGGTAGAGTACTTCTTTTTTCTATTACTCCCTGACAGTAATTTAGAGATTTTTGTAAGTCTTGTTGGTTAACATTAAATTTCATTATTTTTGTTATATAAAATTTTATTTTTTAAAGTGTCAATATTGGCACAAAGTTCTAAATCACTTTTTTTCAATTTTTCAATTGTTTTAACTGAATGTATAATAGTTGTATGATCTCTATTTGAAAATTCTCTACCTATCTCCGGTAATGATTTTGAGGTAAGAATTTTAGTTAGGTAAATTGCTGTTTGCCTCGGTCTTACCAAATACCTAGATCTTCTAGAAGATAACATTTCATTTTTACTTATTTTAAAAAACTTACATACTAGTGACTGAATTTGATCGATCGTAACATTGTTTTCGGATAAATTTAGTAAATCTTTTAGTATAATTTTTGTTTCTGATAAATTTGGCTCTTTGTTGTAAATTCTTGAAAATGAAACAACTCTATTTATTGCACCAACAATTTCTCTTATACTTGTTTTAACTTCAGTACTTATAAATTTTTTAACCTCTTCTGGTATATTAATTTGGATATAATTTAAAGTGCTTAGCTCCTCTATCTTAGTTTGTACAATTTTATATCTCAATTCAAAATCAGGTTTCTGAATATCAATAACTAATCCTCCTGAAAATCTAGATTTAATTCTTTCCTGAATTCTAGATAGTTTATTTGGTGCCCTATCTGCAGAAACTATAACTTGAGAACCTTTTTCTATTAACGCATTAAATGTATGAAAAAACTCTTCTTGCATAGCTTCTTTACCATTCATAAATTGAATGTCATCAACTATCAATACATCGGTATTTCTAAAATAATCTTTAAATTTTACCATTTCATTTGATTTTATAGACTTAACAAATTGGTACATAAATCTCTCAGCTGAAATAAACATTATTTTGTTATTGTTTTTTAAAATAAAACCCATTGCATTTAACAAATGAGTTTTACCCATTCCAACTCCACCATAGATATAAAGTGGATTATAGTGCGCCAAATTCTCTGTTACTTTTTTTGATGCTTCAAACGCCAATTTATTACTTTGGCCAATAACAAAGTTATCAAAATTTTTATTCTGATCTATTCTGTTGTATTGTAAAAAACTATCTTTAATAAATGATATATTTTTTTTTTCTACTTCAGAGCTTTTATTTTCTTTAGAATTTTCAAGATTTATTTCATCAATTTTAAGCTCAATTCTATTAATATTTTTATTTAATTCTCTAATAACCCTCAAAATTTCATCTAAATATCTTGAAGTAATCCAATCCCTAATAAATCTCGTTGAAACAGACAGTAAAATATAATTTTTAAATTCTTCTACGAAATTTATTTTTTTTAACCAACTTTCGAAAATATCATTACCAAAAGTACGTTTCATACGAACCTGTACTTCTCTCCAATCAATTTTTTCTTGAGAAATATCTGCTGTGTTTTTTGATAAATTTTTGTTCATTAATTTTTTTGGAATAACTTCAGTTAAGGCTAAAAACAAAATTATGCAATAAAATATTTTTAAATTTTAAAATAAAATAAAATCTATAAGTGCATTCATTTTTGTCTCAACCTATTGATGTAAAAAATTTTTAAATAAAAAATGAAATCTGTAGTGGTAAATAAAAATTTTAAGTAAAATAATTTAAAAAAACTTGACATCAACATGTAGTAACAAGTTTAAAAAATAATTTTATATTTGGTATAAATACTTTTGGTTGAGTAGTTGTTTTTTTTTAAATCAACTATAAGTGGATAAGTTTACAAAGCTGATATTTTTTTCGTGATCCTTGAAACGTTTCTTGACGCATTTTTTCTCTTAACAAGACCTGTTTTAGCGACTCTCATTAGTTCCGAATTCAACTTAGGTAAGAATTTTAAAGCTTCTTGCTTCTTTTTTGAATCAATTAAAAGGTTCATTTTTTTTATAGCGTTCTTAAATTTACTTTTACGAGCTCTATTTACCGTTGTCTGTCGAGCAATTCTTCTTATTCTCTTAATAGCTGATTTTGTATTTGCCATACGCGCTGTGGTATATCCTGAGAATTAAATATGGTCAATAAAATAATAAATTATTTTTGACAAGCGCTACAAAAAAAAGTTGATCTATTAGATATATATTTTTTTTTTATTAATCTTTTGCAATTTTTACTATAGCACTTCAAGTTTTCTCTTTGATAAACTTTGAATTCTTTCTGAAATCCACCCATATAGCCTAATATATTTTTAAAATCTCTAATACTTGATCCACCTTTTTGAATAGATTTTTTAAGAACATATTTTGAAAAATAAATAATTTTTTTGCACTCTTCGATAGATAGTATTTTTCCTTTTTTAAAAGGTTTTATTTTACAAAGATATAATATTTCACTTGCATATATATTACCAATTCCCGATACGAATTTTTGATCAATTAAAAAATTTTTAATATTCTTGTTTTTACCTTTGAAATATTTTCTTATATATTGTAAATTGAATTTTTTACTAAAAGGTTCTGGTCCAAAATTTTTAAATATTTTGAATAATTCATTTCTATTTTTTACTAACTTAAAAAAACCAAATCTCCTTGGATCATTATAAATAATTTTAAATTCATTGAAGTGAATTTCAATATGATTATGTTTCTTTGGAAGTATTTGGGATTGGTAAAAACTAGTATTCGTATACTCTTTTTTTTTATTTTTTTCTATTAAATGAATCGTCCCTGTCATACCTAAATGTATTATACAAAAGGTATTGTCCTTAAAATTAATTATTAAATATTTTGAAAATCTAGATATTTTTTTTATTACTTTTTTAAGGAGTTCTTTTTCAAATTCTGAAGTTATTTTGAACCTAAGATTTCTGTTTCTTACTACTACTCTTTGAATTTTTTTTAATTTAATCTTTTTATCAAGCGATTGCTTAACTATTTCTACTTCTGGTAATTCTGGCATTTCACACTATATTAATAATCATAAAAATTTATTTAATATGCAACAATATCTTCAAAATAAAAAAGGGCTAGTTGATAAAGTTTTCAATAGAGTATTTGATAAGTACGATTTAATGAATGATTTTATGTCTTTTGGAGTTCATAGAATCTGGAAAAAAGATTTTATTTTATCTATGAACCCTTCAAAAGGAAAAAGTTTGATAGATGTGGCATGTGGAACTGGTGATATAGCAAAACTTTATTTAGATTTGACAAATAAAAATGAAAAAATTTTTTGTATAGACCCCAATAAAGGTATGATTGATAAAGGCAAAAAAAAATTAGTAAATTATAAAAATATCAAATGGTTATTAGGTACAGCTGAAAATTTACCTGTAAAAAATAATTCTTTTGATTTTTATACAATAAGTTTTGGATTAAGAAATACAAAAAATTTAAACAAAGCATTATCAGAAGCTTATCGAGTTTTAAAACCTGGTGGACGATTTTTATGCCTTGAGTTCTCAAAAATAGATAATGAAAATCTAAATATTGTTTACAAAAATTATTCAAAAATTATTCCCAAAATTGGAAAGGCTATTGTTGGTGATAAAAAGCCTTACGAGTATTTAATAAAAAGTATTGAAAAATTTGTTAATCAAAATCAGTTAATAGATCTTTTGAAAAAAAATAAGTTTGAGAATTGTAAATATAGAAATTTATCTGGAGGTATTGTTGCAATACACTCTGGTTGGAAAATAAAATGATAAAAAGATTTGTTATATTATTTAAAATTGGAAGAAAATTAGCTCAATCTGGAATTTTAGATATTTTTTCAAAATTTCATGAAGTTCCAAAATCTATAAGGTTTTTGTTTTATCTTCTGTCTTTCTCTTTAAAAAAAAGAGATGAGATTAACTTTAATATCGATGAAAAAGAAAGATTATCAAGTTCATTACAGTCAATGGGAACTACTTTTATAAAGCTCGGTCAATTTTTGGCTACACGCCCTGATATTATTGGTGAAGATTTATCTAAACAACTTGAAACACTCCAAGATAAGCTTCCACCTTTTTCACTATCTGAAGCAAAGAATATAATTAAAAAGGATTTAGGCGATCAAATGTTTAATTCAATAATTAATTTAAGTGAACCAGTTGCGGCCGCTTCTATAGCTCAAGTACATAAAGCTCAGATAGATGACAATGGAACAATTAAAGATGTTGCAGTAAAAATTTTAAGACCTCAAATTAAAAAAATATTTAATGATGAAATTGATGCGCTAATGTTTTTTGCCTATATAATAGAGTCGCTGATAAAAAAAACTAAGAGATTAAAATTAGTTGAAGTTACATTTCTTTTAAAACAGATTACAAATCATGAGATGGATTTAAGATTCGAGGCTGCTGCAGCAAATGAATATGCTGAAAATACAAAAAATGATTTAGGTTTTAAAGTTCCTAGTATCTACTGGAATTTTACAAGTGAAAATGTAATGACGTTAGATTGGATTGAAGGGAATTCGATTCGTGAAACTGAAGTTTTACAAAGCCAAAATATTGATACAAATAAAATTGCAACAGATATTATACAACATTTTTTAAGACATGCTGTAAGGGATGGTTTTTTTCATGCTGATATGCATCAAGGAAATATTTTTGTAGATAAGAATGGACAAATAATACCAATAGACTTTGGTATAATGGGAAGATTGGATAAATTAAACAAAAGATTTTTAGCTGAAATTTTGTATGGTTTTATTCAAAGAGACTATAAAAAGGTCGCTGAGGTCCATCTTGCTGCTGGATTAGTTCCAAAAAATGTGCCTGTTGATGAATTATCGCAAGCGTTAAGATCTATTGGTGAGCCAATTTTTGGACAAACCGTGAAAGATATTTCTGGTGGAAAACTATTAAAACAACTTTTTGATGTAACAGAAAAATTTAATATGCAAACCCAACCACAACTATTATTATTACAAAAGACTATGGTAGTAGTTGAGGGTGTTGCTAGAAAGTTAAATCCAAACACAAATATTTGGGAAACATCAAAACCAGTTTTAGAAAATTGGCTTAAAGAAACAAAAGATCCAATCAACACTCTTAATGATACTCTAAAAAGTACATCAGAAGTTTTGAAAAAGTTACCTGAATTTCCCGAAATAATGGATAAAGCAAATCAAGCCTTAAGTTTTTTAGCCAGTGGTCAAATACCACAAAATTCAAATTCTTATAATGCTTTAAATGAAGCTAAATCAGAAATAATTGCTTTTAGAAACCAAGCAGCTATTAGTTTATTATTACTTGTAATTATAGGCCTATTAGTATTTTAATTTGATCGATGAATAATTTTTTAAATAAAAAAATACTTTTGATTATATGTGGGGGTATTTCTGCATATAAAAGTTTGGAGTTAATCAGGTCTCTAAAGAAGAAGGGGGCACAAATTAAAACTATATTAACTAAAAGCGCAAAACAATTTGTTACTCCATTGTCAGTAAGCTCCCTCTCACAAGAAAAAGTCTATGACGATCTATTTAGTTTAGAAAATGAAACTGAAATGGATCATATATCTTTATCAAGATGGTCTGACATTATAATTGTGGCCCCAGCAACTGCAAATACAATAGCTAAAATAAGTTCAGGTTCTTCGGATGATTTAGCTTCAACAGTCATACTAGCATCTAACAAACATATATTTTTGGTTCCAGCGATGAATGTAAGAATGTGGGAACATCCTTCAACTAAAGAAAACTTGGTTAAATTAAAAAATTATGGTTTCAGTTTTATTGGACCTGAAATAGGGGATATGGCATGTGGAGAATTTGGTGAAGGCAAAATGTCTGAACCAAAAATAATTGAAGAAAAAATTGAAATCTATTTTAAAAATTTATCAAAAAATAAGAAATATAAGGCACTTGTTACAGCGGGCCCAACACATGAATATATAGATCCAGTTAGATTTATTTCAAATAAGTCAAGTGGAAAACAAGGATATGCATTAGCAAAGTCTTTATCAAAAAAAGGTTTTGAAACTACTTTAATATCTGGGCCGACAAGCTTGAAAGTAGAGAAAGATATAAATTTAATCAAAGTTGAAACTGCAGAAGAGATGTTTCGGGCAACACAAAATAGCTTGCCCGTTGATGTTGCTATATTTTCAGCAGCTGTAGGTGATTATAAAGCAAAAGAAATTTCTAAGGAAAAAATAAAAAAAGAAGATAAGATTAATCTAGTATTAGAAAAAAATGTAGATATTCTTAACTATATTTCAAACCATAATTCTTTAAGACCAAAACTTGTTATTGGTTTTGCTGCAGAAACAAATAATTTAGAAAATTATTCAAACAAAAAACTTAATGAAAAAAATTGTGATTGGATAATAGCAAATGATGTATCTAATAAAAAAATTGGCTTTGACTCAGATTTTAATGAAATTTCAATTTTTTATAAAAATAGTAAAAAAGAAAAAATTTCATACAAATCTAAATCTGATATATCGGATGAAGTAGTGGAAAAAATTATTAATCATTTAAACTAATGGTTAAAGTTTTTATTAAAAAGTTAAATCCTTATGTAAAATTACCTTCTTACAAAACGAGTGGTGCATCTGGTATGGATTTAATGGCGTTTATAGAAGAACCAATAGAGCTTAAACCAGGCAAATCATGTCTTGTACCAACTGGATTATCCTTAGCTTTTTCTAATGAATATGAGATTCAAATTAGACCTAGATCAGGACTTGCTGCAAAAAATAATATTACTGTTCTAAACACACCAGGAACAATCGATAGTGATTATAGAGGAGAACTAAAAATCATTTTATTTAATCATGGAAGTGAAAATTTTATTATTAATAATAGTGATAGGGTTGCTCAAATGGTTTTAACTCCAATTAATAAAATGGAAATAGAAGAGACAAATGAACTTCCAGAAACAACAAGAGGTGAGGGAGGTTTTGGTTCAACTGGTAAATGAGCAATAATTTAAGTAAATCTCAAATTGAAAGATTTTCAAGACAATTAGTTCTTAAAAATGTAGGAGCTACAGGACAAAAAAAAATTTTAAATTCCAAAATTTTGATTGTTGGTATGGGAGGCTTGGGATGTCCGGCTTCAGAAAATTTAATCAGAGCTGGAGTTGGATCAATTGGTCTAGTAGATAACGATATTGTCAATCTTTCAAATATTCATAGACAGAGTTTATTTAATTCTAAGGATATTAAAAAATCAAAAGTTAGTGTAGCAGCTAAAAAACTTAAAGATATTAATCCTAATATTAAGATTAAAACATTTAACATAAGACTAAACGAAAAAAATATAAAAAACATAATTCGAAATTATGATCTTGTTATTGATGGATCAGATAATTTTAAAACTAAATTCCTTGTTAATGATTATTGTTCAAAATTCAAAAAAAAACTAGTTACAGGTGCGATAAGTAAATTTGATGGGCATGTATTTACATTTGATTTCAAAGATAAGAATACAGCATCTCTAAAAAGTTTTTATCAAGAAGATGAAATTTCAGATGATATTTTAAATTGTGAGTTTGAGGGTGTTCTTGGAACAACAGCATCAATTGTTGGCGCAACTCAAGCAAACGAGGCTCTAAAAATGATAATAGAAATTGGTCAAAACTTAAAAAATCAATTATTAATAATAGACTTATTAAATCTAAACTTTAGAAAAGTTAAGTTTAAAAAAAAATAAATATCAAACTCTAGTTAATGAAAAAATTTTTAATTTTATTTTTTATATTAATCTACCTTCCTTCTTTCTCTTTTTCAGACGATTATTTTCTTTCTTTAAAAAAAAATAAGGTAAATGTTAGATATGGTCCTGGATTCGACTACGAAGTAAAGTATATATACAGAAAAACTAATTTACCTCTCAAAGTAATTGATAAAAAAGAAAATTTTACAAAAATAATAGACCTAAAAAAAAATAGTGGTTGGATACATATTTCTCAATTAAAAAAATCAAAATCTTTCATAGTCACTAAAAATAAAATATTATTTAAAAAACCGTCAAATTTCTCAAAACCAATTGCAAGAATTCAGAAGGGCAGATTACTTCTATACAAGGATTGTAAAAAAAAATGGTGTAATGTAAAAACAGGAGGTTTTAGTGGCTGGATCAAAACAGACAACTTGTGGGGTAAAACAGAATAAAGTATTTTACTAATTCAGTTTAACTAAGTTTATCTTGTAACGCAAATATCTTTGATTACAGGTACATTTGCACAATCAGAACATTTTGTCGTTTGGACAATACAACCATCATCAAGAACTTTTACATCAACAACTCTATCACACTTCGAACAAGTAGACGAAATGGATAAACCACATTTTTTACAATTATATGTTTCAGTTTTCATAATATTAAAATAAGAATTGTTTTTATTTTTTCAATTAAATTCAGTGTTAATGATAATCGTTTGCAAAAAAACTTTTAAAATTTGGGAAAATTACTTTTAATGATAATCGTTCTCAATGATTTTTTTTTAATTTATCTTAAGTCAAAACGATCCAAATTCATGACTTTAGTCCAAGCAGAAACAAAATCATCAATAAATTTTGGATTTGAATCTTCACATGCATATACCTCAGCTAAAGCTCTTAATTGAGAGTTCGAACCAAAAATAAGATCTGCACGAGTCCCTTTCCACTTAACTTTATTTGTTTTTCGGTCTCGTCCCTCAAATAAAGTCTCTTCTCTATCAATTTCTTTCCATGAAGTATTCATGTCTAAAAGATTTACAAAGAAATCATTTGTTAAAGCTTCTGTTTTTTTTGTAAATACACCATAATTAGATCCATCAAAATTTGTATTAAGAACTCTCATTCCACCTACAAGAACAGTCATTTCAGGAGCAGTAAGTTTCATTAGTTGAGCTTTATCAATAAGCATCTCTTCAGCCGAAATTGAAATTTTACCGTGTCCATTAGTTTTTCTAGTTACATAATTTCTAAAACCATCTGCTTTAGGTTCAAGCAATCCAAATGAGAACTTGTCAGTTTGATCTTGTGAAGCATCTCCACGCCCGGAGCTAAAAGGAACATTTATTTTATGTCCTGCTTTTTTTGCAGCCTTTTCAATACCTGTGCCTCCAGCTAAAACTATTAAGTCGGCAATTGATACTATCTTCTTTTTTGTATCAAAACTTTTTTTAATTTTTTCCAACTTGCTAAGAACTTTTGATAATTTTTTCGGATTATTAGCTTCCCAACTTTTTTGTGGCTCTAGTCTTATTCTTGCACCATTTGCTCCACCTCTTTTATCCGATCCTCTAAAAGTTGACGCTGAGGCCCATGCAGTAGATACTAATTCGGATATAGAAAGACCAGATTTTAAGATCTTTGATTTTAATTGTTTTATGTCTTTGTTTTTAAGTTTATATTTTGCTTTTGGAATTGGGTCTTGCCAAATTAATTTTTCTTTTGGAACGTCAGGACCTAAATAGCAAGCTCTTGGCCCCATATCTCTATGAGTAAGTTTAAACCAAGCTCTTGCAAAAGCATCTGCAAACTCCTTTGGATTGTTATGAAAATGTCTTGAAATAGGACCATATTTTGGATCCATTTTTAATGATAAATCTGTTGTTTGCATCATCGGCAAATTTTTTCTAGATTTTTCGTGTGCATCTGGGGTCATTTCAACGTCACGTCCATTCTTTTTGGGCTTCCATTGGTGCGCTCCAGCTGGACTTTCCGTAAGTTCCCAATTGTATCCGAATAAGTTATCAAAATAACCCATATCCCATTTTATAGGATTTGTAGTCCATGCTCCTTCTATTCCACTACTTATTGTATCCACACCTTTTCCACTTTTATAATTACTATTCCATCCAGTTGCCTGTTCTTGAATTTTTGAACCCTCTGGTTCTAGTCCTTTATGAGACTCTGGGGCTGCTCCATGAGATTTTCCAAATGTATGTCCTCCAGCAACAAGTGCTACTGTCTCGTAATCATTCATTGCCATTCTACCAAAAGTCTCACGAATATCATGTGCTGCTAGCAAAGGATCCGGATTCGCATCAGGTCCTTGTGGATTAACATATATTAATCCCATGTGAGATGCTCCTAAAGGTTGTTCTAAATCTCTCTTACCACTATATCGGTTTACTCCTAGCCATTCTTTTTCTGATCCCCAATATATATCTTCTTCGGGTTCCCATATGTCTTCTCTCCCTGCGCCAAAACCGAAAGTTTTAAATCCCATTGACTCTAAGGCAATATTTCCAACTAAAATAAATAAATCAGCCCAAGATATTTTCTTGCCATATTTTTTTTTAATTGGCCAAAGTAATAATCTTGCTTTATCTAAATTAACATTATCTGGCCAACTATTTAATGGAGCAAATCTCTGATTACCAGTTCCAGCTCCGCCTCGTCCATCTCCGGTTCTATATGTGCCCGCAGCATGCCATGCTAGTCTGATAAATAGAGGTCCGTAATGACCATAATCTGCTGGCCACCAATCTTGGGAGTCTGTCATTAATTTGTGCAAATCTTTTTTTAGCGCTTTAAAATTAAGTTTTTTAAATTCTTTTGAATAATTAAATTTTTTATCCATTGGATCAACCAATGATGAATGTTGGCTAAGTATTTTTAAATTTAATCCGTTTGGCCACCAATCTCTATTTGTTGTTCCTTTTCCAGTAGCATGTTTTGGTGGAGTGCCTGCACCTGTAAACGGACATTTTGATTGTTCTTCAACGAAATTTTTACCCATATTTATACCTGAACTTACATTATAATGATTCTAAAGTAGTGTCAATAATGCAAAAATGTCTCGGTAAGATTTAATTTTTTTGTAATATTTTAAAAAACTAGCTACTAATTTTAACTAAAACTTCAACTGACTTAATTTTTTTGCCAGGTATTTTCTTTTTTATTTTTATCACTCCAACATCAGTATCTTTCAAATCTATAAGTTCGTGAGTACTTTCATTAAAAAAATGATGATGATTTGACACATTTGTATCAAAATAACTTTTATTTGAATTAATAGAAATTTCTTTTAAATAATTTTTATTTTTAAAAGCATGAACGGTATTATAAATTGTTGCTAGTGAAATACTTTTTTTAGATTTTTTTTTAAGAATTTTTGATAGTTCCTCGATTGTAAAATGAAAAGTTTTATCTCGCTCATATAAAACTTTACAAATCTCAAGTCTCTGTTTAGTTGGTCTAAGCCCTGAAGATCTTAATTTTTTAACAAAAGTCTCTTTATTTTCCATATTTTGCCTAATTTATAACAATTATTATGAATTTATATATTATAATTATTACAAATAAAGTATTAAGGTCTAAAAAATCATGGAGAAAAAAACATCGTATAATTATCAAGAGTTAATTAGCTGCGGAAATGGTGATCTTTTTGGTCCTGGCAACGCAAAATTGCCTCTTCCTCCTATGCTGATGTTTGATAGAATAACAAAAATTAAAGATGATTCAGGCGCTTTTAAAAAAGGTCTAATTAAAGCAGAGCTGGATGTTAAAGACAATCTTTGGTTTTTTGATTGTCACTTTAAGGAAGATCCAGTAATGCCAGGATGCTTGGGTTTAGATGCCATGTGGCAACTAGTAGGATTTTATCTTGGATGGCTTGGAAACCCAGGAAAAGGAAGGGCCTTGGGTGTTGGATCAGTAAAATTTACAGGTGAAGTATTAAAAAATGTTAAAATGGCAGAATATATAATTGATATGAAAAGAGTTTTAATAAAAGAAGGTACTACAGTAGGTTTGGCTAATGGAGTTTTGTTAGCTGATGGAAAAAAAATTTATACCACTGAAAACTTAAAAGTAGGATTATTTAAATCATGAAACGCGTAGTTATCACTGGTTTAGGAGTTGTTTCTTGTTTAGGAAATAATCAAAATGAAGTGTTTGACTCATTAATTAATTCAAAATCTGGAATTTCATTTAGTGAAGAATATAAGGAGTATAATTTGAAAAGCCACGTTCATGGTAAGCCCAATATTAAACTTGAAGATCATGTCGATAGAAAATTCATTAGATTTATGGGACCTGGATCTGCGTACAACTATATCTCTATGGCTGAAGCTGTAAAAGACTCAGGATTAGAGGAAAAGGATGTGAGTAATATTTCAACAGGCATGATCATGGGATCAGGAGGTCCTTCAATTGAAAATGTCATATTGGCTGCCGATAAAACTAGGGAAAAAAGTCCAAAAAGAATGGGTCCATTTGTTGTTCCTAGAACAATGTCAAGTACAGCTTCTGCAACACTTGCAGTGCCATTTAAAATTAAAGGTGTAAATTATACTATCAGTTCAGCCTGTGCTACGAGCGGGCATTGCATTGGAAACGCGATGGAATTAATTCAATTAGGAAAACAAAATATAATATTTGCTGGTGGAAGTGATGAGGTTCATTTTGCAATGACAGCTATGTTCGATGCAATGACAGCATTATCCTCAAAATATAATGATACTCCACAAAAAGCCTCTAGACCATATGATAAAACTAGAGATGGTTTTGTAATATCTGGAGGTGGAGGTGTTTTAGTTTTAGAGGAATATGAACATGCGAAAGCAAGAGGTGCAAAAATTTATGCTGAACTAACTGGTTATGGAGCAACTTCTGATGGATATGATATGGTTGCACCATCAGGCGAAGGTGCAGTTAGATGTATGAAAATGGCCTTAAGCACAAGCAAAAATAAAGTTGATTATATCAATACTCACGGAACATCAACTCCAGTTGGAGATATTACAGAGTTAAAAGCTGTAGGAGAAGTTTTTAAGAATAATTTACCAAAAATAAGTTCTACAAAATCTTTGTCGGGTCACTCTTTGGGAGCAACTTCAGTACATGAAGCTATTTATAGTTTAATTATGATGAAAAATAACTTTATATCCGCATCAATAAATATAAATGATATGGATGATGAAGCAAAAAAATATCCAATTGTTACTAAAGTTGAAAAAGATATTAAATTAAATTCTATAATGTCTAATAGTTTTGGATTTGGTGGAACCAATGCAACACTAGTATTTGAGAAAGTCTAATCAATGAATTTAATGAAAGGTAAAAAAGGATTAATTATGGGCGTTGCCAATGAAAGATCTATAGCATGGGGCATCTCTAAAAAATTAGCTGAAGCAGGTGCAGAATTAGCATTTACCTATTTAGGAGATGCGCTTAAGAAAAGAGTTATTCCTTTAGCAGAAAAATTAAATTCAAATGTGACACTCAGTTGCGATGTTGAAAAAAAAGAGGAAATTATTAAGCTTTTTGAAGATATCAAAGCTAAGTGGGGCCAAATCGATTTTGTTGTTCATGCAGTTGCTTTTTCTGATAAATCAGAGTTATCTGGTGAATACTTAAATACTACAAGAGAAAATTTTTTAAGAAGTATGTTAATTTCATGCTTTTCATTTACTGAGGTTGCAAAAGAATCTTCAAAAATAATGAAAGAAGGTGGTAGTATGCTAACATTAACTTATGAATCTAACAAAGCTATTCCAAACTATAATGTAATGGGTGTTTGTAAGTCTGCACTTGAAGCAAGTGTTAAATATTTAGCAAGAGATCTCGGTAAAAAGAAAATAAGGGTTAATGCAATAAGTGCAGGGCCAATCAAAACTTTAGCAGCCTCAGCAATTGGTGACGCAAAATTCTTATATAAATGGAATGAAGATCATTCATTCTTAAAAAGAAATGTAGATATACATGATGTCGGAAATTCTGCTTTGTACCTATTAAGCGATCTTGGAGGTGGCGTGACTGGAGAAATCCATTATGTGGACGCCGGTTATAATAAAGTCGGTATGCCTGATCCACAAAATATAACTTAGTTATATGTCTAAAAGATACAGTGGTAAATCTTTTAAAGATTCAAGTGTTATGAAAAAAGCAAAACTATCTTTAAAAGAAAAAAGAAAATTAAAAAGAAATAAAAAAAAAAACAAATAATGTTAATTTTAGTTTGGTTTGTAACTTGCATTATATTTTATTTTGTTCAACTAATTTTAGGAAATTCTGGTCATGCACTTGAAGTTTTTGCAGCATTAAGTGGAATAGCTATTTTCTTAATTAGTAAAATCAAACACAGAGTTAAATAGTCTAAAAATATCTAGCTAACTGCTTGCTTAATAGAAAGTTTTACTTTACCTCTATCGAAACCAATGACTTTGACTTTAACCGCATCACCTTCTTTAACAACATCAGTTACCTTTGCAACTCTTTTGTTCGCAAGTTCTGATATATGTACAAGTCCATCTTGTTTTCCAAGAAAGTTAACAAATGCTCCAAATTCCATAATCTTTATAACTTTTCCATTATAAATTTTATTCATTTCAGCTTTAGCTGTTAAATCTTTAATAATTTGTAAAGCAATATTTCTAGATTCTTCATCTGGTGCTGCAACTGTTACAACTCCTTCATCATTTACATCAACTTTAGCACCTGATTTTTCAACTATTTCTCTGATAGTTGCTCCGCCTTTTCCAATAACAGTAGCAATATCTTTTTTGTCTACAGTTATCTTTTCCATTTTTGGAGTATGTTTACCAACACCTGCTCTTGATTTACCTAGTGCTTTGTTCATTTCGCCTAAAATATGAATTCTGCCATCTTTAGCTTGTTTTAGGGCTTGCTCCATTATTTCAAATGTAATTCCTGTAATTTTAATATCCATTTGAAGCGATGTAATACCATCTTTAGTGCCAGCAACTTTAAAGTCCATATCACCTAGATGATCCTCGTCTCCAAGGATGTCAGATAATACACTAAAATCTTCACCTTCCTTAATTAATCCCATGGCAATTCCAGCAACTGGTTCTTTTATTGGCACACCAGCATCCATTAATGCTAATGAAGTTCCACAAACTGTTGCCATTGAGGATGAACCATTTGACTCTGTAATGTCTGACACTATTCTAAATGTGTAAGGAAAACTTTCTTTTGACGGTAACGAAGACTTAATTGCTCTCCACGCAAGCTTTCCATGACCAATTTCTCTTCTTCCTGTTCCGATTCTTCCTGTCTCGCCGACTGAGAATGGAGGAAAATTATAGTGAAGCATAAATCTTTCTCTTTGTAAGCCTTCTAAGCTTTCTATTCTCTGCTCATCATCAGAAGTCCCAAGTGTTGTTGTCACAATCGCTTGTGTTTCTCCTCTTGTAAACAATGCTGAACCATGAGTTCTTGGTAATATTCCAACTTCGCACATGATTTGTCTTACATCTGCAAGTCCTCTTCCATCAATACGATTTTTATTTTTTAAAATATCAGTTCTAACTATTCTTTTTTCTAAATTTTTAAGTTCATAATTAACGTCTAAATCAGTATAATCTTCATTTTCTTCAAATAATTTTTTTGCTTTATCTGTTATTTCGGAAATAAGATTTGATCTTTCTTGTTTGTTTCTAATTGAAAAAGCTTTAGTCAAGTCAGCTTTAAATTTTTTTTCAAGTTCATTCTTAACTTCGGAAAGGTCTTTCTTCTCTATAATCCATTCAGGTTTTTTACATTCTTTTGCGAGTTCTTCAATCATGTTAATTATTGGAACAAATTTTTCATGTCCAAATTTTACCGCATTAAGCATTTCTTCTTCTGTTAAACCATTTGCTTCTGATTCAACCATTAAGACCGCATCTTTAGTTCCAGCTACCACAAGATCTAATTTTGAATTTTCTAATTCTTTTTTTGTAGGATTAAGTACATATTTTCCGTCAATAAAACCGACTCTAGACGCACCTACAGGTCCCATAAATGGCATGCCCGAAATAGCTAAAGCCGCTGATGATGCTATGATTGAAAGTACATCTGGTTCATTTTCTTTATCATAAGAAATCACAGTTGGTAATAATTGAACTTCATTTCTAAATTCATCGGGAAATAAAGGTCTTATTGGTCTGTCTATTAATCTCGAAATTAAAGTTTCACTTTCAGTTGGTCTTGCTTCTCTTTTAAAATATCCACCAGGAATTTTTCCTGCAGCATAATATTTTTCCTGATAATTTACTGATAAAGGGAAATAATCTACATCCGGATTAACTTTTTTTGCTCCAACAACAGTTGCCATGACTACTGTTTCTCCACATTGAGCAATTATAGCGCCATCCGCTTGTCTAGCTATTTTACCTGTTTCGAGTGTAATTTTTTTTCCACTTATTTCTACTTCTTTTTTAAATACTTTAAACATTTATTTCCTTAAATTTAATTTACTTAACACATTTTTATATGAGTCAATTTTATATTTTTTTAAATAATCTAATAACTTCTTTCTTCTATTTACAGCTTTTAACAACCCCACAGATGTATGTTTATCTTTTTTAAATTGTTTTAAATGTCTTGAAAGAGAGTCAATTTTTTCGGTAAGCAGTGCAATCTGAACTTCTGAAGAACCAGTATCTTTTTCATGAGTAGCTAAGTCTTTTGCCTTTTTTATCATTTATTTTCCTATTTATTTGTTTGTTTAATTAAATTTTCAATTTTTTCTGCATAATCAAATGAGTCATCTTTTGCAAAAAGAATTTTTGGTAAAAATTTCATCATAATCTTTTTTGATAGAGTTTTTCTTATTAAAAATGAGTACTTTTTTAATTTTTCAACTGTTTCTTCTGCATTTTTTCCACCCAAAGGAAGAACGAATGCTTTAGCAACTTTAAGATCTTGACTCATTTTAACTTCCGTTACGGTAATGTGGTTTGTTTCTAAATCAGGAACTTTTGCTTCATTTTTAACAAATATCATTCCTAATGACTGTTTTATCATCTCTCCTACGCGTAATTGTCTTTGAGTAATTGGTTTTCCTAATTTATTATTCATTTATATCATTCTTTCCGTAGATGTAGAATTAAACACTTCAATTATATCTTTTTTTTGATAATCACTAAAATCTTTTAAAGTTATACCACACTCTTGACCTGTGCTTACTTGTTTAGCTTGGTTTTTTTCTCTAAAAATTGAGTTGATTTTACCAGTATATACTATGGCGCCATCTCTAATTAGTCTTGCGCTTGAGGTATTTAATATTTCTCCTTCTACCACCTTAGATCCCGCAACTTTGCCAACGCTAGATACTTTAAAAATTTCTAACACCTCTGCTGATCCAATAATCTTTTCTTGCACGTCTGGAGCTAATAGGCCTGACATTCTTTTTTTAATATAATCTAAAACCTCATAAATTATATTGAAAGACGAAATAGTAATTTTTTCTTTCTCAGCTAATTTTTTTGCTTCTTTGCTTGGTTTAACATTAAATGCAATGAGCACAGCATTTGATGCTTTTGCTAGTGTAACATCCGTCTCCGTAACCATTCCTATATCTGATAAAATAATTTTTGGTTTAACCTCTTCGTGGATTATTTGATTAATCGCTCCTTTAATAGCTTCCGATGAACCGTGAACATCCGATTTAACAATAATATTTAATTCTTCTGAAACTTTATCCTTAAATGCAGACTCTTGTGTTGCAAAAGTTAATGGATTTTTTCCTTGCTTAGACTCATCAACTCTTGTCTCCCATAATGTTTTTGCTTCTTTCTCATTATTTAATACTAAAAAATCATCTCCAGATTTTGCTGCTCCATTTATTCCTAAAATTTCAATTGGTGTTGAAGGAAATGCTTCTTCTAAATTTTTACCTTTATCATCTATTAAGGCTCTAGCTTTTCCCCATTTTAATCCACTTACAAAATAATCACCTTTTTTTAAAGTCCCAGATGTAACTATAACTGTCGCTACTGGGCCTCTTCCAATATCAATTTTTGACTCTAAAACTACACCAGATGCTTTCGACTCAAAGTCTGTTTTTAAATCTAAAATTTCTGACTGCAAAACTATTGCTTCAACTAATTTATCTATATTTTTTTTTGTCTTAGCAGAAATTTCAACCATCAAAGTTTCGCCTGAAAGTTCTTCAGCTATAAGTTCATACTCTAGTAATTGATTTTTAACTTTTTGTGGATCTGCTTCAGGCAAGTCACATTTATTTACGGCAACAACTATAGGAACTTTTGCTGCTTTTGCGTGTTTAATTGACTCTATGGTTTGAGGCTTGACTCCGTCGTCTGCTGCTACGACCAAAACAACTATATCAGTTAATTTTGATCCTCTTGCTCTCATTTCGGTAAATGCTGCATGACCAGGGGTATCTATAAAAGTAAGTTTACTTTTCTGATTTTCAATTTGATAAGCACCTATATGTTGAGTAATTCCACCAAATTCCCCAGACACTACATTTGCACTTCTTAAAACATCTAATACTGATGTTTTGCCGTGATCCACATGTCCCATTACAGTTACTATAGGTGGTCTATTTTTTAAATTATCAGATCTATTGTCTTTTATTTTTTGTACTATTTCCTCAGCTTTAGTTTCTCTTATTGGATTATGATCAAACTCTTTAACTAAGTATTCTGCAGTATCTGCAGCCAAAGTTTGATTTATTGTCACTGTAACCCCCATTCCTAAAAGATGTTTTATTACGCTGCTAGACTGCTCTGCCATTCTATTTGCTAGCTCTCTTACTGTGATTGCTTCAGGAATATTAACGTCTCTCTTAATTGGTTTAAAATTTTCTTGTTTTTCCTCTTTTTTAAGATCTCTATTTTCTTTTTGCTTAGCTCTTTTCAATGAAGCTATACTTCTTGCTCTCGTTTCAAGTTTGTCGCTTAGTGCTGCAGATATTGTAAGCTTTTGTTCCCTTTTTTTTGAAATATTTTTGTCCTTTGTATCCTTATAATTTTTTTCTCCTTTTATCCTTCTTGTGGCTCTTTGTTCAGCAAGTTTACGTTTTTCAAAATCATTAGATTTAGATAAAGAGGGAAAACTTTTCTTAACATTTGAGGTTTTTGATGAAAAAAGTGAGTTATTTCTTGGTTTTTGGTAACTTGAGCTTCGGTTGAATGAACCTTTGCTAGAAAATTTATTCGTTTTTTTTTCAATAACTACTGAATTTTTACTTTTAGTTTTAGCTAATTCAATATTTTCTATAGATTTCTTTGCAATACCAGAAATAGTTAATTTTGTTTTTTTTTCCATTTTTCATTACTCAATCTTTATATATTTTACTTCTTGCCGACATGATAAGTTCATCAGCTTCTTCTTTTGATAAAGCGAAATCTTCTAAATAACCTTTTATTCTCACTCTTTCACCTTTTATAATATCATAACCACCAGTTAGTTCATCAGATGCAAGATCAGCAAAATCGGACAACTTTAATATTCTTTGTTCCCCTAAAGTAACTAACATACCAGGTGTCAGTCCTTTATGTTTAATTAGTTCGCTTTCCAAACCTAAATCTTTAATTTTATTTGAAATTTCTTCCTGGTCTTTTTGATAAAACTCTTTAGCTCTATCAATTAAAGCTTTAGCAGTTGCCTCTTCGATACCCTCAATTTTAATCAATGATTCTACTGAACTATCTTTAATATCATCTATTGATGAAAATCCCTCAGCCACAAGCAACTGTCCTAAAGTTTCGTCTAATTCTAAGTTTTTTACAAAATTCTCTGTTTTTTCCTTGAATTCAATTTGCCTTCTTTCTGAATCTTCTTCATCTGTCATAATATTAATTTCAAAATTTAAAAGCTTAGTTGCCAACCTTACATTTTGACCTCTTCTACCAATAGCTTTACTTAAATTTTCTTCTGTCAGAATTACATCTAGTTTTTTTAAATCATTATCTACATTAACTCTTTGCACTTCTGCTGGTGATAAAGCATTTGAAACTACTATAGCTGGATCCTCTGACCAGTTTACAATATCAATTTTTTCTCCTTGTAGCTCATTAACTACTGCTTGAACTCTTGAGCCTCTCATACCTACACAAGCACCCACGGGGTCTAAAGAAGTATCGATTGCTTTGACACATATTTTGGCTCTACTGCCTGGATCTCTTGCTGATGATTTTATTTCAATTAAACCATCATAAATTTCGGGAACCTCTTGAATAAATAATTTTTCCATAAATTTTGGATGAGCTCTTGATAAAAAAATTTGTTGTCCTCTAGTTTCTCTTCTAACATCATGACAATATGCTTTTACACGGTCACCAGCTTTAATATTTTCTCGTGGGATCATTTCATTTTTTTGAATTATTCCCTCGGCTTTTCCTAAATCCACAATTACATTTCCAAATTCTAAACGTTTAACTATACCGCTTAAAATTGTATCTTTTTTATCAATAAAATCGTTAAACTGTCTTTCTCTCTCTGCTTCTCTTACATTAAAATTAATAACTTGCTTAGCAGTTTGTGCAGCTATTCTTCCAAAATCAAAAGATGGTAAAACTTGAAGTATTTCATCACCTATTTTTTTATTTTTATTTTCTTCTCCCAATTTTATCGCATCTTTTATGCCTATTTCGGTATTAATGTTTTCAGGATTTTCAACTACTTTTAATTTTCTAAAAATTCCAATATCTCCATTATCTCTATTAATTAAAACTTTGATTTCATTATCTTGACCAAATTTTGATTTTGCAGCTTTTGCTATTCCAGTTTCCATAGATTCTATAATAAGTTCTTTATCTATAGATTTTTCTAATGCAACTGCCTCGGCAATCCTTAACAATTCAAGTTTATCAGCTCTTTTATTTAACATTTTTCATCTTTTCCAAAAAAAAATGGGCCTAGGCCCATTTTTGAAATTTCAACAATGTGAACTGAATATATGTATTTTTAGTATATTTTCAACTTTAATTACTTCTTAAAAACATCTGCTTTGTCTGTTTTTTCCCAAGAAAATGCCCCGTTAGACTCTGGAACTCTTCCAAAATGTCCATATGCTGCGGTTTTTTCGTATATAGCTTTGTTTAAACCTAACATTTCTCTTATACCTCTTGGGCTTAAATCGAAATTATCATTAATCAATTTTTCTACATGTTTATTTTTTTCTTCATCATTATCAAAAAGATCTACATAAATAGACAAAGGCTTAGATACACCAATTGCATATGCAAGTTGAATTAAACATTTATCTGCAATCTTTGAGGCAACAACATTTTTTGCCAAATATCTTGATGCGTATGCAGCTGATCTGTCAACTTTTGTAGGGTCTTTTCCAGAAAAAGCTCCACCTCCATGTGGTGCCGCACCTCCATAAGTATCTACAATAATTTTTCTTCCTGTTAATCCACTGTCTCCATCTGGTCCACCAATTACAAAATTACCTGTGGGATTTATATAAATCTCTTTTTCATCGAGATTTCCTAATAAATCTTTTGGGATAGATCTTTCAATATATGGCATGCAAAGTTCTTTAACTTTTACGAGGTCAACATCTTTTGAATGTTGTGTAGAGATCACAACTGATTTTACCGCATTAGGCAAACCGTCTTTATATTCAATTGTAATTTGACTTTTTGAATCTGGCTCTATTCCTTTGAGCTTTCCAGATTTTCTATCTTCAGCCATCAATCTTAAAATTCTATGTGAGTAATGAATTGGAGCAGGCATTAGAACATCAGTTTCATTACATGCATATCCAAACATAATTCCCTGGTCTCCTGCACCTTCATCTTTATTTCCAGATGAGTCTACACCCATAGCTATATCTGCTGACTGAGCATGCAAATGAGTTTCAATCTTAGTAGTATCTTTCCAACTAAAACCATCTTGATCATATCCGATGTCTTTAATACATTCTCTAACTTTTTGAATCAAATCCTCTTTTTTTATTTCTGGTCCTCTTACTTCTCCAGCTAAAACTACCTTATTTGTTGTTGTTAAAGTTTCGCAAGCTACTCTTGATTGTGGTTCCGCACCTAAATAACTATCTACAACCATATCCGATATTCTATCGCAAACTTTATCTGGATGTCCTTCTGAAACTGACTCGCTAGTAAATAAATAATTTTTTTTCATCTTAACTCCCTTTCTTTTTTAAAAAAAAAATTAAACTAATATAAAATAGTAAAAAATAAAAGAAAATCTTATTACCATATTGGCCAAATATAGTTTTGGAGATTTTTCTAAAATTTTTTATTTCGAAAGTTCCCTTTTCAGTTGATTCTACTTTTTTTACTATTTGACCTATGGGATTGATGTAAACAGACATCCCATTATTTGCAGAACGGATCAAATTTTTACCCTCCTCAACTGACCTAAATATCGAATGCAAAAGGTGTTGATGAGGTCCTATTGAATTTCCAAACCATCCATCCTCAGAGATATTTAATATGAAATCGAATTTTTCACCACTCTTATTGAGCTTTCCTGTATAAATTATTTCATAACAAATAAGTGGGAGAAATTTAATATTATTTATATCTATAATTTTTCTATCATCATCACTACTAAATGATTGATAACCATGAGTAATTTTTTTTAAACCGATTTTAGAGAAAATATTTTCAAATGGTAAAAATTCACCAAATGGAACAAGATTATTTTTTTTATAATTTGCTAAAATATTTAAATTATTATCCAAAACTACTAGAGAATTATAAATTTTTAGGTCAGATTGAGAGTTTATACCAAGAATAATTTTATGATTTTCTGAAAAATTATTTTTGAAATTTTCTTTATAAATATTTAAATCTTTTAGATATATGTTTGTTAAAATACCTTCAGGTAAAATAAATAAAGTTTCTTTTTTTTCTTCAGGCTTACTTAGATCAATTAATTCATTAATAATTATATTGGGATCCTCATTTTGAAAAAACCTGCTTAACTCTACTTTGGGTGAAACAACTTTAATTTTTGTATTTAAATCGATTAATTGTGCTTCATGATATTTATTGATTACACTTTTACCAAAATAAATATTAGCGCCAACAGAAACTATAGAAAAGATAACTATTAATATTTTAGAAAATTGACTTTTTTTAAAAAATATTATTACAGGCAACAAGAATAGGGTAATTGATAACAAGTTAAAAGAATAGGTCCCTATAATAGATAATATTTGTATAAAATTGATATATTCAGTCCAGCTATAAGCAATTAAATTCCAAGGAAAGCCACCTAATATATTTCCCCTTAGAAATTCGGCAATTGAAAAAATTAAAGCAAAAATTAATATAGATCTATAATTTTTTTCTAGGTTAAAAAATGAGCATATAAATGTAATAAGACCATAAAACAAACCAAGAAATAAAGGTATCAAAAAAAATGCAATTGGCATTAATGGTAAAAAAATTTCCTCAAATGTTAAAGAGTTTATAATCCAATAGATATTCGATACAAAATATCCAAAACCAAATGCCCAACCTAGTAAAAATAATCGCCACTTACCCAGATAAAAATTTGAAACTATAAAAAGAAATAAAAAAGAAAATGTAAAAAAATTTAGTATAAAAAAATTATATGGTGGTAAACTAAAGGAACTTATTATACCAAGTAAAATTGGTATAATAAAAAAAAACAATTTGTTATTTATTTTTTTTAACAATTTATTTATTAAGACTTTGTAATATTAGTTTTTCTTTATTATGCATTTTTTTATAATCTTTATTTTTCTTATGATCGTATCCAACTAAATGTAAATAGCCATGTATCCAAGTTTTATCAAATTCATAGCTAAAATTTGACAAAGAAGATTTTTTATTAATTATTTCAAAACTTATAGCAATATCCCCAATATAAGATTTACTTTTTAAAGGAAATGATAATACATCTGTTTTTTTATTTTTTTTTCTAAATTTACTATTTAATTTTTTCATTACATTGTTATTAGTGAGTAAAATCGAAAATTCTTGATTTTTATTTTTGAAAGGTAATATTTTTTTTAATTTATTGACTTTTTTCTTTAAGTATTCTTTTGGGTTTTTAATTTTTTTTTTCCATTTTGGAAAATCAACTACTACATTTACTTTTATCATTCATCACTTTTTTGATCTGAATATGCTTTAACTATTTTTGAAACGAGCGGATGTCTTACAACATCTTTGTGGTCAAAATCAACTATAGAAATTTCTTTAAGATGTCCCAAAAGTTTTTTTGACCTAATTAACCCAGACAAAGATTTGTTTGGTAAGTCTATTTGAGATGGATCTCCATTAATAACAATTTTAGAGTTTTCACCAATTCTAGTCAAAAACATTTTTATCTGAGTGTCTGTTGCGTTCTGAGCTTCATCTAAAATAGCAAAAGAATTTTTTAGAGTTCTGCCTCTCATAAAGGCTAGTGGTGCGATCTCAATATCTCCAATCTCTATTTTTTTTTGGATTTTTTCATAGTCTAATAAATCATATAAAGAGTCGTAAAGAGGTCTTAGATATGGATCTACCTTTTCTCTCATATCACCAGGCAAAAAACCTAATCTTTCCCCCGCCTCAACGGCAGGCCTTGATAATATAATTCTTTCAATTTTTTTTTCTAATAGCATTGTTAAAGCTACCGCTACAGCTAAAAATGTTTTTCCTGTTCCAGCGGGTCCAGCTGAAATTATAACTTCACTTTCTCTTAATGACCTAACATATTTTTTTTGTTTTTCAGACCTTGGAATAACTGATTTTTTTGGAGTTTTAATTATATACTCTATATTTTTTTCAGAATTATTTAATTTTTCATCAATCATAAATTTATTTACAGATGAAATTATATCTTTTTTTTCTATTGCGCCATTTATTTTAAACTGTTCATGCAAAAATTGAATAGCATTTTTAATTAATTCATTCTTTTCTGGATTACTTTTAACTAGAATTGAATTTCCTCTTGAATAAATTTTAGTTTTTGTAATTTTCTCTAAATCTTTAATATTATTATTAAATTCACCCACAACTCCTAACAACATTTCATTTTTTTGAAATATTATACTAAGAGTATTATTGTCAGAATATACAAACCTAAGATCGGAATTTAGTTTTTTATATGCAGTATTTCTCAATCTATGCTGCTCTCGAGTTATTATTCATAATTTCACCAAACAAAGTATTTTGATTACAACTTTCTATTTTAACTTTAATAACTTTTCCAATATTCTTCTCATCACCTTCAAAAATCACCGAATTTAAATACTTATTTCTACCGAAAAGTTTATTTTGGCCTTTCATTTTATTTTCTACTAAAATATCGATTGGTTTATTTTTAAAAGATTTATTCATTTCTAATTGATAAGAAAATAAAATTTTTTGTATTTTTGTTAGCCTCTCTTTGGATATTTCATTATCAATCAATTTTAAATTTGCTGCTTTAGTGCCTGGTCTAGGACTAAAAATAAAAGAATAAGAATTAATAAATTTTATTTTTTTTATTAATTCAACGGTATCATTAAAATCTTCATCTGTCTCACCTGGGTACGAAATTATAAAATCACTTGAAAATTCTATATTAGAATTAATTTTCTTTAACTTATCAAAAATTGTTAAATATTCTTCAACACTATGCTTTCTGTTCATTAATTTTAAAATCTTATTAGAGCCACTTTGTATTGGCAAGTGGATAAAAGGCATTAATTTTTTATTTGTAGAATAACAATCAATCAAATCATCTGACATATCTCTTGGGTGTGAAGTGGTATACCTTATTCTTTCTAGCTCAGAAAACTTTTCTAGCTCATTTAATAAATCAGAAATTTTATAGAACTTGGAATTTTCTTCATAAGAATATGCGTTTACATTTTGACCTATCAGTGTGATTTCTTTGGCACCATTTTTAATTAATTCCTCTGCCTCTTTGATAATTTTTCTAAAAGGTCTTGAATATTCTGGGCCCCTTGTAAAGGGAACAACACAGAAATGGCAAAATTTATCACATCCCTCTTGTATAGTTAAAAATGTTGAAATTTTATTGTTAGTATTTTTTATTTTGTCGAAATATTCAAACTTTTGGATTGTATCAAAATCAGTTTCTTCTTTCTTTTCCTTTTCAGTAAAACTTTTTAATATTTGATTAATTTTATGATAAGATTGTGGACCTATTACAACATCAATGTAAGGTTCTCTTTTAAGCATTTCTTGGTTTTCTGCTTGAGCAACACAACCAGCAACAACCATTATTGGTTTTTTTTTTGTTTTATATAATTTTTTTATTCTTCCTACTTCGTGGTAAACTTTTTCTTTAGCCTTATCTCTTATATGGCAAGTGTTTAATATATAACAACTTGCATCATCATGTTTATCAGCTTTAATAAAACCAATTTTTTTTACTGAGTCATAAATACGATTTGAATCATACTCATTCATCTGGCAACCAAATGTTTTAATAAATATTTTTTTTTCCATCTAGGATTTTTTTTTTATGCCATACAATTCTAGCTTGTGATCAACCAACTTGTAACCATGTTTTTCTGCAACTTTTTTTTGTAATTCTTCAATGTCGTTATCTACGAACTCAATAATTTCTCCAGTTTTTATATCTATCAAGTGATCATGATGACCTTCGTTTAACTCTTCGTATCTTGCTTTTCCTCCCTTGAAATCATGCTTTGCTAAAATTCCACTTTCTTCAAAAAGTTTCACTGTTCTATAAACAGTTGCAATGCTAATTTTTGGATCAGTTTTTGAAACCCTGTTATACAGTTCATCAACATTTGGATGGTCAGTGGACTCTGACATAACTTTAGCAATAACTTTTCTTTGGTCTGTAAGTTTAACACCTTTTATCTTACATTTTTTTTCAATATTAGATGACATTGTTTTATTCTAACTCAAATAAAGTGGTTTAATCAAATTTTTTTTAATTTTATATTTACTACACAATTCGGGTATTTTCTCATATTTTATATTATGATATTGTGAAAGAAGTGATGAATTTTTAAAAATTTCATTTTTTATAGAATATTTTAAACTAATAAAATCTAAAAAACTAAAACAATAGTAGTCAATATTTTGAGAAACATGATAACCTTTTGCAATAGAAATGGAATTTCTGATTCCTGCAAAGCTACCGGGACCTCTATTTACATAAATTCTATTTAAATTTTTTGCTAATAGTTTATTTTTATCTAGTAAATCATCTATTAAAATTACCAATTTATCAAAATTATTTTTACTATTTTCAAACTTGCTTGTATAAATATTTTTAGTATTTTTTATGAGAGTTAAAAAAATTTTATCTGTAGTTGCATCAATAATTAAATCATTCATAATTTTATTTTTATTAACTGTGAATTCTAAATCAGAAGAAAATAATATCAAATATTATTCTAAAGACTTAGGAACTCTTTCATTAATGTACCATAGATTTAATGAGAATAAATATCCATCAACCAATATTCAAATGAATATTTTTAAAAAACAGATAAATATTATAAAAAGTAAGAACTATGAATTTGAAAGTCCTAAAAATTTTGATTTAAAATTTAATAAACCAAAGTCTAAAAAGAAAATTTTAATTACAATTGATGATGCATTTAGTTCTTTTTACGACAATGCCTGGCCATTTTTAAAAGAAAATAAAATTCCATTTATATTATTTGTTTCCACGCAACCAGTAGGAAAAAAAGGATATATGACTTGGGAACAAATAAAAGATGTTGAAAAAGAAAATTTTGCTTTTATTGGAAATCATTCTCACTCACATGAATATTTATTAGATTTTAGTTTTAATGATTTTAAAAAAGATATTGATAACTCAATTAAAATATTTAATGAAAATTTAGGCTATAATCCAATTTTTTTTTCGTATCCATTTGGCGAGTATAGCTTGGAGCAAGAAAATTATATAAAAGAAAAATTTAAATATGCTTTCGGGCAACACTCAGGTGTAATTGATATCAATAAAGATATTTATGAATTACCTAGATTTCCAATTAATGAAAAATATGGAGATTTAGAAAGATTTAACTTTTTAATTGATCTTCTTCCTCTACAGTACAAAAATATTTTTCCTAAAGATAAATACGTCAAAAATAATAATCCCCCAAAATTAATTATAAACTTTTTTAAAGACCAAAAAAATTTAAAAAATATCAACTGCTTTTCAGATGAAGGAAACAACTGGGGTAAATCAGATATAGTATTAGAAAAAAATAAATTAATTGTTAATTTTAGAGAAAAGTTTCTTTTCAGAAGAGGTAGAATTAATTGCTCATTAAATGATACAGATGGATGGAGGTGGCTTGGTTTGCAGTTTTCTGTTAAACTAAATTAAACTTTTGAGTTTTTTATTAGAAGGTAGTAATTTAACATCATCAAATTCTGTTAAATTATTTTGTTTTATAATTTTTTTTAATATCTTCACATATTCTTTGCCGGTCTCAGCATATTTATCAAGATAGTTTGCAAGAATTAAGCTATCAACTTTCATTTTATTGTCTCTTAATTCAGCTCTTGCTAATCTAAAATCTTTATAACTCGAATGTGTGTTCAAATTTCTTTGATATGCTCTAACTGAAGACTTTAGAATTTTAAATTTCATAACTTTATGAGTTGTGTCATTATCAGCTCCAGCAGGTTTAATACCGTCTCCTGAATAAGTCCATTGGCCAAACAATGCATTTCCTTCAAGCGCAAACCGTGACGTGCCCCATCCTGTTTCTTTAGCAGCTTGTGCAATCGCTAAGGATACTGGTATTTCATCCATTCTAATTTTTAAAGTTGATAAATCTTTATTAAGTACTCCATATTGTTTAAATTTTAAATTTAACCATCTTCTTTCTATCTCTGAATTTTTATTTTTATTTAAGATGTTAAAAAGTTTTCTTCTATCTGCCCTAATTCTATTATTTTCTTCTAAAATTAAAGGCAGAATTATTTTTATAAATAAATTTTTTTTCTTCTTTGAACTTTCTATCATTTTCATTTCTTCAGGTAACAATGATAACGATATAGGTTTAACTAATTTCGTTTTTCTAACATCTTCAAGATTATAGTTTGTATCTTTAAATAGTTGTTCTATTGTCGATGCATTTAACCTTACAGTATCAGTTGGAAGTTCATCAAATTTAAAAACATCTTCAAACAAGCTTTTTACATTTAAACCTTCTTCAACTTTAGGACTGTTATCTAAGGGTTGACCTTTTAAAACTTTTTCTAGATTGCTTTTAGATTTATTTTCAGTTTCTTTAGAAGCTAAAATTGAATTCTTTTGAAAATTAACAAAGGTTGGAAGCATAAAGAAAAATATTATTACAGCAAAACTTACTAACAGCGTTTGGTAAATGCTTTTAAGATCTTTGTTGACGATTGGTAATTTTATAGTTTTTTTTTTTGATATTATTAGACCTTTTTTTTTAAGAATCTTTTTAACTTCATCTAAATCAAATTTTTTTTTTATCATTATTAAATTGCCTCTACCTCTTTAACTTCAGGAATATAATGTTTCAACAAATTTTGAACTCCTTGTTTTAAAGTCATTGTTGAACTTGGACAACCAGAACAACTGCCTTGCAATTGAACTTTAACTTTACCGTTTTTATATTCTTTAAATTGAATATCTCCTCCATCTCGAGCTACCGCAGGTCTAATTTTAGAATCCAATATTTGAATTATTTTTTTTTCTATTTCTTTAAATTCTTTTTTATTTTCTAGTGTAATGTTTTCATCATAAATAAAATCTTTTCCATTTAAATAAAATTCACCAATCAAAGATTGTGCTATATGCTTAATATCTTCCCAGTCGATATTCTGATCTTTATTTATTGATAAAAAATCTGGTCCTAAAAAAACTCCTGTTACTCCATTTATTGACAGTAAATTTTTTACTAGATCATTATTAATTTGATTTTTTTTTGTAATTTCAATTTGACCATTCTTGGAAACTATTTTTCCTGGAATAAATTTTAATGAATTGGGATTTGGGGTTTTTTCTGTTTGTATAAACATATATAAGAATATAGTAATTTATTTTTAAAAACCTATAATTTTTTTCATTTCTTTTACTTTTGTTGAAGCAAATTCATTAGCTTTTTCGCCACCTTCTAATAAAATTTTATCTAAATGTTTTTCTTCATTTAATAATCTTTTAATTTCTTTAGAAATGGGTTCAATTTTTTCAACTATCAAGTAAGAAAGTTTTTCTTTAAAAAAAGAAAAATTTTTTCCAGCAAATTCGTCGCAAGATTTTTCAAGACTTTGATTTGACAAACTTGAATATATTTCTAATAAATTTAAAGCTTCAGGTCTATTTTTAAAATTCTCATCTTTTTTTGGCATTGGCATTGTGTCCGTTTTTGCTTTTTTAATTTTATTTATAATTTTGTCTTTATCATCTGTAAGGTTTATTCTGCTTAAATCAGATTCATCTGATTTGCTCATTTTTTTTTCACCATCTTTTAAACTCATAATTCTTGAAAAGTGTTTTTGTATTAATGGTTCTGGAACTTTCAAAAAGTTTGGTGCTTCAAAATCATTGTTAAATCTTTGTGCAATGTCTCTACATAATTCTAAATGCTGTTTCTGATCATCGCCAACCGGTACATGAGTAGTATCGTAAAGCAGTATATCAGCTGCCATTAAAACTGGATAAGCATAAAGTCCTACACTTGCTTTTTCTTTATCTTTTCCAGCTTTTTCTTTGAATTGAGTCATTCTATTTAACCAACCCATTCTTGCTATGCAACTTAAAATCCATGCACACTCAGAATGAGCAGGAACAGACGATTGATTAAAAATTATACTTTTATTTTCATTCAATCCACTTGCGATAAAAGCTGCCAGCGTTTCTCTAATATTTCTTCTTAATTCCTTTGGGTCCTGTTTAACAGTGATAGCGTGCAAATCTACGATGCAATAAACACATTCTGTATTTTTTTCATTTTGAAGCTCAACAAAATTTTTAATAGCACCTAAATAATTACCAAGATGTAAATTTCCAGAAGGTTGAACACCAGAAAAAATTTTTTTAGACATTGACTTAATACTTTAAATTAATATCTGTGATTTTGAAAGCCTTGATCAAAAATGCAATTAATAAATAAGAAATTAGTCCAACTATTACAATTCCTATAAGAAAAACTGATTTATAATTTTGATCGTAGGCAAGATTCGTTTTAAAGAAAATTACCAAATAGTAAATAAAAATTCCCATAACTATTGAAGAGAATAATATTTTAAAAAATTTTGAGATAAACTCAGAATTAAAATTAAAAAAATTATCCTTTTTTAAAAATATAAATAGTAAAATAGAGTTAAACCACGAAGAAATACTGGTAGCAATCGGAATAATTATAAATCCAACTTTTTTAAAAAAAATTATACTTACTAAAATATTTAATAAAACAGAGGCTAGTGAGATATAAAATGGTAATTTAGTATTTTGTCTTGCAAAATAAAAACTGGAAAAAACTTTTATTAATGAAAAAGCTGGGAGTCCAAGTGCAAAAAAGAATAATGCTTTTGAAGAATTTTTAACTGATATCTCATCAAAAGTTCCATAACCAAATAAAGCAGATATAATTTGTTCAGATGCAAGCAATAAAGCTATAGTGGCTGGTAAACTTAAAAATAAACTTAGCTCTAAGGCTTTATTTTGTATTAATAATATTTTATCATTTTCTTTACCACTAACATACTTCGAAAGTTGAGGTAAAATAACTACTCCTATTGCAATTCCTGCAATAGCAAGATTTATTTGATAAATTCTATCAGCATAATATAAATAAGATACCGCACTAGCTTGAAATGAAGCAATTATTGTTCCCACTAATATATTTATCTGAGTTACACCTGATGAAAAAATGCTAGGCAATAATTTTGAGAAAAAATTTTTGATTTTTGTATCAATCGAAAAATTAAAAATAAATTTTGGAGAATAAAATTTTTTTACGTAAAAAAATAAGTAAATAAACTGAGCAATACCGGCTAAAGTTACAGCATATGATAAATAATAAACAAGCTTGTCTCCTAATAACGTTCCATAAAATAGTACTGATATTAAAAAAAAATTTAAAATAACTGGTGCGGCAGCAGCTACTGCAAATCTATTATGAGAATTTAATATTGCAGAAAAAAAAGATGATAAACTTATAAAAAATAAAAAAGGCAATGTAATTCTTGTTAAATTTACGGCTAAACTCATTTTTTCCTCATTTCCGCTAAAACCAGGTGCAATCAGAAAAACAAAATAAGGCATAAAAATTTCAATAATTAAAACTAAAAAAAATAAAACTATGATTAGTAAACTAAATACGTTTGTTGCAAATTTTTCAGATTCTTCTTTTCCATTTGAAAGTTCTGATGCATAACTTGGAACAAAAGCGGCATTAAATGTTCCCTCAGAAAACAATCTTCTAAAAGTATTCGGAATTCTAAAAGCAACGAAGAATGCGTCAGCTATAGGGCCGGCTCCTAAAAAAATTGCAATCAATATATCTCTTAAATAACCAAGTATTCTACTGATTATAGTAAAAAAACTGAATGTCCCTGTTGACTTAATAAGGTTCATAAATCATATTAGTCTTAAAATTGCTCTAATTGTATATCTAATTATCATAAATGAAAAAAACAAAAATTGATCATTACACAGATAAAGAAGCTTTAGATTTTCATATTACCAATAAATCAGGCAAGATTGAGATTATATCTTCTAAACCAATGACAACTAAAAGAGATTTGGCATTAGCATATTCTCCTGGTGTCGCAGCCCCAGTAAGAGAGATATCTAAAGATCCCAATGCAGCTTACGATTATACAACTAAAGGAAATTTGGTAGCTGTAATAAGTAACGGCTCAGCGGTTCTTGGAATGGGTAACTTGGGCTCTTTAGCTTCAAAACCAGTAATGGAAGGAAAAGCTATTTTGTTTAAGAGATTTGCTGATATCAACTCGATTGATATTGAAATTGACTCATCTGATACCAATGAAATAATTAAAAGTATAAAAAGTATTGCGGGAAGTTTTGGTGGAATAAATTTGGAGGATATAGCTGCTCCAGACTGCTTTGTAATAGAGGAAAAACTTAAAGAAATTTTAGATATACCTGTCTTTCACGATGATCAGCACGGGACAGCAATAATAACAACTGCTGCATTAATCAACGCCTTGGAAATATCAAAAAAATCACTAAAAAAAATTAAAGTTGTTGTAAATGGTGCTGGAGCATCTGCGATTGCCTGTACTAATTTATTAAAAAAAACAGGTGTACCTCAGAAAAATATAATAATGCTTGATAGCAAGGGTGTCTTATATCGTGGTAGAGATAATTTAAATAAATGGAAATCTACACACGCGATTAAAACAAAAAATAGAACTTTAGATGATGCAATTAATCAAGCTGATGTTTTTTTAGGATTATCTTCAAAAAGTATTTTGTCAAAAAAAATGGTAAAAAAAATGGCAAAAAATCCGATTATTTTTGCATGCGCAAATCCCGATCCTGAAATTACACCTGAGGAAGTGGAGGAAGTCAGAGATGACGCAATTATAGCTACTGGTAGATCTGACTATCCAAATCAAGTAAATAATCTTATTGGATTTCCATATATTTTTAGAGGAGCTTTAGATGTAAGGGCCAAAACAATAAATGAAGAAATGAAAATGGCTGCAGCAAACGCGATAGCAGCTCTTGCAAGAGAAGATGTTCCTGATGAAGTAGTTGCGGCTATGGGTGGTGAGCGACCAAAGTATGGAAAAGAGTATATTATTCCATCTACTTTTGATCCAAGATTAATTGTTGAAATACCATTAGCAGTAGCAAAAGCTGCTATTAAAACAGGTGTTGCAAGAAAAGATATTAAAGATTTTGAAGTTTATAAAGAGCAACTTAAACAAAGGCTTGATCCTTCCGTTACCATTATGCAGGGTATAAATAACCAAATTAAAAAAAATCCAAAAAAAATTGTTTTTGCAGATGGTGAAGATGAAAACACTTTAAAAGCTGCAATTGCATTTAAAAATAGTAAATTAGGAATTCCTGTGTTAGTAGGTAAAAAAGAAAAGATAAAAGAGCAACTTCAAAATATCGGATATAGTGAAAACCTTGATATTGAAATTGTTAATTCAACTAACAAACAACAAAGAGCAAAATATGCAAATTATTTATTTAGAAGATTACAAAGAAAAGAGGGATTGTTAGAACGAGACTGCGATAGAATGATAAGAAATGATAGAGTTATCTGGGCGTCTTGTATGGTTTCGTGTGGTGATGCCGACGGCGCTGTAACAGGAAACACAAGAAAGTATGCTGCCTCTTTAGAAAAAATAAATAAAGTAATAGATGTAAGACCAGGAGAAATAATGTTTGGCTTAAATATGATAGTGAATAGAGGTAAAACTGTATTCATAGGAGACACTAGTGTACATGAAAATCCAACTGCTGAACAACTTTCTGCCATAGCAATTTCATCGGCTAGGGTTGTAAGATTATTCGGGTTTGATCCTAAGGTTGCATTTGTTTCACATTCAACATTTGGGCAACCAGCAACAAATAAAACGAAACATATCAGAGATGCAGTAGAAATTTTGCAAGATAAAAAAGTAGATTTTCAATTTGACGGAGATATGCAACCCGATGTGGCTCTTAATGAAGAATATAAGGAGCTATATTCTTTTTCAGGAATTGTGGGAAATGCAAACATATTAATTATGCCAGGACAACATAGTGCGGCAATATCATACAAAATGATGAAAGAGTTAGGTGGAGCAAAAGTAATTGGACCATTTTTAATTGGATTAGGTCAGCCAATCGAAATTGCTCCTCTAAGATCTTCTACTTCAGATATATTAAATCTTGCTTCAATAGCAGCATATTCTGCTAGCGTTATCAACTACGGGAAAAAAAATTAGTTTTTTTGAATTCTCAAATCTTCAGCTAAAAAAATACTAGCAATAACTTTTTCAACATCTAGTATGCCTTTTGCTTCATATATAACCTCTTTTCTTTCCTCTTTAGACATGGCAATTCCGTAAATGAAAATTTTTCTTTTATATGTATCAATATTATAATTTGTAGCTTTTATATTTTTATTTAAAATTATTGCTGTTCTTAATTGTGAAGTTATTAGCAAGTCTTTGGCAGATTGTTTAAAGTTAAATTCTTCCTTAACTTTAATATCATTTCTAACTGACCTTACGCCTTCTGTTTCCCATGCAGCTTTTGTAATTTTAAGTTTTTCTTCTGGATCATCAACTTTTCCTGTTAAAAAAATTCTACCATCTAAAACTTTAGTTTTAACAGAAACAATATAATTTTTATTCATTACAATTAATCTAGCACCTAAATTTTTTTGCATTATTGAGTCGTCAATTTGTGTACCCAAAGATCTTGGATCCAAAGCTATACTTACGCCAGTACCAAAAACCCCCTTCGAACCCGTGCCTACACATGAATTTAAAAGAAAAAAAATAAAAAATATTAATATTGATTTATTTTTCATTTTTGATTTTTAAACAATAGTTGTAAATTTCTTTTTTTGAAATATTTCTATTTGAACTCATTAAATTTACAATATCTTTGATACTTAAATTTTTTATCATTCTTTTAATATATTTTTTATCTGATTCGTCTAAATTATTCGAAATATTTTTATTTTGATTTCCTTCAGAAATTACGACGGTAAGCTCTCCTTTTAAATTATTTTCGAATGGTTTCAACTGTTCAACTCTAGTTCTAATGAACTCTTCATAGAACTTTGAAATTTCTCTACAAATTACTATTTTTCTAGTATTAAAAAAAAAGTTTAATGATTTAATTATTTTGTTTATTTTCTTTGGTGATATAAAAAAAACAATAGAACAGTTTAATTTAGATAAAATTTCAAGTCGTTCTTTTATTTCTTTTTCTTTTTCGGGAAAAAAGCCAAAAAAATAATAATTGTCAGAAAAACCACTAATTGAAACTGCAGATGTTACAGCAGAAGCTCCCGGTATCGGGTATATTTCAATTTTGTGTTTTATACACTCATTAATCAAAATTTTTCCTGGATCCGAAATAGCAGGAGTTCCTGCATCTGAAATTAAAGAAACTACTTTTTGAGATTTTAAAATATTAATTATTTTTTCTAAATTTTTTTTTTCATTAAACTTGTGGAATGAAATTAATTTAGATCTAATTTTATACCTATCTAGTAATTTTTTGGATATTCTTGTATCTTCACAGAGAATGTACTGAGAATTTTTTAGCACATCTATTGCTCTAAAAGTAATATCACTTAAATTTCCTATGGGCGTAGAAACTACGTATAGGCCAATTTTTAATCTTTTAAATTTTATGTCGTTTTGTGGAATCATTAAAATATAAATAATATAATAATAACATTAAAATGAAAATATTAGTCAAAATTATAATTCTGATAATTTTATTTACTTCTTCAAGTTTATCCAAAGTAGTTGCTCAAGAAAAAATTAAATTTGGATTGCTTGTACCAATTAGTGGTGAATACAGCAAAATAGGAAAATCAATACTTAAATCAACCTTGCTCGCTTTAAATAAAATTGACAATTCATTAATAGAAATAATTCCTAAAGATACCGCATCAAATCCAGATGTAACATTTGAAAAAGCGAAAGAACTTAGAGAGGCTGGTGTTAAAATAGTCATAGGACCAGTATTTAATAAAAATTTAACTAAATTGGAGGAATTAAGTGATATGACTTTTTTATCTTTAACAAATAAAATTATCGATAATCCAAAAAATATTATAAGCGCAGGTATCAATGCAGGCTCTCAACTTAATACCATAGCAATATTTCAAAAAAATAATGAACTTAAAAAAACAATTTTTCTAATTCCAAATAAAAATTATAAAAACGAAATAAAAAAAGCTATTAAAAAATCAAAAATTAAAACTTTTAAGATACATTATTATGATACTGATCCAACTAAACTTACAAAACAAATAGAAAAAATTACTAAGTATCCTCAAAGAAAACAAAATGTAAAAGATGAAATTAAAAGACTTGAAGAGTCACAAGATCCCAATAAAGAAAAAAAAATAGAAATATTAGAAAAAAAAGATACCATTGGAAAAATAGATTTTGACTCTTTAATAATTGCAGATTTTGATGAAAGTTTAAAAAGTATTACTACTTCTCTATTATATACAGATGTCTCTCCTACAAAAACTTATTTTATAACTTTAAACCAGTGGTTTGATGAGTCTTTACTAAAAGAAAATAGCTATCAACCAATTTATTATCCTTCCATTAACAAAAAGAATTATGAGGAATTTACAAATACATATTTTAAAAAATTTAAAGAATATCCAAATCAACTGTCGTTTTTAAGCTATGATTTAGTTGGATTAGTTTACTATTTAATTTTTCAAAATAATTGGATTATAGACGAAAAGATATTTTCTAAAAAAAATAAATTCAAAGGTAAAGTAGGAATTTTTGAAATAAAAGACAAAAAAATTAATCATGTTCTTAATTTTTATAAAATAGAAAACAACAATATCAAAAAAATCTTTTAATTTTATTAAAAGCTTTAAACCTATGATCAATTTTGTATTTTTTATTAGGTTTCATTTGACCAAATGTAATTTTGCTCTTTAAAGGTATAAAAATTGGATCGTATCCAAATCCATTTTTTCCTTTTTTTTTGTTAGATATAAAGCCTTCAACTTTTCCTACAGAATTAATTTTCTTACCATTTGGCCAATAAATTGTTAACGCGCAAACAAATCTGGCTTTTATTTTTTTTATTTTCCAATTTTTATCTTTTTTGTAAAGTTCTCGAAAAACTTTTAAAATAGCTTTATTAAAATCATTTCTGGCGCCTCCCCACCTGGCTGAATATATGCCTGGCTTTCTATTCAAAATATCAATTTCAAGACCAGAGTCATCTGCTAAACATATCAAATTTGCCTTCTTTGAAAAAAATTTAGCTTTAATAAGTGAATTTTTTAAAAAAGAATTGCCTGTTTCTTTAGGACTGCTTAATCCAAAATCTTTAGTTGAAAAAATTTTAGTTGATTTTGGCAATAAATCCTTAATTTCTTTAAGTTTTCCGATATTATTAGTACCAATTAATATTTTTTTAATTTTTTTATTTAACATCTAGCAATTATTAAATTTCTTACCATATAAGTCATAATGGAAAAAGATCCAATTTTAAAAACAGAAAAAAATAATGAAAACCAGGAAAATCCTGAAATCAACAAACTAAAAGACAACGAGGAAGCAAAAGAAGAAAAAATTTTAACTCCTGAAGAAAAAATTAAAGAACTAGAAGACAAACTAACTAGAACCCTCGCCGAAATGGAAAATCAAAGAAGAAGGTATGAAAAAGAAAAAGATGAAGCTTTTGAATATGGTGGTTTTTCTTTTGCGCGAGAAACTTTAAACCTGACTGATAATCTTGAAAGAGCTAAAGAATCTTTAAAAAATGATGAAAGTTTAAAAAACTCTGAAAGTTTAAAAAAAACTCTTGAGCACATAGAAATTATTCATAAAGATGTTTTGTCTATTTTTAAAAAAAATCATATTGAGCCTATAAATTCAATTAATAAGAAACTTGATCCAAACTATCATCAGGCAATGATGGAAATTGAAGACAACACAAAAGAGCCAGGCACAATAATACAAGAAATCCAAAAAGGTTTTCTTATGAAAGATAGATTATTAAGACCAGCATTGGTCGGTGTTTCTAAAAAAAAAGAAGAAAAAGCAACTAACGATAAAGAAGATAAAAAAGATAAGGAAAATAACGAAAAAAAGTAGTCAAAATAAGTACTTAAAAAAACTTGTAGATTGAAATTTAACACTTATATGACTTTAAGGAATTATAAATTATGAGCAAAGTAATAGGTATAGACTTAGGAACGACAAATTCATGTGTTGCAATAATGGAGGGAACACAGGCAAAAGTATTAGAAAATGCTGAAGGTGCAAGAACTACCCCTTCTGTTGTTGCTTTTACAGAAGAAGACGAAAAATTAATTGGTCAACCAGCGAAAAGGCAAGCAGTAACCAATCCTGAAAATACAATTTTTGCTGTTAAAAGACTAATTGGAAGAAATTTTGAAGACGCATCAGTAAAAAAAGATATTCAATCAGCGCCTTTTAAAATAGTAAATTCAGAAAAAGGTGATGCTTGGATAGAAGCAAAAGGACAAAAATATTCTCCATCTCAAATATCGGCTTTTATTTTACAAAAGATGAAAGAGACAGCTGAAAAATATTTAGGTCAAGAAGTAACAAAGGCAGTTATTACTGTGCCTGCATATTTTAATGATGCTCAACGGCAAGCAACAAAAGATGCTGGAAAAATTGCAGGACTTGAAGTGCTAAGAATTATAAATGAACCAACTGCGGCTTCTTTAGCATACGGTTTGGATAAAAAAACAAATAAGAAAATAGCAGTTTATGATTTAGGTGGAGGAACTTTTGATGTTTCTATTCTTGAATTGGGAGATGGTGTCTTCGAAGTTAAATCTACAAATGGTGATACTTTTTTAGGAGGTGAGGACTTTGATAATACTATTGTTGATTATCTTGTTGCGGAATTTAAAAAAGATAATGGTATTGATTTAAAATCAGATAAACTTGCTCTTCAAAGATTAAAAGAAGCTGCTGAAAAGGCTAAAATAGAATTGTCTTCAGCAGAACAAACTGACGTTAATCTTCCTTTTATAACTGCAGATAAAACAGGACCAAAACATATTAATTTAAAAATGACCAGGGCAAAATTAGAGGCTCTAGTAGAGGAGCTAATTACCAAAACGCTACCACCGTGTAAAACTGCTTTAAAAGATGCTGGCCTTACAGCAAACGACATTAATGAAGTCGTGATGGTTGGTGGTATGACAAGAATGCCAAAGGTTATTGAAGCAGTAAAGAATTTCTTTGGTAAAGACCCAAACAAAAGCGTTAATCCTGATGAGGTAGTCGCGATGGGTGCTGCTATCCAAGCTGGAGTGCTACAGGGAGATGTTAAAGATGTCCTTTTGCTAGACGTTACTCCGCTTTCTTTGGGTATCGAAACACTAGGCGGAGTATCAACAAAATTAATTGATAAAAATACGACAATACCTACAAAAAAAAGCCAAGTATTTTCGACTGCTGAAGACAATCAGCCGGCTGTTTCCATTAGAGTGTTGCAAGGTGAAAGAGAAATGGCAGCAGATAATAAAATTTTGGGAAACTTTGAGTTAGTCGGTATAGCTCCTTCTCCAAGAGGAGTACCACAAATTGAAGTAACTTTTGATATTGATGCCAATGGTATTGTAAATGTCTCTGCAAAAGATAAAGGAACAGGAAAAGAACAAAAAATTCAAATCCAAGCCTCTGGCGGATTAAGTGAAGATGAAATAAATAAAATGGTTAAAGAGGCAGAGTCTAATAAAGAAGCAGATAAGAAAAAAAGAGAGTCTGTTGATTCAAGAAATCAAGCTGATACTTTATTACATTCCACAGAAAAAAATTTAAAAGAGCATGGATCTAAAGTTTCAGATACTGACAAAAAAGCTATAGAAACTGCCTCTGCAAACCTAAGGAACTCCTTAAAAGGAATTGATGTTGAAGATATAAAGAAAAAAACACAAGAATTAGTTCAAGCATCAATGAAGTTGGGTGAAGCAATTTATAAATCTCAGCAAAGTGCTAAGCCTGGTGATGCACCAAAAGACGAAAAAAAAGAAGAAGGACAAAAAGACGATAATGTTGTTGATGCAGACTTTGAAGAAGTAAAAGACGAGAATAAAGAAAAAAGCGCCTAAGCTTTCAACTGATTGTCTATAATAAGTTATGGCAAAAAGAGATTATTATGACGTCTTAGGTGTAAGTAAAAGTTCTACAGCAGACCAAATTAAATCAGCCTATAGAAAATTAGCTGTAAAATATCATCCAGATAAGAATGAAGGTGATAAAGCTGCTGAGGAAAAATTTAAGGAAGCTTCTGAAGCTTATCACGTTTTATCAAACTCTGAACGTAAGCAGAACTATGATAATTTTGGTCACGCAGCATTTGAAAATGGTGGAGGAGGAAGAGGAGGTTTTAGTAACTTTGACTTTTCCAATCATTTCTCTGATATTTTTGAAGACTTTTTTGGAGAAGGATTTGGTGGAGGTGGCAGAAGAAGTAGAAGAGCAAATAATAGAGGATCAGATCTAAGGTACGATTTATCAATAACTCTAGAGGAAGCTTATACTGGAAAAAAACAGGATATTAAGTTTTCAACATCGGAAAAATGTGACACTTGCAAAGGTAGCGGTTCTAAGCCCGGACACAACGCAGGATCATGTTCAATGTGTGGTGGGCATGGACAGGTTAGATCAAGTCAAGGTTTTTTTACTGTTCAACAAACTTGTCCGCAATGTTCAGGGTCTGGTGAAGAAATTACAAATCCATGCTCTAATTGTAATGGACAGGGTAAAAAACAAGCATCAAAAAGATTGTCAGTAACAATACCTAAAGGTGTTGATGATGGGACCAGGATTAGACTTGCTGGAAAAGGAGAGGCAGGTTCTAGAGGAGCTGGAAATGGAGACCTTTATTTATTTATAAATGTTTATTCACATGAACTATTTAAAAGATCAGATGAAAACTTATTTTTCGAGTATCCAATCTCAATCGCAGATGCTGCACTTGGAACTTCTATAGAAATACCAACAATAGATGGTGGAAAAGCAAAAATAAAAATACCAGCTGCTACTCAAAATGGAAAACAATTTAGGTTAAAAAATAAAGGAATGCCTTACATGAGAGGCAATGGAACAGGTGATCTTTATATACAAGTTAATACGGAAGTGCCTGTATCTTTAAATAAAGAGCAAAAAGAATTACTTGAAAAATTTAGAGAAATTGAAAATGAAAAATCAAATCCAAGTATTAAAAAATTCTTTCAAAAAGCTAAGAGTTTTTGGAAAAATTAAAAAATGGGATTGGAAGAAATCTTTCCAGCAATATCTTTAATAGCTATTTTAATATTAGTTCTCCCAGCATTTCTTAGATCTAATTCAAAATTAAAACAGTTTTTAACAAATCTATCTATTTGGGCTATAATTGTTTTAGTAGTTATGATAGTTTCATATCTTATCTTTAAATGAAAAAAATTAATTTAGCTATCACTGGATGTATGGGAAGAATGGGTCAACAGATTGTTAAATCTGCTAGATCAGATAAAAATTTTAAGATAGTGGCTCTTACAGAAAATAGAATTATTAATAAAAAAATTGCTGGAATTAAACTTAGCCTAAATAAAGAAGAATCTTTTAAAAAAGCTAATTTAATTATAGATTTTACAGTTCCTAAATGCACATTTGAAATTTTAAAAATTGCATCAAAATTAAAAAAAAGAGTAGTCATTGGAACAACTGGATTTTCAAAAAAAGAAGAAAATTTGATTAAAAAATATTCTAAAAAAATACCCATACTTAGAGCTGGAAATATGAGTTTAGGTATAAACTTATTAATGTATTTAACTGAAATTGTATCAAAATCTCTTGGAAACAATTTTTTAAGTAAAGTCTTCGAAGTACATCATAAACATAAAAAAGATCATCCATCAGGAACTGCTTTAATGCTTGGAAAAGGTATAGCAGTTGGAAAAAATAAGGATTTTTATAGATTGATGGGTAAAAAATATTTAAATAAAAAATCTTTTCCTTATGGAAGAAAAATTAATTTTAATTCACTAAGAAAAGGTGAGATTGTTGGTGAACATGAAGTAACCTTCTCAAGCGGTAAAGAAATAATAACATTAAATCATGAAGCATTTGATAGAGCACTTTACTCAGAAGGAGCATTCACTGCAGCTAAATGGTTAATGAATAAAAAACCTGGTCTTTATTCAATGAGAGATGTTTTGAATTTCAAATAATGAATGAAATTCAAAGATCTAAAATAATATTAAAGATTCTTAATAAAATTTATCCTACAACACCAATACCTTTAAAACATAGAAATAAATTTACCTTATTAGTTTCAGTTTTGTTATCTGCACAAACTACAGACGTTAATGTAAATAACGTAACTAAAAAAATATACCCAAAATATAATAAACCAGAACATTTTATAAAATTAGGAAGAAAAAGAATTGAAAATTTAATTAAAAGTATCGGTATTTTTAGAGTGAAAGCAAAAAGTGTTTATTTACTCTCAAAACAACTGATAGAGAAGCATGGAGGGAAAGTTCCAGAAACATTTGACGAGCTCGAAGAACTTCCGGGTGTAGGTCATAAAACTGCAAGTGTAGTAATGTCTCAAGGATTTGGTCATTCAGCATTCCCAGTTGATACTCATATCCACAGATTAGCTCAAAGATGGGGGTTAACTAATGGTAAAAATGTTATTCAAACTGAAAAGGACTTGAAGAGATTATTTCCAAAAAAATATTGGAACAAGCTGCATCTTCAAATAATTTATTACGGAAGAGAGTATTGTAAAGCAAGAGAATGCTATGGTTTAGCTTGTAAAATTTGTACTACTTGTTATCCTAATAGAAAATCACCAATAAAAACAAGGAAAGCTTAATTATGAAAATTTTAGGAATAGGAAATGCGATTGTAGATGTTATCTGTAAAGTTGATGATAATTTTATTAGTCAAAACACTTTGACCAAAGGTACAATGAAATTAATTTTCGACGAAAAAGAATTCAAAAATTTATTAACTAACCTAAAAATAGAAAAAACTGTTTCTGGTGGGTCTGTTGCAAATTCAATTGTAGGTATATCTCAACTAGGAAATAAAGTTGGATTTATAGGAAAAGTATCTGACGATGATCTTGGAAGTAAATATGAAGAAGGATTAAAAAATGAAAATGTAGAATATTTTTACTCCAAAAAAAAAGAGGAATTACCAACTGGAACATGTTTAATTTTAGTTACACCAGATTCTGAAAGAACAATGTGTACATTTTTAGGTACTGCTGGAAAAATTAATGAAAATGATGTTAATACCGATGCTATAAAAAAAAGTGAAATAATATTTCTAGAGGGCTATCTTTGGGATGAGGGAGAACCAAAAAAAGCATTTGATAAAGCAATTAATAGTGCAAAAAAAGTTGCAATGTCTTTATCAGATCAATTTTGTGTTGATAGACACAAAGTTCATTTTTTAGATCTTGTAAAAAATAAGCTTGATATCACTTTTGCTAACGAACAAGAAATAATGTCATTGATCGGTGCCAAAACGTTTGACGAAGTTATTAACTTTTCAAAAAAACTTAAAAAGCTTTTAGTGATTACTAGAGGGGAAAAAGGAGCTATTGCAATAAATGGTGACGAAGTTGTTGAATGTGGAGTTGAAAAAAATCTTAAAATAGTAGATCTAACAGGTGCAGGCGACTTATTTGCTGCTGGGTTCTTACATGGTTACGTAAATAAACTTTCATTAAATGAAAGCTTAGAAAAAGGTACTGAAATGTCATCTAAGGTTATTCAACAAATTGGAGCCAGATTATAAAGTAAATGAGTGATAAATTTATTCATAAACTATTTGCTACACCCGTTTTTCAATTTAAAGTTAAAGGTTATGAAAAGTTAAACGTAGAATTATCTAAATATATTTATGATTTATATGAAAACGATAAAGATGGAACACAAAGATCTAATGTTGGGGGATGGCACTCTAAAAACTTTAAAGTTGAGAAAGGTAATGTTCCACACAATTTCATTAACGCTGTTCACGGATATGTTAAAGAAGTTATGGTTGATGGATTTGGTTGGAAATTTAACCCTGAAAAAGTAGGAGTTACTGAAATATGGGGAATAATTAATAAGAAAAATAGTTTTAACCAAATTCATAATCATCCAAATACTTATTTGAGTGCAGCTTATTATGTTAAGGCACCAGATGATTGTGGCAGTATTCAGTTCCACGAGCCGAATGAAGTTAAAAAATTTCGCCACCCTGTAATTGAAAAACATAATGAATTAAATTCATCTGGTTTTAGTATTAAGGCTGAAGAAGGAAATTTGTTAATTTTTCCATCCTATCTATATCACTCGGTTGGTAAAAATTTATCTTCAGAAGATAGAATTATAATTAGCTTTAATGTTGATATAATAACTTATAAAGATATAAAATATTAAAAATTTATTTTTTTTTTCTTTTAAAGCTTCCTTTACCTTTTTTAGGTTTTACTATTCTTGGCCTAAACTTTTGTGTTCTAAGTTCTTTAGCAACCAAATTTTTTTTTTTCATTCAATAGAATATCCCTCTTTATAACTTACTATGAAATTTTCATCTTTAAACTGGTCTTTTATTTTTTTTCTTAATCTATAAATATGAGTTTCAACAGTATGTGTTTCAAGGTCTGAAGAATAATGCCATATTTCTTTTTGCAAAACTTCTATTGTCTTTGGTTCTTTTTGTTTATTAAGAAAAAGTATTATATCTATTTCTCGTTCAGTTAATTTTAAATCTTTTTCATTTTTGGAAATTTTTCTTGAATTTAAGTTTAAATTATAATTTTTAATATTTATTTTTGACTGAAAATCATATCTCTGTTTAATAAGCTGAATATTAATTTGATCAATTATTATGCTTAGTTGGATTGGCAAATCCTTAAAAACTAAAATATTTCTCTTATCTATATTTTTGTTATCTGATTTAAAATAATCTATTGAGTTAGTCACGATTGTGGATTGGGCTAAAATATTATTTTTTTTCAGGTCCTGAAAAAAATCTTCCTTATTTACATAATTTTTTATATCAAAAAATATAAAATTCTTAATTTCATTTAAAATATTATATAATCCAGTATGATTTACAAATGTTACGATTTGTTTATTCATAAATTAAAACTTTATGCTAATAAAATTAAAAAATAAAGAAACATTAGTAATAGGCGATTTCAGATTTAATTGTTCAGTAGGAAAAAAAGGAACTAAAAATAATAAAATCGAAGGCGATAAGGCTACTCCCAAAGGTATTTTTTCTTTGGGAAAACTTTATTACAGAGCTGATAGAGTAAATAGACCTCAAACAAAAGTTAAAATCAATGTCATTAAAAAAAATATGGGATGGTGCAATGACTCAAAAAGTAAATTTTATAATTCTGAAGTAAAAATAAATAAAAAATTTACATATGAAAAACTATTCAGAAATGATTATAAATATAATTATATTTTAGTAATAAACTATAATTTAAAAAGGATACCACATAAAGGTAGTGCTATTTTTTTCCATTTAACAAAAGATTATAAACCAACAGTAGGATGTGTTGCTTTAAAAGAAAAAGACTTCTTGATTATGCTTAAATTAATAAACAATAAAACAAAGATAAAAATATATTAGCTTCTTGGACCGAAAATTTTTGATCCAATTCTTAGAAAAGTAGAATTAAATTTTAATGCATCAATATAATCATTAGTCATTCCCATACTTAAATCCTTAAGGTCAGTACTTTTTAGCAATTCTAACATTTCTGAAAAATAAACACTCGTATCATTATCATTTGGTGGGAGACACATTAAACCGATTATGTTTAGATCATAATTTTTTTTACAATCTAAATAAAATTTTTCTAAATTTTCTATATCAATACCATTTTTTTGGACTTCTTTTCCTATGTTTATTTGAATAAAAATTTTGGGCTTAAATTTTTTTTTAATTTGCTCGTTAGCAATTTTTTCAGCTAACTTAATACTATCTAGTGAATGGATATAATCAAACAATGGTAAGGTAAATTTTACTTTATTAGTCTGAAGTTTTCCAACAAAATGAAGTTTTATATTTGTAAAATCTTTTTTAATATCTGTCCATTTATCAACCGCCTCTTGTATTTTGTTTTCACCATAATGTTTATGTCCAAAGTTAATTAATGGTAATATTTTGCTTAAAGGAAAAGTTTTTGATACAGCCACAATTTCTGCTTTACTATTATTTGACTCTATTTCTTTTTTAATTGATATTAAGTTATCAACAATATTATGCATAATTTCTTAAAAATTTACTACTTTATAAACGAATTTAATAGAGAAGAAATTCAAAAATTGCATAAAAATATTGATATAATTTACAGAAATTATGATGGAAATTATAATTTAAAATTAATTAAAAAAATAAAAAACTTTTGTTTAAAACAAAAACGAAAATTTTATATATCTAATAACTTAAAATTAGCACTTAATCTAAATTTAGACGGATTATATATACCCTCTTTTAATAAATTATGTAATTACAAGAATCTTAGTTCAAAAAAAAACTTTAAAGTAATAGGATCTGCGCACAACTCGATTCAGATAAAAAATAAAGAAAAACAAGGTTGTATAAGTATTTTCATTGCACCAGTATTTAAAACCAAAAAAAATAATTATTTCTTAGATGTTGCTCGTTTTAATCTATTGGCAAAAAACACTAATAGAAAAGTTATGGCTCTTGGTGGTATAAATAGCTTAAATTATAAAAGACTAAAATTAACTAAAGTTAGTGGCTTTGCCTCTATATCATGGATAAAAAAAAACCGGCCTAAAAATATAGGCCGGTTTTTAAAGTAATCTTAAAGTACTAACTAGAATGCGAAAGATACAGAAAGTTCTGTTTCTTCGTATTTACCAGTAGTTCCTTCTGGGTTATCAGTCTCATACATAGATGCACCTAAAGTCATAGCACCCATTGTGTAAGTAGCCTGTAACGCAGTCATTTCAACTTCTAATGAAGTTGTAGCTGAAATATCTTTAACTTCTTCGTTAACTTCAGCATATGATACTGACAAGTTGTCTTGTGTGAACGCAATTGCCATACCATCACCTTCAACGTCAGGAGCTTGAGTAGTGTTATCTCCTAAGTTTTCAGAGTTTTGGAACATTTCTTGGTAACCAATTGATACTGGACCGTTAGAGTACAATATGTAACCAGTAGCTCTTTGTAGGTCTTTAGAAGTTGTAGTTCCAGACGCGCTAGAATTAACATCTTCATGACCTGCACCAACTACTAATCCCATACCAGTGTCTAATTTTGCAGTAACTGCAGTACCAGAGTGGTCATTAGCAGCTACTCCACCAGCACTTGCAGGACCTGATCCAGCGTTTGGATCGTAAGTCGCTGTTAAAGACAAAGACATATCTCCAAATGATAATGCTGGAAGTCTATAGTCTACAGAACCTGATTGAGTTGATGAACCAAAAGAATGGAATGAAGATGAGTGAGATGTACCATCCCATGTTTCTTCATAAGCTTTTGGAAGAACGTCATCGATTGCGTTTGCAGCAGAACCTGAGATATCGTTAAACTGAACTGTACCTAGTGATCCCATTCCGATCGTCATTTGTGCAGAAGAGTTTACTCCACCAGATGTTGCAGTGTTTGATTGTTCTAAGTCAAGAGCAGTAAATACAGAAACAGTAAAACCGTTATCTAATTCACCACCTGCTGTGAAATATAAGTCAGTGTCAACACCGATTCCTCTACCGTTTGAACTAGCTGAGTCAGCTTCGTTACCTTCTGCAGATGACCATACAACTTGTGTATCACCAGTTACAGAGTAATCAGAAGCGCTCGCAGAAACAGCAGCAAGAGAACCAGCTAGTGCTGATAAACCAACTTTTGTTAATTTATTCATAATTTCTCCTTTGTTATTAGTTATTCATATGAATGCTGGTTTTTTAGCATTATTAGACTTGATAAAGCTTATTATTCTATGAAAACAGTTATTTTTTCTCTATTTGTTGCAAAAATATCACACTAAATTAGTCTTTTGAATTAGCCATTTATTAAGCTAAACCATTAATTGTGATGAATTTTTTAAAATTTCTTAGATATCTAATGATCATATTGTTCGTTTTTTCATCAATTTCGGGGTGCAAAAAAATTGATTGGGAAGGTGATTTTGAGCCTGATGGAAAAAAAAGAGCTAGAAAAAATGTTCAAGAAGGTAAGGGTTTTGGTACCGGAGGTCTTTTTGGCGGCAAAAGAAAAGGAGGAGATTTTGATTTTGCTTCCTCAAATGAATTATGGCGCGCAAGTTTAGATACTTTAGATTTCATGTCATTTTCAAATGTAGATTACTCTGGAGGTTTAATAATTACAGATTGGTATTCTGAAAGTCAAAACAATCAATCAATTAAAATTACCATAAGATTTTTAAGCAATGAAATAAGAGCAGATGGACTAAAAATAACTTTACATCAAAGAATATGTGGATCAAATAATTCTTGTGCTATTAAGGAAATTAAAAGCTCTTTAAGTGGAGAGATAAAAGATAAGATTTTAAGAAAAGCAGCATTAATTAAAAAAATGAAAGATGATAAGGACTCAGAATATTATAAAAATGAAGACGGAGAAGTTAATTGGTGTGGAGATGGCAGATCTATTTGCTAGCAATTCTTTAAGTGATGTTAAGTAAATAATTTTAAAAAAAATTCTAAGATGGACAGATATAATTTTAAAATAATTGAAAAAAAATGGCAAGAATTTTGGGAAAAAAATAAAACTTTTAAATCCAAATTAAATAAAAATAAAAAAAAATTTTACTGTCTTGAAATGTTTCCATACCCATCTGGAAAGATTCATATGGGACACGTAAGAAATTATACGATTGGTGATGTTTTGGCGAGATACAAAATTATGCAAAATTATAATGTATTGCATCCTATGGGCTGGGACTCATTCGGTATGCCAGCTGAAAATGCTGCAAGGCAGAATAATTTAGATCCTAAAAATTGGACCAACCAAAATATTTCAGTAATGAAAACACAGCTTAAAAAGCTTGGTTTATCTATTGATTGGGATAGAGAGATTTCTACCTGTTCTTCGGACTATTATAAGCATCAACAACTTTTCTTTTTAGAGCTTTTTGAAAAAGGTCTTGTCTATAGAAAAGAAAACTATGTTAATTGGGATCCTATTGATGAAACTGTTTTGGCAAACGAGCAAGTAATTGATGGGCGTGGTTGGCGATCTGGTGCGTTAGTTGAAAGAAAGAAATTAAACCAGTGGTTTTTTAATATTTCAAAATTTTCTGAGGAATTATTAAATGGTCTCGAAAAATTAAAAGAGTGGCCGAAAAAAGTAACAACTATGCAAAAAAATTGGATAGGTAAATCCTTTGGTTGTGAAATTGATTTCAAAATTGAAGGAAATAATTCTATAAACAATATTAAATGCTTCACTACTAGGCCAGATACATTATTTGGTTTTTCTTTTTTAGCAGTATCTATTGATCATCCCATCTCTAAATTTTATGAAAAAAACGATGATTTTATAAAGTTCAAAAAAGAATGTTCTAAAACAGGAACCACAGAAGAGTCTATCGCACAAGCCGAAAAAATTGGTTTTAAAACAGAACTGACTGCAATTAACCCTTTAGACGAAAAAATAAAGGTTCCAGTTTATTTTGCAAATTTTGTACTTATGGATTATGGATTTGGTGCAGTTTTTGGTTGCCCTGCTCACGATCAAAGAGATTTGGATTTTGCAATTAAATACAATCTAAAGGTAACTCCAGTGGTTAAACCGCAGGATTCCAATGGAGACTTTAAAATAAAAAATAAAGCATATACGGATAAAGGTATAATTTTTAATTCTAATTTTTTGAACGGTTTAAAAGTTCCTGAAGAATCTATTTCTAAAACAATTGAAATACTTGAAAAAAGAAAACTAGGTAAAAAGAAAATTAATTTCAGATTAAAAGATTGGGGTGTTTCAAGGCAAAGATATTGGGGATGCCCTATTCCAATAGCATATGATGAAAATAATAATATTATCAAAATACCAAAAGAAAAATTACCTATTAACTTACCTGAGAATATTAAATTAAATACTAAAGGGAATCCTCTTGATCATCAAAATGATTGGAAAAATATAACCATCGATGGAAAAAAATATACCAGGGAAACTGATACTTTAGATACTTTTGTAGATTCATCATGGTATTTTTTAAGATTTTGTTCACCTGAAAATAAAAATTATGGCTATGATAATGAGGAGATAAATTATTGGATGCCTGTTGATCAATATATCGGAGGAGTAGAACATGCAATACTCCACTTGTTATATTCAAGATTTTTTATGCATGCACTTAATTACAAAAATAAAAAGTTTAACTTTAAAGAGCCTTTTAAAGGTCTTTTTACTCAAGGTATGGTTTGTCACGAAACTTATAAAGATAAAAATAATAATTGGGTTAACCCCGAAGAAGTTTTTACCAAAGATGGAAAAAATTATTTTAAAAAAATAAATGAAAAAGAAAAAATAAAGGTTGGACCAAGTGAATCAATGTCAAAATCTAAAAAAAATACTATAGACCCTGAAACCATAATTGATAGCTATGGAGCAGATGCAGTTAGACTTTTTATTCTTTCAGATAGCCCGCCAGAAAAAGATGTACAATGGTCTGAACAAGGAATGGCTGCATCCTACAAATTCTTACAAAAATTTTGGACACTTCACAAAAATATTAAGAATATATCATCAAAAAATGATGGGGATGAAAAAGAAAGTACAGTAGAGGTCAACCGTTTTACAAATGAAATAATAAAAAAAATTACCCAAAATTTAGAAAAATTTCATTACAATGTAATTGTAGCTAATTTATACGAGACTTATAATTTTTTAATTAAAATAATTAACAAACCGTTAAATAAAAAAATTATTTTAGATAATTATATTGAGATATTAAAAACAATGACGCCAATAGTTCCACACTTTGCAAGTGAATGTCTTGAAGATTTAGGAGAAAAAGGACATAAAAACTGGCCTAAAATTAATGAAAAATATCTTGAGAAAGAAAATGTAAATATTGTTTTGCAAATTAATGGGAAAAAAAGAGCAATTATTTTCAGCAAAAAAAATGTAGATAAAGAAACTTTAGTTGATGAGATTAAAAACAATACTCAATATAATAAATTTTTAGAAAACAAAAAAATTGTAAGAAATATTTACGTTAAAGATAGATTAATTAATTTGATTGTAGAATGAAAAAAATAATATTATTTTTAGTTTTTTTATCATTGGCAAGCTGTGGTTATGAGCCCATGTTTTCAAGCAAAAATCAAAATTTTCTAATTGAGGAAATAATTTATAATGAAAATGATCCTATTAGTTTAAAAATTGAAAAAAAACTAAAGTATCTTACATTAGCAAAAAATTATACAAAAATTATTAAACTAAAATTGAATTCAGAAAAAAAAATAAATATATCTAGCAAAGATAGCAAAGGAGACCCATTAGTTTATAAAATGACCGTCAATAGCGATATAGAAATTTATTCTAATGATAAAATTATTAATAAGAAAAGTATTATAAAAAATTTCAGTTATAAAAATACTTCAAACAAATTTAATTTAAGTCAATATGAAAAAACAATTGAAAAAAATTTAATCCAGTCAATCACAGATGATATAATTCTAATTTTATATAATTAATAAATGATAATAAAACATTTTGAATTAAGCAAAATTAATAATTGTAAAGCTAAAATTTTTTTGTTGTATGGACAAAATGAGGGTTTTAAAACTGATATAACAAAAAAATATTTTATTGATAAATTTAAGAATGATATTTTTAGATACGATGAAAAAGAAATATTAGAAAATAAATCTAATTTTTTTAATGGAATTCTTTCTAAGTCTTTTTTTGAAGAAAAAAAATTATTTATTATCTCAAGAGTTACAGACAAATTAGTAGATATAATTGAAGAAGTTTTAGAAAAAGAAATAAAGGATATAACAATAGTTCTTAATGCATCAATTTTAGATAAAAAAACAAAACTTAGAAAATTATTTGAAAAAAGCAAAGATGTTATTTGTGTTCCTGTTTATGAGGATAATAGTCAAACTTTAAGTGTAATAGCTCGAGATTTTTTTAAAATAAATAAAATATTAATTTCACAAGAAACAATAAATTTACTTATAGAGAGAAGCAGAGGAGATAGAGGTAATTTAATTAATGAATTAAAGAAGATTGAGTCATATATGAAAACTCATAAAAATATTAGTTCTGAAGAAATTCTTAAATTAACAGATTTAGCAGAAAATTATAATGTTTCGGAATTGTTAGACAATTGTTTGTGTAAAAATTCAAAAAAAACAATTAATATATTAAATGAAAATAATTTTAGTTTGGAAGATTGCATCATAATTATTAGATCTTTCTCAAATAAATTAAAAAGGCTTCAAAAAATTCTTAGAGAGATTAAACTAAATAAAAATTTAGACTCAGTAATTGCTTCTTACAAACCACCAATATTTTGGAAAGATAAAGATGTAATAAAGAATCAAATCAATAAGAATGACTTAGAAAATATTGAAGATATGATTTTTAAAATTAATGATATAGAGCTTCTAATTAAAAAAAATTCTGATAGCGCTATAAATATTATGTCCGATTTTATAATTAATTCTTCAATTCAAGCTAATAATTAGCTTTGATTACTTCTATAATTTTATTCAATTGCTCTAGGTCTTTATAATTAAATATTATACTTCCAGAATTATTTTTTTTATTTTTAATTAAAACATTTAATCCTAATTTTTCAGTAATTGATAATTCTAATTGGGATAAATTAGGATCTTTTGATTGACTTTTTCTTAATTTTTTGCTCTTAAAAATTTTAACCAAACTTTCAGCTTGTCTTACAGATAATTTCTTATCTATGATCTTCCTTGCAATAAATAGGGCGTTTTCCAAGCCAACTAAAACCTTAGCATGTCCTTGGGTTAATTTATTATTTTCAATCAATTTAATTACGTCTTGAGGCAAACTTAATAAACGCAAACAGTTCGTAACATGGCTGCGACTTTTTCCAATAAATTTTGAAACCTTTTCTTGATCATAAGAAAACTCACTTATTAATTTTTGATATCCTTGAGCCTCTTCAATGGCGTTTAAATCATGTCTTTGTACGTTTTCTACAATAGCGAATTCAAGCGATTTTAAATCATCAGCCTCGGTAACTACTACAGGAACTTCGTGCAAACCAGCTTTTTGAGCTGCTAACCATCTTCTTTCTCCAGCAATGATTTCATATTTATTTTTTTGTTGTTCTGATTGCCTAACTATAATTGGCTGAATAACACCTCTTTCTTTAATTGAATTTGTTAACTCTACAAGGTTTTCTGGGTCAAAAGTTTTACGTGGTTGATACTTATTTCTTATCAAATCTCCTATTAAAACCTTGTTAGTGCTTTTTTCAGCTTTAGTCTCGCCTATTAGTGACGATAATCCCCTACCTAAACCTTTTTTTATTTTTGATGCATCCATTAAGCTGCGCTTTCAAATTCTTTATCTTGATTAATAAATTCATCTGTAAAACTAAAATATGAAATACTTCCAGGACAATTTTTATCATACATTAAAACTGGAACACCATGAGATGGTGCTTCTGATAATCTAACATTTCTTGGTATTACTGTATTGTAAACTTGGTCGTTAAAATAATCTCTTGCTTCTTTTTCAACTTGTGATGAAAGTTTATTTCTTTTGTCATACATAGTTAAAAGGATGCCTCTAATTTTAAGTTCCTTGTTCAAGTTAGTTCTAATTCTTTCTATTGTTTTCATTAGTTGTGTTAGTCCCTCTAAAGCAAAAAACTCAGTTTGAAGAGGTACAACTAATGAAAAAGAAGCTACCAGCGCCATAACAGTCAAAAGACTTAATGAAGGCGGACAGTCAATGAAAATATAATCATAATTGCCTCTAGAATCCTTTAAATACGCCATTAATTGATCCTTCAAAATAAATGCTCTTTTACTATCGCCAGCTGTTTCCACCTCTAAACCCGATAAATCTACGTTAGAGGTAATTATATCTAAATTTTGAAATTCAGTTTTTTTTACAACTTCATTTATTCTCTTTGTACCATTCAAAACTCCGTATATTGTATTACTTGAATTTTCAATATTTGAAAGACCTAGGCCTGTTGTCGCATTTCCTTGTGGATCCAAATCGATTACTAAAATTTTTTTACCTTTCTTTGACAGCCCTGCTGCTAAATTTATAACTGTAGTAGTTTTTCCAACTCCACCTTTTTGATTTATTATAGAAATAATTTGCATTTGTTTTAATTTTTTTTTTTTATATTTTTTATACTCAACAAAAATGAGTCTTCATTTGTAAGACTCCTTTTTTCCTTATACTCAAAATCCCAGTCCTTTAAAGTTTCAGTTAATGTTTTTTTTCCACTTTTGCCCATAAACAAAATTAGATTTTTATATTTACTAAAATTTTTATAGACTAAATCTAAAACTATTGGCATTGGTTTAAAAGCTCGTGCCATGATTGTTCCGGATATTAATTTTTTAGTTTTGAATACATCTTTTTGAATAATTTCAGTTTCTAAGTTTAATTCTTTAGAAACCTCTTTTAAAAAAGAACTTTTGTGATAGCTCTTTTCAAATAAATTCATTTTTATTTTTTTTTTCAAGTTTTTTGCCATTATTGCTATAACAATTCCAGGCATTCCACCCCCTGTACCTAAATCACAGGTTGTACTTTGATTTAAATCAACAAAATCAATAACTTGCGCTGAATCTATTATATGTCTTTTGCGAATTTCTGCATTCTTAGAGGTTTTTTTGCCAATAATGTTAATATTCTCATTTTTTGAGCTAATCATTGATATTAGTCTCTCAAAGTCTAAACACGTTTCACGTGAAACATTAAATCTATCTAATAAAGAATAATTTTTTAAAATATTTTCATCCATTAAGCTATTTGCTTAATAGACTTTCTTTTGACGTGTGACAACAAAATATATACAGCAGCAGGAGTTATTCCATCAATTCTTAGAGCCTGACCTAGTGTTTTAGGCCTAATTTTCTTAAATTTTGTCTTAACCTCATTTGATAAACCACTAAACACATCATAATTAATATTTTCCGGTATTTTTAAGTTTTCATCCTTTTTAAAAGCTAATATATCAGCATTTTGTTTTTTTAAATATCCTCTATAATGAGAGTTTATTTCTAGTTGATCATCAATTTCCTTAGAAGAATAATATATTTCGGGCCATATTTCACGAATTTTCATCATATTAACACCTTTTTGACTTAGAATTTGTATTGCTGAACGATTTATACCGTCTTTTGCTATATTAATTCCAAATTTAGAGGCTTTTGAAGGGGTAATTGATAGTTTATTCATTTTCAAGGATATTTTTTTTAAATTAAGGGCCTTATTTTTAAATATCTTAGATCTTTCATCGCCAACTAGACCAATTTTGATGCCTTTTTCAGTTAGTCTTAAGTCTGCGTTATCAGATCTTAGCGTTAGCCTATACTCAGCTCGTGAGGTAAACATTCTATAGGGTTCAGCTACTCCTTTGGTAACCAAATCATCTATCATTACACCAATGTATGCTTCAGACCTATCGAGTATAAAAGGTTCCTGACCTTTTACTGATAGTGCAGCGTTAATTCCTGCAATAAGTCCTTGTGCTGCTGCCTCCTCATAGCCAGTTGTACCATTGATTTGACCAGCTAGGTACAAATTGTCTATTTTCTTTGTTTCTAAAGTTAATAAAAGCTCAGTTGGGTCTATATAGTCGTATTCTATAGCATATCCAGGTCTTATAATTTTGACATTTTCTAAACCATTGATTTTGTTACATATTTCTTGTTGCACGTCATAGGGGAGTGAAGTAGAGATCCCGTTTGGGTATATTGTATGATCATTGAGACCTTCTGGCTCCAAAAAGATCTGATGCCGAGTTTTTTCAGCAAATTTAACCACCTTATCTTCTATCGATGGACAATAGCGTGGCCCAACACCTTTAATGCTGCCTGAGTACATTGCACTACGACTTATATTTTTGGAAATTATTTTATGAACTTCGTCATTAGTGTATGTCATACGACATGTAACTTGTTTGTTATAATTTTTATTCGATAAAAAAGAAAAGAAATATGGATCATCGTCAGCATGCTGTTCCTCCAAATTATCAAAATTAATCGTTCGTGCATCTAATCTAGGTGGCGTTCCAGTTTTAAGTCTACCAATTCTAAAATTATGTTTTTTTAATTGTTCGCTTAAGCCTGTTGTTGGTTTTTCATTATATCTACCAGCAGGTGTTTGTTTTTCGCCAACATGTATCAAACCGTTCAAGAAAGTGCCTGTTGTAAGTATTAACTTGGATGTTTGGACTTTTCTACCGGACTTTGTAATAAATCCATTTACGGAGTTTTTATTAAAAATAAACTCAATTACAGGATCCGAAAAAATGCTTAAATTACAATAGTTTAGCAGTTTTTTTTGCATATACTTCTTATATAATGCTCTATCACTCTGAGTTCTGGGACCTCGGACTGCTGGCCCTCTACTTCTATTTAACAGTCTAAATTGTATTCCAGATTTATCTGCTACATCGCCCATGACTCCATCTAATGCATCTATTTCCCTGACTAGATGTCCCTTGCCCAATCCTCCAATAGCCGGATTGCAAGACATCTCCCCTATTGTTTCTATTTTATGAGTAAACAATGCAGTATTAACTCCTAATCTTGCTGATGAAGCGGCTGCTTCAGCGCCTGCATGTCCTCCACCTATTACGACTACATCAAAAATTAAATCATTCTTCATAATAAATATCAAATATTAACTTATAATTTTATAGGGAGTCTATGCGAAATCTTAAAAAAGATAAAATAATATTTATTTGCCTATACAAAAATCATTAAAAATTGAACTTAATATTTCTTCAACATCAACTTTTCCAACAATCATTCCTAAATGACGAGTGGCCAATCTTAGATCTTCTGCTGCTTTATCAAAGTCATCTTTCTGGTTTTTAAAATTAATTAAATTTTCTAAACACTTTTCAAGATTTTGCCTGTGCCTTTCTCTTGTTATAATAATTTCCTCGGCTCGAATAAATTTGCCTTTTAGCTTTGATTTTATTTTTAAAATTAAATTTTCTATATTTGTATTATTTTTGACAGATATTATCGCATGATCTATTTTTCTCATTTGCTCTGTTAATATCACTTCTTCTAAATCACACTTATTTATTACTAAAATGGAGTTTGGCTTTATCAAATCCTTCAAAAAGCCAGTAAAATCAAGGTTTTTTGGCTCTATAACAATTAGATTTAAATCGGCTTCTTCAGCTTTTTTTAATGCTAATTTAATACCTTTTGTTTCAATCTCATTTTTGGATTTTCGTATTCCTGCAGTGTCCGATACAACTACTGGATATCCATCAATATTTAAATGCACTTCAATAACGTCTCTTGTTGTTCCAGCAATTTCTGAAACAATTGCCACGTCTCTATTTGAAAGATGATTTAATAAACTAGATTTTCCTGCATTTGTTGGCCCAACTATTGCAATTTTAAATCCTTCTCTAATTCTCTCTCCAACTTTTTGATCATTTAAAATTTTTTGTATTTTTTCAATAACATAATCGACGTTTTTTTTAATTTCATTAATTATTTTTTCAGGTATTTCTTCTTCTGGAAAATCTATTTTAGCTTCAATATTTGATAGGGATTTTATTAACCTATCTCTCAAATCATCATAAACTTTGGATGATTTGCCATTCATAATATTTATTGCTTGTTTTCTTTGAATTTCTGTTTCAGATGAAATTAAATCAGAAATACTTTCTGCTTTTAATAAATTTATTTTTCCATTTTGAAAAGCAATTTTTGTAAATTCACCAGGTTCAGCAATTCTACATTTTTTTGTATCTTCTAACGCTTTATGAATTGCATCAATAACAGCTTTGCTGCCATGAGCATGAAGTTCAGCCATATCCTCTCCTGTGTAACTTTCTGGGCCAGGAAACCACAAAATTATTCCTTCGTCTATTAACTCTGAACTTTTTGGATCAATTATCTTTTTAATAGTTGCTACTCTTGGTTTTGGTAAATTTTTTTTTGTTAGAAGTTTTAGTATTTCTGAAGTTTCTTTTCCTGAAATTCTTATTACAGCTACACCGGATATTCCTGGACCAGATGAAAGGGCATAAATAGTCATGCAATTAGTATACCTTCAATTAAATAAAAGCAAAGCTAGGAAAAAATTATAAATTTTTATTTTGCTGAGAGAATAATCTCCACTTATCTTTTAAAATTTTGCTTAATTCTTGTCCAAGATTTTTATTATCGAATAGTGGAGAGTTAATAGCTAAGTTTCTTAAAGAGTGTCTAATTTGGCTTAATTTATTAATTTCTGAAGAAATGATTTTAGCCTTTTCTATGTACTCATTTTTATCTTTGGCAATAAAATTATCAAGATTTAGGTTTTTGTTAATTGACACACCAAATTTAGAATTAAATATTTCGCCTGAAAGCGTAATTGTGGGTACTCCCATCCATAAGGACTCGAATGTAGTTGTTGCGCCGGCAAATGGAAATGTATCAAGAGATATATCTATATTATTATACATTTTTAAATGGTCATCGTAATTTTTTAGTCTTTCCAAAAAAATAATTTTTTCTTCCTTAACCCCATTTTTTTTAAATTTGTTTTTAATATTATCCCTAAGTAATTGATGATCATGAACAGAAGATTTTAAAATTAACTTAGAATTATTATTTTTTAAGATTTCACTCCATGTTTTTATCGTTTCATCTGATAATTTTGCATAATTATTAAATGAACCAAATGTTATATATTTATTTTTTTTAGCAGGAAGTTCATTAATTTTTATTTCTGAAGAAATCAAAAAATGACTATTCCATATTTTTGGTAATCTGATTATTTTTTCTGTGTAATTGAAATCTTCTTCTTTTTTAATTAAATTTTCATCAGCTATTAAATAATCCATTTCTCTTATTCCAGAAGAATTACAATAGCCACACCAAGATATTTGCAATGGTGCTGATTTATTTTTAAAAATTTCACATCTATTTCCTGTTGAATAACCTGTAAGATCAAACAATATATTAATTTTTTTATCTCTAATGAGATTAACGGCTTCTAGATCACTTAATTTAACTATATCGTACCATTCATGGAATATTCCTTTTAGTCTTTCTGTAGTTGAGTCATCAGCTCCTAAATTGTTATTACTAAAGGCTATAATTTCATAATTATCTTTTTTTAAAATTTTAATTGTTTCTTCAATAAATTTTGCAACCGAATGGGTTCTTAAATCAGCTGAAAAAAACCCTAATCTTATTTTTTTAGGATTTGTCTCATACTGAAATTTTTTTAGTGTTTTTTCATCAAATTTTTCTAGTTTTTCTGAATATTTGTGACAAAAATTTAGATAATCTTTTTGATTATATTGATAAGTGTAATTTGTTGTAAAAAGAAAAGCTGACCAGAGCTTGGAGTTAGCTTCTTTATTGTCAATAATTTTTTTGTAATTAACAAGGCACTCATTCATATCTCCTAAATAAAAGTGCATTCTTGATAAAGCTAAAGTAGCTTTATAGTCATATTTTTTTTTACTTAAATATTCGATTAATAAATCTTTTGCTTCCCCATATTTAAAAAGCCTAATAGAAATTTCTGCATAATTAAAAAGTGCATCTATTAAAGTTTTATCTTTTAAATATGCTTCTTTAAACAAATCTAAAGATTCATTTAAATCTTTTTTGGAAGTTGGTATTTTTGATATTTTAGAAACACCAAGTAAATTTAAAAGGAAAGGTGATCTTTTTTCTAAAATTAATGAATTTACTTCAAATTCTAATTGATGAAATTTTTTATTTTGAACTAAGCTTTTAATTAGTTCCTGTTTTGCTTCACTTAAATCTTTCATTTAGTGAATTATTATCAACTACGCAGGCTTATTCATAGAATTAAAAAATTCTGCATTATTTTTGGTATTTTTTAGTTTTGAGTTTATAAATTCTATCGCATCCATTGTGCCCATTGGAGCTATAATTCTTCTTAAAACATTCATTTTTTGTAAATCATTTTTATCAAAAAGTAATTCTTCTCTTCTTGTTCCTGATTTAGTTATATCTATTGCAGGATAAATTCTTTTTTCTGATATTTTTCTATCTAGTATAGTTTCGCTATTACCTGTTCCTTTAAATTCCTCAAAAATTACCTCGTCCATTCTACTGCCTGTGTCAATCAATGCTGTAGAAATTATAGTCAACGACCCACCTTCCTCTATGTTTCTAGCGGCACCAAAAAATCTTTTCGGTCTTTGTAAAGCATTAGCATCTACTCCTCCTGTTAAGACTTTTCCCGAGCTTGGTATAACGGCATTATAAGCTCTTCCAAGTCTTGTTATAGAGTCTAAAAGAATTACTACATCTTTTTTATGCTCGGTTAATCTTTTTGCTTTTTCTATAACCATTTCAGCTACAGCTACATGCCTTTGAGCGGGTTCATCAAATGTTGAACTAATTACTTCGCCTTTTACAGTTCTTTGCATATCAGTTACTTCTTCTGGCCTTTCATCTATTAATAAAACCATTAAGTAACATTCTGGATAATTTGCAGCTATGGAATTAGCGATACTTTGTAAAATCATCGTTTTCCCTGCCTTAGGAGGTGATATAATTAATGATCTTTGACCTTTTCCTATAGGACTAACCAAATCTATAAGTCTTGGTGTTAAGTCTGGTTTTTTTTCAGTTTTATTGTTTTCAACTTCCATTACTAATTGTTTATTAGGATATAAAGGTGTTAAATTATCAAAGGCTATTTTATGTCTAGATTTTTCAGGATCTTCAAAATTAATCTTACTAACTTGTAATAAAGCAAAATATCTTTCTCCGTCTTTTGGTGCTCTTACTGGGCCTTCTACAGTGTCACCAGTTCTTAATCCAAATCTTCTTATTTGACTTGGACTAACATAAATATCATCTGCTCCTGGTAAATAGTTTGACTCCATTGCTCTTAAAAATCCAAAACCATCTTGCAATAATTGTAGAACTCCGCCCCCAGTAATTTCTTCTTTTTCTGCAAGTTTTTTTAAAATTGCAAAAACAATTTCCTGTTTTCTTAATGTGCTTGCGTTTTCAATACCAAGTTCTTCTGCTTGGTTAATAAGATGCTCTGATGATTTTGTTTTAAGTTCTTGTATATTCATGCTTGGGGGTTAAATTGTGATTAGTAAGATATGTTGAATATATATACTCTTTTAAAAATTTCAATACTAGATTGGCTTAAAAACTACGATAAAAACTATTAAAATTAGTAAAATAGTGGGTACTTCATTAAAAATTCTATAAAATCTTGATGAGTATGTGTTTAGATCTAAACTAAACTTTTTAAGACAAGCACCAAGGAAAAAATGATATGCGGTTAAAACTATAACCAAAAACAGCTTAATTTGAAGCCATTTATTAGCCATTTGATCAAATCCTATGCTACCAATTAATAACAACCCGAATATCCAGGAAAGTATCATCGCTGGAATCATTATATAATTATATAATTTTCTCTCCATCACTTTAAATATCTCACATGTTTCTAAACTATCTTTATTTTCAACATGATAAACAAAAATTCTTGGTAAATACAAAAGTCCAGCCATCCAAGAAATTACAGCAATAAGATGCAATGCTTTAAGAGTTAAATAAATATTCATTTTATAGAATAAAATTACTAATGAGTTTTTTTATTAAATTTATGTGATCATCATTATCATTTAAACAAGGGATAACATCAAAATTTTTTCCACCAGATTTCATAAAGCTTTCCTTTCCCTGTATCGCTATTTCTTCCAATGTCTCCACACAATCTGAAGAAAATCCTGGACAAATAACTAAAATGTTTTCTTTACCTTCTTTGGGCAAATTCTCTAAAGTTTTATCAGTATAGGGCTGTAACCACTCTTGTGGACCAAAACGGGATTGAAAAGTAGTTTTGATAGGAATTTCTTCATATTTTTCTGACATTAATCTTGAAGTTTTGTGACAATAACAATGATAAGGATCACCTTTTTCAAAATATTTTTTAGGTATTCCATGGTAAGAAGCTATTATTAAATCTGGTTTCCAATTTAATTCTGAAATTTTCTTAGTAATACTGTTTACTAATGCATCTATGTATAAAGGTTCAGACTCATAGTGCGGTATAATTTGTAAACTAGGCTGCCATCTCATTTTAAGCAGAGTCCTATAAACTTCATCACAAACAGTTGCTGTAGTTGGCGCAGCGTATTGAGGATATAGTGGCAACACTATTATATTTTCACATCCTGCTTGGTGAAGTTTTGTCATTATGTTTTTTATACTTGGGTTGCCATATCTCATTGCATAATCAACAACTATTTTATTACTATCAAATCTTTCTCTTAACTTTTTTGTTTGCATTAAAGTATAATACCTTAATGGGGACATATTTTCTTTTTGCATCCAAATTTCCTTATAAGCTTTAGCAGTTTTTGATGGTCTAAAAGTTAAAATGAAGAGATTTAAAATTATTTGCCATACAAAGGGGTTCACTTCAATAACTCTTCTATCTGAAAGAAATTCTTTTAAATATTTTCTGATATCCCACCAACTAGTCGAATCTGGTGTGCCAAGGTTTACTAAAAGTATCCCTGTCTTGCCGTACTGTACTTTTGGATGATCTTTTTTCATTAAAATAAAAAATAACTCTAATAATATCCTTTTACAAACTTTATTAAATAATCCAACATTTGTGGATTAGTTTTGGGCAATACTCCATGCCCTAAATTAAAAATATAAGGATGATCTTTAAAAATATCTAGATACCTTTTGGCCTCAACTTTTAATTTTTCTTTGTCTGTTAATAGAACTTTTGGGTCTAAACCACCTTGCACAACTATGTCTGTTTTTTTAATTATTTTCTCTGGATTTATTTTATAATCGATATTAATTACATCTGGCTTAATTATTTTACAATACTCTTCATAATTTTTAATTTCTCTTGGAAAACATATAACGGGCACTTTATGTGCTTTAACAAAATTGACTATATTTAGAGTTCGATCATAGATATAATCTTCTATATATTTATGTTCTAATAATCCCGCCCAACTATCAAATATTTGAATAATTGTTGCGCCATTCTTTATCTGATTTTTTATATGAATCTTTAAAAATTTATCTAACATTTTAAATGTCTCTTTAATTAAAATTTTATCTTTAAAAAAATTTTTATTTAAATTCCGCTTGGGCGAACATTTATTAATCATATAAACTAACAATGTCCAAGGGGCACCAACAAACCCGATTAGATCTTTACGTTTAACTAACTTATTTTTACTTACTTTTTTTATTGACTTATAAACAGGCAACAATTTTTTAGAAAATTCTGAATCTTTAACTTCATTTATTATCTCTAAGTTTAAACTATTTAATTTAGGTCCAAAATTCTTTTTAAAAGTAACTTCTTGTCCGAGACCATAAGGAACCATCAATATATCTGAAAAAATTATCGCAGCATCCAAATCAAACCTTTTAAGTGGTTGCAGTGTAATCTTTGATGATAAATTAACATCTAAACATAATTTAATGAAATTTTTATTTAATTTTCTTATTTTTCTAAATTCAGGTAAATATCTACCAGCCTGCCTCATAAACCAAATAGGTTTACTATCTACCTTTTTATTTCTTATACATTCTTGAATAGGAGTCATTTAAACATTAATATTTTATTTTAGTTTTAGTATTATATTATGTTAATAAAGGTAATAATTTATTATCAACAACTTATACATATTTTATTAACAAATAAATCTTATTAAAATTACTGTATATTGGCTAATTTGAAGCGCTATTTAATTTTATTTTATTAAATGTATATTGTTTATTAACGTTGATAATAATGTTTATAAAATTAATGTTTTACAAAAATAATAAAAAAAAATTTTTAAAATAAAAATTAATTATAATAATATTTTAATATTAACTACTTATACATGAATAATACATATCAAATCTACTTAATATCAGACTCTACTGGAGAGACGCTTGATAGAATTTTTTTAGCTCTTAAAGCTCAGTTTAAAAATTTCAATTATAAAATACATTCATACTCATTTATAAGAACGCAAAATCAAATATCTAAAATAGTCGATATTTTAAACAATCAAAAAAATTCAATAATACTTTATACAATAGTTGATGTTGATCTTGCTAATTTTTTATTAAAAAAAAGTGAAAGATATAAAATTCCCTGTTTTAGTGTTTTAGGAAACTTAATAATTAATTTTTCAAAAATACTTGATCAAAAAGCAACGCATGTGCCCAGTGGTCAACATACTTTAAATGAAGAATATTATGATCGAATTGATGCAATCCAATTTACAATGAATCATGACGACGGTAATTCGATAAATGATTTAGAGAAATCAGATGTTATATTGTTAGGAGTTAGTAGAACTAGTAAAACTCCAACTTCTATTTATTTAGCTAACAGAGGATTAAAAACTTCAAATATACCTCTTGTAAATGAAAATTCAGTCCCAGAATTACTTAAGAAAAAACCAAAAATATCTTGTGTTGTAGGATTAACTACAGAACCAGCCAGATTATTAGATCTTAGAAAGAATAGAATGAACTCTTTAAAAGAAAATGAGCCAATTGATTATACAAATTTGGAGACAATTTCTAGAGAAGTAGAGAAAGCAAAGAAAACCTTCAAAAAATATAATTGGCCTGTTATTGATGTTACTAGGAAATCTGTTGAAGAAACAGCTGCGTCAATTATTAAAATTCACGAGATATATAAAAAAAAATGAACAACAAAATAGTATTAGCTTCTAAAAGCAAAGTAAGAAAAAATATTCTAGAAAATAATGGTTTTAATTGTATTGTTAAGCCTGCAAATATTGACGAAGAAGCTGTTAAGGAAAGCCTAACAAAAGAAGGAGCAACACCACTTTTAATTTCTAAAAATCTCGCTGAACTTAAAGCAAATAAAATTAGTGAGAATTTAAACGGAGAAGTTGTTATAGGAGCTGATAGCGTTATTGATCTTGGTGGTCATATAATATCTAAACCATCTAGTCGCAAAGAAGCCATGGAAATACTCAAAAAACTGAATGGAAAAATACATTATTTAATTAGCTCTGTTTGTGTTTCAAAAAATGGTCAAATGATTTGGAATCACACTGATAAAGCATCTTTAACCATGAAAAATATGTCTAACTCAGATCTTGAAAAATATTTATCAAAAATAACTGATGAGGATTTGTATGCTTATAATGTTTATCAAATTGAAGGAGAAGGAAGGACGCTATTTTCGAAGATACAAGGCGATAAAAACACAATAATGGGATTGCCAATAAAAAAAATAAAAGAATTTTTACTATGAAAAAATATATTGTTATTGGAAATCCTATAGAACACTCATTATCACCCAAACTTCATAATCATTGGATTAAAAAAAATAATATTGACGCAATCTACGATAAAAAAAAAATTGATCAAAGTGAGTTAGAAAATATTATTTTTGAAGTTAAAGAAGGGAAAATAAATGGAATTAATGTTACAGTGCCCTTTAAAAAAGCAGCACTTCCTTTTTTAGATGAATTAAGTATCGAGGCAAAAAAAACGAGATCAGTTAACACAATTTATCTAAACAATGGAAAAACCATTGGGCATAATACTGATGCTGCTGGGTTTGAATTAGCTATAAAGTATTTAAGATACAATATTAACAATAAAAGAATTTTTGTATTAGGAGCTGGTGGAGTAGTTCCATCGATAATCTTTTCTCTTAATAAAATGCAGCCTTCAAAAATTATTTTAAGCAATAGAACTAGAGAAAAGGCTGAAGATCTAAAAGATTTATTTAAAAATGTGGAAATTGTTGATTGGGGTGAAATGCCAAATTTTGATATGGTAATAAATGCAACAAGCATAGGGCTTAAAGAAAATGACGAAATTAAACTAGACTTTTCAAACGTTGGATATAATAAAATTTTTTACGACGTTATTTATAATCCGAAACAAACAAATTTTTTAAAAAAAGCCAAAGATTTAGGGCATAAAGTGGAAAATGGAAAAATGATGTTTATTTATCAAGCACACCAGGCGTTCACATTGTGGAATAAAATTATGCCAGATATAGATAGCGAAACCATAAAATTATTAGATCAATGATAAGAATTGGAATAGTTGGCGATATAGGCTCTGGTAAAAGTTTTGTTGCAAATAAATTTGGCTATCCAGTATTTGATGCCGATGCAGAGGTTGATAGATTATATAAAAGTGACAGAGATTGTTTTAGAAAACTTAATAAAATACTGCCTAAATATATTAATTCTTTCCCAATACTTAAAAAATCAATCAGTTTAGCTATTTTAAAAAATGATTTTAATTTAAAAAAAATAATTAAAATTGTTCATCCTATTGTAAGAAAAAAAATGAGTAAATTTTTAATTAAAAATAAAAAAAAAAAAATAATTATCTTAGATATTCCACTTCTTTTAGAAAATAAAATGTACAAAAAATCAGATATAATAGTTTTTGTGGAATCAAAAAAAAATAAAATTTTAAAAAGATTAAAAAAAAGAAAAAATTATAATTCAAAGTTAATGTTAAAATTTAAAAAAATTCAACTTCCCATAGAATATAAAAAGAAAAAATCTCAATTTATTATAAGAAATAATTTTAGTAATAAATTTTTAAAAAGAGATATAAATAGGATAATTGAAAGAATTTTATAAATGCTTGAAGTCGTATTAGATACAGAGACAACAGGATTATCTTTAAAGGACGGACATAGAATTGTCGAAATAGGTTGTATTGAACTTAATAACCAGATACCAACATCAAAAAAATTCCATTGTTATCTTAATCCAGAAAGAAAAGTTTCTGAAAAAGCACTCGAAGTTCATGGTTATACAGATGATTTTTTATCAGATAAAAAAAAATTCAAAGAAATTGCTGATAAATTTTTGAATTTTATTAAAAATAAAAAATTAATAATTCATAATGCGGAATTTGATTTAGGGCATCTTGATAATGAACTAATTATTGCGGGTAGAGATAAGATTAATAGAGATAACGTTGTAGACACTCTAGAATTGGCACGAGACAAGTTTCCTGGCTCTGCTATTAATCTCGATGCTCTTTGCAAAAAATTTAGAATAGATAATTCAAAGCGGTCTCATCATACGGCTTTAATAGACTGTGAATTACTATCTAAAGTCTATATAAATTTGATTGACCAAAGAGAACCATCTTTAAACCTTTATAATCACAATGAAAAAAATGAAAATTTTTATTTAAATAATAGCAATTCGTATTACAAGAAAGTTGTCAAACCTTCTGCCCAGGAAATAGAATTACATAAAAAGTTTTTAAAAAAAAGTCTTAAAAAAAATTTTTTTAGTTAAATTTTTCTTTATAAAGTTGCTCGAAGTCAATTTTTCTCCCAAATTTTACATCAGAAAATCCACAATCATGAATGAGGTTTAATAACGCCTTCTCTAATCTTGGATAAATTTCTTTTTGAACCTCACATAACAAAATTTTTTCTAGAGTTTTTTTATCTTTAATTTCTTCACCAATTTTTACAACTGTTACATAATTGATCTCAAAATAAGATCTTTTTTCGCTGCCTTCTTTATCTTCATACTTTAAAGTGGTGCAAACTTCTATCATATGATTTTTTAGAGCTTTAGAATTTATGTTAATAGCGAGGTGATATTTTGATATTTGATCTTTTACATACAAATAAGTTTCTATATCAGGTGTCTCACTAGACATGTCTTTTACAAACTCAGCTAAGATTTTATAATCTTCTGTCATCATCATCCCTTATATCTTCAGATTCACCATCAATGAAATTTTGTTGGTCTTTTACTTTTTTTGAATAGTTTTTGCTAACATTTTTTAATAAAAATTTCCTAGTAGGAGGAAAAATAATCAATAAACCAAACGTATCAGTAGCAAACCCAGGTATAATTAGAAGTAGTGCAGCGAAGGCAAGAGCCGCTCCAGAAATAATCTCATATATTGGCAATTCATTCCTTATTAATTGCGACATTCCAGATCTTAGAGTATTAAAACCCTCATATCTTGCATAGAGAACCCCAATAAATGCTGTAAGAAAAATTAGAGAAATTGTTGTTAAAGCACCTATCTGAGATCCAATTTTAATAAATAAGTAAATTTCAGCGACTGGCAATATAATTATTAATATTAATAGTGCGTTCATTTGTTTACAGTGTAAATTGCTAGTTGAAATAAAGCAACATAGTACATATTATTATTAAGTATGAATTATAGTTTTGAATATATTGATATTATTCTTTTAGCAATGATTGCTGGGTTTATTTTCTTGAGGCTAAGAGGAATTTTGGGCAAAAGAACTGGTTTTGAGGGAAAAATAGGAGAAGAATTCAAAGAAGAGATTAATAAAACAATTATTAAAAATATTACTAAAAATAATCAAATTTTTGATGAGGACGCAAAAAACGATTTTCTAAAAGGGGCAAAAATTGCATACGAAACAATAATCACTGATTTTAGCGATAGAGATAATAAAATTACAGAAAGCAAACCACTTTTAAGTAAAAAAATGTACGATAAATTTAATGAAGCTTTGAGAGATAGAAAAGAAAGAGGTCATTTCGCAGAAATAACTTTCATTGGCGTAAATTCAGCTACAATTAAAGAACATCAAAAAATTGATCAAATTTTAAATGTTACCGTAGATTTTGTTGGTGAGGTTATAACATGCATTAAAGATAAGGATAAAAAAGTTATTTCAGGTGATCCTAAAAAAATAAAGAAAATACATGATACGTGGATTTTTTCTAGAGATACTAGGTCCAGCAATCCTAATTGGCAACTAGTAGATACATTAACTTAATTGATAAAAAAACTTTCAGATAAAGACAAGAAAGATTGGGAGAGTTTTATTAAAAACAAAGAGAAAGTTTATAATAAAGAGTCATCAGAAAATACAAACTCTAAAGATAAAAAATTTTCAAAAAAAATTGATCTACATGGATATTCTTTAGAAAATGCGAATAAAACTATCAGCGAATACATAGAGAGATGTTTTTTTGATAATGTTAAAAGATTAGTTGTTGTTACTGGAAAAGGCTTAAGATCTAATACTGAAAAAAACCCTTATGTTTCAAAAGATCTAAGTATTTTAAAACATTCTGTGCCTGAATTTATCAAATCTAATTTGAAATTAATGAAACTTATAAAAGAGATTAAAATAGCTAAAGAAGAAGAGGGTGGAAGTGGAGCTTTTATTATTTATTTAAAAAATTTTAAAGAATAAACTTTGATAAATCAGTATCTTTAACTAGTTCACCTAAGTTTTTCTTAACATAATCAGAATTGATAGTAATTGTTTTTCCAGAATTATCTGTAGCTGTAAAACTTATATCATCTAAAACTCTTTCTATAATAGTATGAAGTCTTCTTGCTCCGATATTTTCAACTGTGGAATTCACTTCTGTTGCCAAGTTTGCAATTGTATCTATACCATCGTCTGAAAAATCTAGTTCAACATTTTCAGTTTTTAAAAGTGCTTTGTATTGTTTTATCAGGGAATTATCAGGTTCTTTTAGTATTCTTTTGAAATCCTCACTTGTTAAAGCATCAAGTTCAACCCTTATAGGTAGACGGCCCTGAAGTTCTGGTAAAAGATCTGATGGCTTGGCAAGCTGAAAAGCACCAGATGCTATGAATAAAATATGGTCCGTTTTTATTGGTCCATATTTTGTACTTACAGTTGTTCCTTCAATTAAAGGCAAAAGATCTCTTTGAACTCCTTCTCTAGAAACATCACCACCAACACGATCTGTACGTGCTGAAATTTTATCTATCTCATCTAAAAAAACAATTCCATTATTCTCAGTAGAATTTTTTGCTGCCTTAATAATTTTATCTTGTTCAATTAGCTTGTCAGACTCCTCGTTAATTAAAATTTCATGTGACTCTTTTACGGTCATTTTTTTCTTTTTTGATTTATTACCCATAGATTTTCCAAGCATTTCTCCTAAATTTATCATCCCTACATTTGCGCCTGGCATTCCAGGAATTTCAAAAGAAGGCACAGAGCTACTCTCGTTAACTGCTATTTCAATTTCATTATCATCTAAGTCACCATTTCTAAGTCTTTTTCTAAAACTTTCTCTAGTTGCAATACTTGCTTTATTACCTACTAAAGCATCGAGAACTTTCTCTTCTGCATGTTTCTGAGCCTGTGCAGATACCTCTTTTCTTTTTTTTACTTTTTCCATGGCAATTGCAATTTCTAGTAAATCTCTTACAATTTGTTCAACATCTCTTCCAACATAACCAACTTCAGTAAAACGTGTTGCTTCTACTTTTACAAATGGAGCTTCTGCAAGTTTTGATAATCTTCTAGAAATTTCGGTTTTTCCAACTCCTGTAGGCCCAATCATTAAAATATTTTTTGGTAAAACTTCATCTTTCATTTCACCTTCAAGAGCTTGTCTTCTCCATCTATTTCTTAACGCTATCGCTACTGCTCTTTTAGCTTTATTTTGTCCAACTACAAATCTATCAAGCTCTGATACTATTTCTCTTGGGGATAAAGAGCTTATATAAGATTTATTTTCGTCTTTATTTTTGTCTTTTGGAACCAAGGTTGTAACATTTGAATTTTCCATTAAATTTTTTCTATACTTAAGTTGTCATTTGTAAAAACACATATTTCAGAAGCAATTTTAATAGCTTTCTTTGCAATTTCTTCAGCAGATAAATCAGTATCCATTAAAACTTTTGCTGAAGCTAGCGCATAATTACCCCCAGAGCCAATTCCGATCACATCTCCCTCTGGTTCCAAAACATCTCCAGTGCCTGAAATAATAAAACTTTTTTCCTTATCTCCGATTGCCATAAGAGCTTCAAGTCTTCTTAAGTATTTGTCTGTCCTCCAATCTTTAGCTAACTCAACAGCCGCTCTTGTTAAATTGCCAGCGTGCTTTTCCAATTTTGATTCCAATCTTTCAAATAAAGTTAGAGCATCTGCTGTCGATCCAGCAAAACCAGCGATCACATTTCTTTTCTCGATTTTTCGTACTTTATTTGCAGTGCTTTTAATTACTGTATTACCCATGCTTACTTGTCCGTCGCTAGCAACTACGACGTCTTTATTCTTTCTAACTAGTACAATTGTTGTCATAGTATCTAAATGGATATTAATTTTAATAGTTCAAGGGCTATATTAGTATTGTTGATATAAACAAATAATGAATATATACCTATAAAATTATGAAGCGAAAAGCCAATATTACGAGAAAAACAAAAGAGACATCTATTAAGGTAGACCTAAATATTGATGGCAAAGGAAAATATAAAATTGATACAGGAATTGGTTTTCTTAATCATATGCTAGAACAGTTATCGAAACATTCGTCTATAGACTTAAATGTAAAAGCAAAAGGAGACACCCACATAGACTTACATCACACTACCGAAGATACAGGAATTGCTATTGGAGAATGTATAAAGAAAGCTTCTAAAAATTTTGTAGGTATAAAAAGATATGCTCATGCCCTACTACCCATGGATGAGACATTGACAAGAGTAGCGATTGATATGTCAAACAGACCATATTTAATTTGGAATGTAAAATTGAAGGTAGAAAAACTTGGAGAAATGGATACCGAATTGTTTAAAGAATGGTTCCAAGCTTTCTCACAAGCTGCTGGTATAACTTTACATATTGAAAATATTTATGGTGATAATAGCCACCATATAATTGAGTCTTGTTATAAAGGATTAGCTAGATCATTAAGGACAGCACTTGAATTAGATCCAAAGAACAAAAATACTGTCCCATCTACAAAAGGCTCTTTATAAAATTAAAGAATTAATGAAGATTACTATCGTTGATTATAAATCAGGAAATATTAGCTCTGTAATAAACTCTTTTAAGGAAGTTGCTAAAGATAAAGTAAATCTAGAAGTGACTTCAGATTTAAATAAAATTAAATCTAGTGATAAAATAGTTTTGCCAGGTCAGGGTTCTTTTAAGAGTTGCGTGGATGCTCTAAACAAAATTAATGGTTTAGCAGATACCTTAAATGACTTTACAATTAATAAAAAAAAACCTCTTCTTGGAATTTGCGTAGGTTTACAAATGTTTGCAGATACAGGATATGAGGAAATCGAAACAAAAGGCTTAGGGTGGATTTCTGGAAAAGTATCAAAAATTAATAATCAAAATGGAAAATATAAACTTCCTCATATAGGCTGGAATCAAATAAGTATTGTTAAAGGGAGTAGAATTTTTAAGGATATAGAAAATAACGCTCACATGTATTTTGTACACAGTTTTGAATTTATTCCTAAAGATAAAAATGTAATTTTAGCAACAACAGATTATTCTTCAAATATTGTTTGTGCTGTTGAGAAAGAAAATATCTTTGGAACACAATTTCACCCTGAAAAAAGTGATAAAATTGGATTACAAATAATTGATAATTTTATAAAATTATAAATGAAAATATTTCCTGCAATAGATATTAAAGATAAAAAATGTGTAAGATTAGTTAAAGGAGACTTTGATAATAAAACCGAATATGAAATGTCCCCCGTTGATCAAGCAGGCAAATACATGGATCATGGATTTAAAAATTTGCACATTGTGGATTTAGATGGAGCTTTAACCGGAAAGACAGTTAATTTAGAAATTATTCGAGAAATAGTAAAAAAATTTAATTTTAAAATTGAGATAGGTGGAGGAATCAGGAGTTTTGATAGTATTAAACAATACACTGATGTTGGAGTTGAAAAAGTAATTTTAGGGAGCGCTGCAATAAAAGATAAAAACTTTTTAAAAGAAGCTTGTCTTAAATTTCCAAATAAAATTGCACTAGGATTAGATGCTAAAAATGGATTTTTGTCAGTATTTGGATGGAAAGAAAATTCTAATAAATTAACCATAGATTTTTTAAAAGAGATAAACGAATATGGTATAAGTAGATTGATTTTTACTGATATTAATAGAGATGGCACTAAGCAAAGTCCAAACTTTGACGAGACCTCAAAAATTGCCGATATTTCAAAATGTCCAGTGATAATATCTGGTGGAGTTTCTTCAATAGATGATATTAAAAAAGCTAAAAATTTAAAAAATATTGAGGGTATAATTGTTGGTAAGGCAATATACGATGGTGATATCCACCTGAAAGATTTGGTGAAAGAAGATGCTTAAAAATAGAATAATTCCTTGCCTAGATGTAAAAAATGGAAGAGTGGTCAAAGGAATTAACTTTGTAGATCTAAAAGATGCTGGCGACCCTGTAGAGCAAGCAAAAATTTATAGCGATGGTGGAGCAGATGAAATTTGTTTTTTAGATATAACAGCCTCAAATGAAAATAGAGATACGATTTATGATGTTGTTAAAGAGACATCAAAAAAATGTTTTGTACCCCTAACAGTAGGCGGAGGCGTTAGAAGCGTTGAAGATATTAATAAATTATTAAGTTGTGGTGCGGACAAAGTGTCAATTAATACAGCTGCTGTTCAAAATGCTGAAGTAGTTTTAGAGAGTTCTAAGAAATTTGGATCTCAATGTATTGTTGTAGCAATTGATGCAAAAAAAAATGGTAACAAGTGGGAAGTTTTCACCCATGGTGGAAGAAATAATAGTGAAATTGATGCATTGGAATTTTCGAAAAAAATGGAAAATAGTGGGGCAGGTGAATTATTAGTTACTTCTATGGATAGAGATGGAACTCAAGTAGGTTACGATATTGATTTAATGTCAAAAATATCTTCCATAGTAAATATACCTGTAATTGCATCTGGAGGTGTTGGTAATTTAGATCATCTAGTTGATGGTATTAAACTGGGAAAAGCCAGTGCAGTTTTAGCAGCCTCAATATTTCACTATGGAAAATATTCAGTTAAAGAAGCCAAGGAATATTTGGACTCAAAAGGAATACCTGTTAGAATTTAGAATGCTAAGTACATTAGAAAACTTATTTAATCTTGCAAGAGAAAGAAAAAAAAATCCAGTAGAGGGCTCTTATACAAATAAGTTGCTAAATGACAAATCATTTAGCAAAGCAAAAGTTTTAGAAGAAATAGGCGAACTTATAGAAGCTGTAGAAAAAGACACAAATAAAATCCATGAGGCGGCAGATGTTTTTTATCATTTAATAATGTATCTTGAAGCAAATGATATCAAAGTTGAAGAAGTAATAATGGAACTCAATAAAAGAAAAAAATAAAATTTTATGAGCAAGATTAAAATTATTTTTTTAATTATATTAGTATTTATTATTTATAAAGGAGTAGTAGCATTCAAGAATTTTGAGATTGGGGTCGGTGATAGAGTTGCAATGCTTGAAGAACAAGCAGATTTTGAAAAAGAAGGAGAAGTGATTGGCCTTATTATGTACCTAGATGGTGAACTGCAGGAACATCTCTTAACTCCATCAAAATCTAAATGTCTAAAAATGAAAGAAGTTGCAGAGGAAACGTCTTATGCAGAATATGAATGTGCCGTTGTATTAGCAGTATTGCAGGGAAATAAAATATTAAGTATTATAGAGGAAATTGAGGTTATTGAATGAAATATGATGATAATAATATATTTGCAAAAATTTTAAGAGGCGAAATTCCCTGTAAAAAAATTTATGAGGATGATTTTGTTTTGTCATTTCATGATATAAGTCCCCAAAAAAAAATTCATGCATTAGTAATTCCAAAAGGAAAATATATTGATTTAGATGATTTTTCTTCTCGAGCAACCCCAGGAGAGATGGTTGGATTGTTAAAAGGTATTAATGTTGTTGCAAAAAAACTTGGTATATCGGTAGATACTGGAAAAGGTTACCGTGCTCTTGCAAATATAAGCGAGGATGGAGGTCAGGAAGTTCCACATTTACATTTTCATCTATTTGGGGGTGAAAAAATTGGTAAAATGGTACAGTGATTGAAAAAATTTCCAGAACTTATCTAGAAATAAAATCTATTAATAATTTAAATGAGGTTGAAAAACCAATAGGAAATTATTCAATTAATTTAGTTAACCCAACAGACTTCCAATTAAATAAATTTCTTTACAAACAGATAGGTCAAAAATATTTTTGGAAGGACAGACTGGAATGGTCTAATCAAACTTGGATTAAATATGTTTCAGATAAGAAACTTTCAACTTATGTTTTAAAAAATAAAGATGAATTTATTGGATATTTTGAACTAATTTTTCATGAAACAAAGACAGAAGCTGAGATTGCATATTTTGGAATTTTAGAAGACTATTTTGGTAAAAAATTAGGAGGTTATCTTTTAAGTTATGCAATTAAAAAGGCTTTTAATTTAAATATTAAACGTGTGTGGCTTCACACATGTTCTCTAGATCATAAAAATGCCCTAAAAAATTATTTATCAAGGGGTATGGTAGTTTTTAAATCTGAGATTTTGCAAATAAAGGTTGCCTAATTCATTTTCATTTTAGGTATTTTAAAAATTGTATCATCAATTTCTTGATTGGTTTTCACTTTTGAAATGAAAATAATAGCTAAATTTTGATAAATATCTTCAGTTTGCCACCCAATTAAGTTGTAGTTTTTGTTATTAAAAAAAATATTAATTTTGTTATTATTTTTTAGTATTGTGAAATTATAATATTTATTATCTACATTTCTTCCTTCTAAACTTTCAATTTCTTTAATTAAAAAATCTTTGTCTAATATTAGCTCTAAAGGTGTCTTTTTAAGAGGATAAAGATAATAATTACTTTTTTTTTTATTGGTGATAACTAAAGTTCTACCATTTGATACCATTATTTTTTTTTTCTTATTTTTATAAAGGCAAAAAATTTTTTTTGGATATTCAATAGTACACTTTCCCTTTTCTACAATATTGTTGATAGTCTGTTCAAAATCGAATGTGATATTTTTAGTTTTTTTTAAATTTAGAATTATATTTTCTTTAATTGAAGCTTGAAGTTGTTTTGTAATTAAAAAAAAAATAAAAAAAATAAATATTTTTTTCATTAAAGAACGTCTCTTTTTCCAACATGATTTGCTTTACTTACTATGCCTTTTTCCTCCATCATATCAATAATTCTAGCAGCTCGATTGTATCCAATTTGTAATTTTCTTTGTAAAAATGATGTAGAAGCTTTTCCTTCTGATTTTATTATTTCTACAGCGGCATTATAAAGCTCATCTTTTTCAGACTCATCTGAAGAAATTCCACCCGTTTCTTTCTCATCTGCGAAGCTTAATATTTCATCAACATAATCAGGCTCTTCCTGTGACCTTAGGTGGTTATTAACTTTTTCTATTTCATTTTCTGATACATATGGAGCATGAATTCTAATCATTCTATTTGCTGAAGTCATAAAAAGCATATCACCCTTACCAAGCAATTGTTCAGCTCCCTGTTCTCCTAAAATTGTTCTTGAGTCAATTTTAGATGTTACTTGAAACGATATCCTTGTCGGAAAGTTAGCTTTTATTGTTCCAGTTATAACGTCAACACTTGGACGCTGGGTTGCCATAATAATATGAATTCCTGCAGCTCTAGCCATTTGAGATAATTTTTGTATGTAATTTTCTATTTCTTTCCCTGCTACCAGCATCAGATCTGACATTTCATCAACAATTACTACTATAAATGGCATTGGAAGTTTATGTTTTGAGTTATAACCATCAATATTTCGAACACCTTCTCTAGTCATCAATCGATATCTGCTTTCCATTTCTTTAACAACCCAACCTAAAACAGAAGCAGCCTTCTTTGCCTCTGTGATTACAGGGCACAATAAATGAGGAATGCCCTCATAAGTGGACAACTCTAACATTTTTGGATCAATTAAAATAAATTTGCATTTTTCAGGAGTATGTCGGTAAAGCAAGGAAAGAATAATTGTATTTATACAAACTGATTTTCCTGAACCTGTAGTTCCAGCTATCAATAAATGAGGCATTGATGCTAAATCTCCTATTATGGGAGCACCAGAAATATTTTTACCCAAAGCTATAGGTAACTTTATATCTTTTTTTAAAAAATCATTATTGGATAATATTTCACTTAGATAAACATTTTCTCGGGTTGGATTTGGAAGTTCAATTCCAATTGTATTTCTTCCAGGTATTGTAGAAATTCTTGCTGACTCAGAACTGGTATTCCTTGCTATGTCTTCTGATAGATTAATAATTTTTGAAACTTTTACACCAGCCGCAGGTTCAAACTCATTTAAAGTTACTACTGGACCACTACTAATTTTTTTGATTTTTCCTTCAACGCCAAAATCCAATAAAATTTTTTCCAAAAATTCTGAATCTAGACCAGTAGGATTTGTATCTTTATTTTTACCTTTTTTAGGTGATGATTTTAATAAATCAATTGAAGGTATATTAAACTTATTTTTCCTTACATATTCTTTCTTTACATTTGAAAAAGAGAAATTTTCTTGTGTAAGACTTTTGGTATCCTGTCTAGAAAAGTTATTCTCTTCTTTAATTTCGTCTTCAGAACTTTGCATTTGTTTTTTTCTTAAAAATATAATTTTGGTAAATGATTTAATAAATAATATAAATTTTTTAGGATGGAAATTTACACTTAATAAAAAAAGTATAAAAATAATTAATATTAAAAAATAGAAGTAAATTTTTTGTTTTAAATCGATAACTGAAAATATAAAATTTCCTTCTAAAAATTTTCCAACAAATCCTCCATTACCATTAATCGACAACCAAAAAGACTCTGAATAAAAAAATGTAAAAAATAAAGATCCACACAAAGAATATAAAACAGTGAAAAATAAATTTTCTAGTAAAATTATTGTATTTTTAGTTCTAAAGATATTAATACCAGTTATAAAAATTGTTATTGCCACAAGGAGCGAAATGAGTCCAATTGACTGAAAAAAAATATCAGAAACAATGCTTCCTTTAAATCCTAGAATATTCTTAATTTCCTGTTTACCTGTGAATAAAAAATTTGGATCTTCAGGTGAATAACTAAGCAATGATATTAAAAGTACAAATCCAACAATGCTGATACAAAACCCTAGTAATTCTATAAATCTATTAATAAGAAAATCAAAGCTATTTTTGGCGATTTTTTTAAATTCCATAAAATGAATCAAATTAATCACTTTGTATCATTTAATATTTATGGTTAAAATTAAATTTTAAATATGAAAGTATGTTTAATAGGCAACAATTTAACAACGTTATCTTTAGCTAAAAACTTAATAAATAAGGATATTAAAGTTTTTAACTATGTAACAGATAGTAAACTTGTATCAAAAACTAGAACAATTGGAATATCAAACGATAGTCTAAATTTTTTTAATAGGGAAATTATAAAATTAAAAAAAAATATGATTTGGGATATTAAAAAAATAGATATTTATTCTGAAAAATATAAATATAAAAAGATTTTGAATTTTGAAGAGTCTAGAAGCAACTTATTTTCTACTTTTCTAAATAGCGAAATTATTAAATATTTAGAAAAAAATTTAAAAAAAAATAAGCTTTTTAAAAAAATTTTAGTAAAAAAGAATCAATCTTTAAAAAAAATCATAAATAATAAATTTGATTTAATTGTAAATTGTGATGCCAATAATTCTATTGCAAAGGAATTTTTTTTTAGAAAAATAACTAAAAAATATAAAAGCAAGGCATTTACCTGCATTATTAAACATCAAAAAATTCCAAATAAGAGCGCAACGCAAATTTTTACAAAATTAGGTCCAATCGCATTTTTACCTTTATCCAATTTTAAAACATCTGTAGTATTTTCAGTTAGTACTGAAGATAAAAATTATACTGATAAAGAAATTTTAAAGTTAATAAAATTTTATAATTATAAATATAAAATAATAAATTTAAGTAAATTAGAAAAATTTAATTTGTCATTTTCTGCATCAAGAATTTATTCTTATAAAAATATACTTGGATTTGGTGATGTTATTCACAGAGTTCATCCACTTGCAGGGCAAGGGTTTAATATAACACTCAGAGACATTAAAGTTCTATCCAAACTTATTCAAAATAGAATTGAGCTTGGTCTGCCTTTGGATAATTCAATTTTTCAAGATTTTGAAAAAAAAACAAAACATTTAAATTATATTTTTACATCAGCTGTAGACTTTGTTCATGAATTTTTTAAACTTGATAATAAAATTAATAATAATTATTCAAAAAACTTTTTTAATTTAGTGGATAAAAATAGCAGACTTAATAGATTTTTTTCTCAATATGCAAACAAAGGTTTGGTTTTATAATTTTATTGAAGTGTAGAGTTGTGAAAATTATCAAAAATGTAGGTTTTAAGAATTTTTTCTAACTCTTCTTTTCTTGTTCTCAAATTTTTAGTTTCCAATAGTATTTGTTTTTCTTCTAGTGAAAAAGGTGAAGCCATTGCGAGTGTATTAATAGTTTGTTCTAAACTTTGTTTTTTTAACTCATCCCAATTTATAGAATAGCCCCTTTTTTCAAACAGGTTTTTTAAATCTTTGAAAATAAACTTAAGATCAGAAAATTTTATTTCTTCATCATTTATTTTAACGTCATCTTGAAAATCATTAAAACTAACCTCACATTCACGATAAGGCTTTCCGTTATTGATTTCTTTAATTACTTTAAATCTAGATAAACCATTTAATATAATTAAATATCTTCCATCTTCAGTCTCACTAAAGCTTGTTATTTTTCCTAGGCAACCAATATCGTAAAGTTGATTATACGAATTTTTTAATTTTTTTTTTGGTTGAATCATTCCAATTAATCTTGAACTTTTCATACTGTCATTAACCATTTCCAAATATCTTTTTTCAAAAATATTTAGGGGGATGTTAGTATTTGGAAAAAAAATAAAATTAGACAATGGAAAAACTGAAATCTTATTTGGAAATTTTACTTTTTTTGTCATTATTATTTTTATAAGTTATACTATGAACAATTCGAATTTAATACCAACTTTACTTGAATTAGGTATATCTGCAACACAACAAGGAAAATTCAAGGAAGCAAAAGAACTTTTTTTAAAAATTATAGGTCTCAATGACAATATTTTAC
>CACHQT010000003.1 GCA_902582105.1 uncultured Pelagibacteraceae bacterium
TTATAAATTTCAGGATTTCCTTTTAAATACGTTTCAACTGTTTTTTTTGAATTGAATATATATTTTACATAATCAATTATTATTGTTTTTTTTTGGAATTTTTTTATAAAAATATCAAAAGGATTGTGAAAATTTAATACAGAATAATACTTCTTTTTTATCTCTATTATTTTTTTTTTTGGAAAACTTTCCATAGTGTTATTTGGACAACTTTCAATATCTAAAAATAAAGGGATACATCCATTCATTAATATTTCATAGTGTCTTAAACAATCCCATCCTGTTTTTTTATATGTAATCCCAAATATACTTTTTTGATACATTTTATAATAATCCTCTTCAGTATTATATATGTATGTTTTACTTTTACCTGGTATTAGTGGAGCAATTATATTTGTTGGATTATTGTCTACAGTTTTTAATATTTTTGATTTCGGAACTGAAAAACTTATTGGTTTAACTTTTGTTATATTTTCAACATATTCTCTTTTAAAGTATAGACCGTGCTTTAAATATTTTTTGTCTACATAAACATCATCAGTTCCATCAATAAAAATAATTTTGCTATTTGAGTTAATAGCAAGCTCTAAAAATAAATCTGATCTTCTTATAGATCCGTATATAATTAGATCAAAATAATTTGTTTTTATTTTACTCTCAATATTATCTCTGTCTATTTTGTCATAATTGTCTAAAATATTTGTATACGTAAACCCTTTGCCAAAAATTATATTTTTATCTAGTTTTCTTTTAGTTGCCTCGTCTTTATATAGATGCCAGCTACCAGGATAATCTATAACACTATCACCATATAACTCTCTTAAACCATGAAGTATTTGATCACTTAAATAATCTGCAAACTTATAAAAATTTGGTTTATTTTGATCATCTTTTTTATAAAAAGTTATAAATAATATTTTCATTTATTGAGTAAACCAATCTTTATATTTTTCCAAATTATTTAGAAGATAACTCGGAAGATTGTCACTATTTTTATCTAGTTTAACTCTTTTTAAAAACTTATCTTCTGTTGAGCTTTTTTTATCTAAATAATGATCATATGGTAAAATGCCCTGGTTGATAAATTCCTTATAATCTTTTGCTGTCAATCCACTTTTTTCAAACTCGTTATGTTCCCCATAGTTTGATAAAAGATAAAATATATCTTCTTCATTTTTTATTTTGCTAAAGTGCCATCCACCATTTTCTAAAATTTTAACATCTATATATTTATTTTTTGAAAATAAAGTATCAAGTCTAAGAAAATTATACTTTTTATTTTTTATATATTTTAACCATTCAAAGTCTATTAGGTGTTTTTTTCTACAGGCTTTAGATCCAAACCATGTATAATTTGGATATAATAAATTAAATTTGTAATAATAAAGTTTTTGTTTAAATAATAATATTTTATTTTTAATACCACTTTCAAGAACTTCTAAATTAGGTATTTCATCAATATCGCTTACGATTACTAAGTCATTATCACCTCCATTTATAATTCCTTCAGAGAGTGCGTTGTATTGTAATCGTATTCTTTTAAGAGTGTTAATCCTTTTGTTGCTTAGATTCTCAATGCCATCGGTTAAAATTGGTAATAGATTTTCAGGCTCCTTATCTAGCAAAATATAAATAATTTTATCTTTAAATTTCTTATATTTATTAATATCGAAATTTTGTTTTTTTTTGTTTCCAGCATGGGTATACAAAGACTCTACAACCACAAACTTATCAACATATTTGTCCAAAGTATTTAATCTTACTTCGAACATCATATTTTCATCTAAAAAAATTGTACAATCAAATATTTTCATTTTTAAAAATCAACTTTGTTAATTTTTTTATTTAACAATTTTTATGTTGGCAACATAAAATGCAAGAACAAAATATTGTAGCAAAGCGTACAAAGCAATAGGCGTAACATAAGAAATATCAGTAAATATTTGAGCAGTTATAATAAATCCCATTGCACCATTTTGTAATAAACATTCAACTGTAATTGATCGTTGACAGTCGATGCCATCAATAAAAAATTTGACAAATACTACCGATACTAGCAACACAAAAAATAAAATAATTGGGGCAACGACTCCAACATACTCAAAGTATCCACCTAGGTTCATTCTTTCCTGATAAACTGCTACAGATATAATAAATAAAAAAAGTACCATGGAAATTTTATCAAATAAAAGAACAAATCTTTCTTTAAAATAATTAAAATAACGATTGGTTATGATTCCAAGTAATGTTGGAACAGTAATTATAATAAAAATTTTAGCACTTACAGTTTTAACATCGAAATTTTGAATTGGTTTATGCATCACAAGTTCGAAAAGTACTGTCATACCAACTGGTATAGTAAAGATACATAGTAAACTGCAAATTGTTGTTATTGTAATTGAAAGTGAAATATTCCCATCAACTAATCTTGTAGCATAATTTGACATTGTAGCTGAGGGCAATAATAATAATAAAAGTATACCTATTTTTAATTCATCTGGCATTGGATAAAAACTAACTATCAAAAGTCCTATTATTGGAAGAAAAATTATTTGACAAATTAAACCCAAAATTAAATTTTTTGGTCTTTTTATTAGTTCATAAAAATTAATAAAATTTAATTTAAGTCCTAATGAATACATAATAAAAAATATTGCAAAAGGTCCTACCAGTTTCACGAATTCCATTTTTTTTCCCTAATGATTGCTTGAATATTTATATTTCATTAATTAAAATTAATCGATCTAAAAATTTATAATGATAAAAAAAATACTTTTAATTACTGTTTTTACTTTATTAGTAGGACAGTATGCATCGTCAAATATAGTCGAAATAATTGATGGTGATACTATAAAAATTGGAAATGAAAAGATAAGATTTTCAGGGATCGATGCTCCTGAAATTTCTCAAGATTGTATTAAAAATAAAAAAAAAATACTTTGTGGAGTTTTAGCAAAAGAAGCTTTATTGAAAAAAATTGGTAACAAAGTACCTAAGTGCATAAGTACAGGAAAAGATATCTACAAAAGAATTTTAGCAGAGTGTTTCATAAATGATGAGAGTCTTTCAAAATTTTTAGTTAGAAATGGTTATGCTTTCGCATATAGAAAATATTCTAAAAAATTTATTAAGGATGAAGAGTTTGCTAAAAAAAATAAACTTGGTTTATGGTCAATGAAATTTAAATATCCTTGGGAATTTAGAAAATTATAAAGAAGCTATAATACCAGTAGCAACTATTACTGAACTGATTACCCCAAAAAAAACTAAATTTTCTTTTTTCTGTTTTTTTTCTTCATCTCTCACTCTGGACATCAGTTTGTTTATATCTACTCTATTTGGAATTTTTTTTTGAGCTTTAGAAGCTGTCGTAACGTTAGGTTGGGCCTTAATATGTTGATCAGCTTCTATAATATATTCTCCACTCATGACTTATTAAACCATGGATCTCAAAACTAAACAATCAATAGTTTGACCAATTTGAGCTGGACCCAAAATGAATTGTGTCCACTTTGGGTTTAAGATATATATATAGAATATATGAAATCTGAACTACCAAGTCTATCTAATCAAATATCAGAAGATCAAATCTTTAATGCCATAAATAAGAATTATTCTCAAATAACAAAAGTTTGGTTTAATTTTCAAATGGATTGGATGCAAAGATCTTTTCAATCCTTTCATGATCACGATAAGTACTTAATAGTTATATATTTAGTTCACAAAACTCTTATTTTTTATGCTAATAATTTTCTTAAGTTGGATTTCGACACTTACTATAATAAAAATTTATTAGAGATTCCTAACTTTAATATTATTAATATTTCTAGAGATTTAAAAATATCAAAAGAAACGGCCAGAAGAAAAGTTTTAGAACTAGAGAAATTAGGTGCAATACAAAGAAAAAAAAAGAAAATAATTTTAAATAGAGGGGTTTTTAAATTTCAAAGACCAAATAAATCAGTGACAGAAGCATCTTACCTTTTATCGAAATTAACAGAAACATTGTCAAATAATGGAGAAATTAATAAAAAAATAAGTTCTAAAGATATAGAGTGGTATATAAGAAAAAACTTTACATATTGCTGGAAATTATTTTTTGATATGCAAATACCCTTAATTTTAAACTGGAAAAAAACTTTTAATGATATTGAAACATGGCACATTTGGGGAATTATCGCTACACAAAAAAGTTTTAAAAATAGTTCTGTGTCTTTAAATCGTGAAAAATTTATGGAAGATACTTTTAAGGAAGGTGCTGGTGGAATTAACGCTATGTCGATAGCAGAATTGACTGGTATTCCAAGAGCAACTGTTGTTAGAAAGATTTCTAATTTATCTAAACGAAAATTAGTTTCAATAGATTCAAAAAAACTTTATAGCCCTAAAAAAACAAATGTAAAAGAATTTACCAATATACATAAAAGCAATACTTTATTACTAGTAAGTTTTTTTTGTAAAATTATTAATTTGATACAAAGTAACTAAGCAAGCTTAGTATTTTTGTCTTTTAAGGGTTTCATTTCTAAATTTACGGGATATTTTTTTTTTTCGACTTCAATAAATATTTTTTTGTTTACAATTTCGTTAATTGAATTACCTGAGTTAATATATCCAAAAGACATATTTTTTTTATAATTAAAAGAATAATTCCCTGAAGTGGTTCTTCCAATTATTTTATCTTCCAAATAAATAGGTTCGTCATGTAATAGTAAAGGCTCTCCAGGTTTAGAATTTTTTAAAGAAAGCATTACAAGATGTTTTGTGGGTTTATTATCCTTAATTTTTAATAAAGCATCTCTTCCAATAAATTCTACGTTTTTCTTATAGCTTATTGCAAAATTCAATCCTGCTTGATACTGATTTTCTTCAGGAGAGATATCATGGCCCCAATGTAAAAATCCGCTCTCCATTCTCATTGTATCCATTGAGTGCATTCCACAATTTGAGATTTTATATTTAGATCCTCTTTCAATTATTAAATTATAAATTTTCTTCGCTTCGCTAACATTTATATAAAGCTCATACCCTAACTCTCCAACATAAGACAATCTCTGTGCCCAAATTTTTATATTATCAATAAAAATATATTTTGAAGTTGCAAATTTAAAATTTTCGTTGGAAAAATCGTCTTTCGATAAATCTTGCATCAATAATCTGCTGTTTGGACCAAATAACCCAAGAACACAATAATCATCCGTAACGTCCTTTAATATTAAATTATTTGATAGATGTTTATTTATATGAAACTTATCTCTTTCTCTCGTTGCAGCAGAACTTATAATTCTAAAGTAATTTTTTTCTAAACATACAACAGTTAAATCGGTTTCTATGCCTCCATCTGAATTAAGCATTTGAGTATAAGTGCATTTTCCAACTTCGTTTTTAATATTAGCTGTACAAAGTTTTTGTAATTCTTCGTGAGCATTTTCTCCTTTTAATTCAAATTTTGAAAAAGGAGTTAAATCAAATAGTCCAACATTTTTTGTTGTATTTTTAGTTTCAAACTCTACTGATGGATACCAATTTTGAAAGTTATAGCTATACTCATACTCAGGTTTTTTATCGTCCTGGGCAAACCACATTGGCCTTTCATATCCTCCAGATACCCCAAAACATGCTCTGGCTCTTGTTAACTCTTCGTGATAAGGAGTGGTCATTACGTTTCTTGATGTTGTATGTTGTTTAAATGGCCAGTGCATTCCGTATAAATCACCTAAAGTTTCTGTAATTCTATTTTTTATAAAATCTAGTCTTGAGTGAAATTTTTGAAATCTCTTTATGTCATAATTAAAAATATCCTCATTTATATGACCGTTCATTAACCATTCAGCTGTAACTTTACCTACTCCACCACCGCTTCCTATTCCAATACTATTTAAACCTGCACAAACAAAAAAGTTTTTTATTTCTGGCACTTCACCAAGTAAAGTATTTGTATCAGGAGTAAATGACTCTGGGCCTGCAAAAAATTTTCTAATTCCAGCAGTTTCTAAAATAGGAAATCTTTTTACTGCAGCTTCCAAATAAGGTTCAAAATGCTCAAAGTTTTCTGGAAATTCCCCAAATGAAAAATCATCTGGAACTTTATTTGTTTTTTGAAAAGCCGGAATTGATTTACCCTCGAATATACCGACCAATAATTTTCCCGCATCTTCTTTTATATACAAACTATTATCAAAATCTCTTATTGTTGGTAAAATTTTTGGAAGATTTTCTATTGGTTCGGTAATAATATAAAAATGTTCCGCAGGATAAAGAGGTATACTAACTCCAGACTGTTCCCCAATTTGTCTTGACCACATACCAGTAGCTAAAACTATATACTCGCACTCAATTTCTTGGCCATTAACTATAACGCCTGCAATTCTACCATTTTTAGTAAGTATTTTCTCAACAGGAGATTGTTCAAAAATTTTTGCTCCTTCTAATCTTGCTGCTTTAGCGAGTAAATTTGTAACTCCAACAGGATCCGCTGCTCCATCTCCTGGCATTAAAATTCCTCCTAAGATATTTTTTTCATTAATTATAGGAAAATCTTTTTTAATTTGATTTTTTTCTAAAATTTGAACATTAACATCATAAAGTTGTGCAGTAGTTGCTTGTCTTTTTAACTCTTGCCATCTACCTGGGTTTTCTGCAATTGATAATGCTCCATTCAATTTTAACCCTGCAGAGTGATCAACTTTTTTTTCTAATTCTTTGTATAAATCTAAAGTATACTTTCTAATTTTAGTAATTGCTGCTGAGGGACCCAACTGACTTACAAGACCTGCTGCGTGCCATGTTGTTCCTGATGTGAGTTGATCTCTCTCTAATAATACAACATCTTTCCATCCAAATTTAGCAATATGATATGCACATGAACAACCTATTACCCCACCTCCAATAACTACTACTTTGCAGCTCTGGGGAATATTTTTTTTCATAAGCTTTGTAAAATTGGACGTTAAACTTATAACATTTGTAAACCGACGCCAGTTTTAGGGTAAGTGTATAGATTATAATTTGCAGTTAGTTCACCACCTGCTTTGATGTCTTTTACTGAAACCATAAAAAAGTATTTTGCGTCACTTTTTTCATGTAAATTATAAAATAAGTTTTCACCATTTTCTTCTCCATCAAAGGTTTTGGTTGTCGCATTTATATCTATTTTGTCTCCAAATTTTAATTTTGGCAGAACATCACTCACCATTCTTATAACTGTTGGTTCATTAGAGTGATTATAAAATCCACCTAGAGGAGTTCTTATATATTTATTTTCAAATTGCTCATCTCTTATATGGGTAACACCAATAAATGTATTTTTTCTAATATCAATTGTTGCAAATAAACCTAATCCTTCAATAGGTGAATTTTTTATAGTTAATCCATCTGGTAAGGGTCTGTACATTATATTGCCTCGTTAGGAGAAACATATTTATGACCAAAAGTTTCTGCAACTGCTTTATATGTCACGCTACCTTTATGGACATTTAATCCAGCAAGAAAATTAGGGTCATCTTTTAAGGCTTTTTGATAACCATCTTTTGCAAGCTTAGATAAAAATGGTAATGTTGCTTTATTAAGAGCTAAAGTTGAAGTCCTTGGAACTCCACCAGGCATATTAGCAACACAATAATGAACTATATCATCAACAATATAAGTTGGATCTGCATGAGTTGTTGGTTTGCTAGTTTCAACGCACCCTCCTTGATCAATAGCAACATCAACTATTACCGATCCACGTTTCATTCCTTTTAACATTTTTTTTGTTACTATTTTTGGTGCCTCAGCACCTGGAATTAAAACGCCTCCAACTAACAAATCACATTCTGAGATTAGTTTTTCTAAATCAACTTTATCACTATGTTGTGGAATAATCTTATCACCAAACATCTCGGTTAATTGTTTAAGTCTTGTTTCAGATTTATCAACCACATAAACTTTTGCTTGTAAGCCGGTAGCTATAACTGCAGCATTTTCTCCAACAACACCACCACCTAATATAACAACATTACCAGGTCGAACTCCTGGTGCTCCACCTAACAATAAACCTCTGCCCTTTTGATTTTTTTCTAAACAATGAGCACCTGCTTGGACTGACATTCTACCAGCAACAGCACTCATTGGTGCTAACAAAGGAAGTCTTCCATTGTTATCAGTTACTGTTTCATATGCTATACAAATACTTTTTGAATTAATTAAACCTTGAGTAAGTTCTTTTGCAGCAGCTAAATGAAGATAAGTGAAAACAATTTGGTTTTCCCTAATCATTCCTACTTCATTTGACAGAGGTTCTTTTACTTTTACGATAATTTCAGCATCATGAAAAATATCCTCTGCTTTATCAATAATTTTTGCTCCAGCTTTTTCATATTGTTTGTTATCAAATCCAGCTTCAAAACCACCATTATTTTCGACCAGTACTTCATTGCCGTTTGATGTTAATATTTTAACGCTATCGGGTGTTAGACCAATTCTATGTTCTTGTGGTTTTATTTCTTTAGGAACACCAATTTTCATAATAGAAAATTAATTTTTTTTACTTTTTACGTAATTATTTATACCTGTTCTAAGTTTATCAATTATTTCATCTATATGTTTTTTTTCAGAAATAAACATCGGGGCTATTATTAAGCAGTCTCCAGTAGCTTTAAAATTTACTCCAGCTTCGTAGCAATGTTTAAAGCAAGTAAATCCAGCAACACCAGGTTTTTTATCCATTTTCATATCTACTCCACCCATCATTCCATAGCCTCTAATATTATCAACTGCATCAATATCTTTTAATGAAAATAGAGCTTCCTGAAAATAAGGAGCCATTTCTTTTGATCTATTAAAAATATCTTCTTTTTCAAAAATATCCTGAACTGCTAATGCTGCTGCAACAGAAACTGGAATTCCTGAATAAGTATATCCATGAAACAATTCTATAGTTCCTTTTGGTGAACCTTCCATAATTGAGTCATAAATTTCTTCCTTACATGCAACAACACCCATTGGAACAATTCCATTAGTGGTAGCTTTTGCCATTGTCATCAAATCAGGAGTTACTCCAAATTCTTGTGCACCGAACGCAGAACCCATTCTTCCCCAGCCAGTAATTACTTCGTCAAAAATTAAAAGTATTCCATGCTTATCGCAGATTTCTCTAAGTCTTTGCAAATATCCTTTTGGAGGGACAAGTGTTCCTGTTGAACCAGCGACCGGTTCGACAATGCATGCAGCGATATTTTCTGCGCCAAAATTTGTACAAATTCTCTCTAAATCATCTGCTAATTCAACACCAGTTTCTGGTTGACCAGAAACAAATTTATGTTCTGGTAAATGAGTATGCCTCATGTGAACAACGCCGGGCATCAATACACTTGCAAAGGTCTTTACATTATTAATCATGCCACCTACAGAAGTAGCACCGATATTCATTCCGTGATAGGCTCGCTCTCTTCCAACAAATCTAAATCTTTGTCCTTCCCCTCGTGACTTATGATAAGCTATCGCAATTTTTATCGCTGTCTCAACAGCTGTGGAGCCACAAATTGTGTAAAATATTCTATTCAAATTTCCTGGTGTATGTTTTGAAATTTTTGTTGCTAGTTCAAATGAACCTCCAAAACCTTGTTGAAAAGGTTGACAATAATCTAGAGTTTCTAATTGTTTGGTTATTGCATTTATTATTTCTTTTCTTCCGTGTCCTAATGGATTACAAAATAAACCAGAACTTGCGTCTATCATTTTTTTACCTTCATGATTTGTTAAATAACAACCTTTGGCTTCAGTTATCATTCTTGGCTTTTCCTTAAAATCCTTATTAGAAGTAAAAGGCATCCAATGCTCATTCAGAGAATTTGGCATTTTAAATTTATTTTCCGAGCTCATAATTTTTTAAAAAATAGTTAAGTTATTTATTTAGACCAAAAAAAATTTTTTAACTAGAAGATAATTTATCAATAATTGGGTGTTAGTTATCAGTAAATACAATTTGAAGTTGTGCTCAAAATAATGAATAAGGTCATTTACATCCATTAAAAATTCAAATTAAATACTTGTTTTATTAATTAATAAAAGGGGAATAAATGAAAAAAATAATTAGTTTTATTCTAGCAAGTATTGTTGCTCTTGGCTTTTCAATTACAGTTGCAAACTCAGCTGCAAAAGAAGTTAGAGTTGCATTTTTCCTAGAATGGCCAACACCTAACCAAGAAGATAAAGTTAAAGGAATGTATGAAAAAGCATTAGGAGTTCCTGTTAAATGGACTAACTTTACTAACGGTGGTGCAATGACTGATGCTATGTTAGCTGGAGACATTGATATTTCTTATTCACAAGGTTTAGTACCTTTCATAAACGCAGTTAAATCTAAAGCTCCTTTGAAGCTTGTTGATATTGCTATGGAATATGGAATGGGCGGAACTACTTGTGTTACATCAAACGCTTCTGGAATTACAAAAGCAAATGCTTCTGAGCTAGAAGGAAAAAAAGTTGCAGTTCCACTAGGAACTATGGCTGAGTATGTATTTGATGAAAGTATGAAGGTTGTTGGTGCTGACAGAGGAAAAATGGAAGTAATTCAAATGGACCCAGAAGAAGGCGCTGCTGCTTTAGTAAGTGGTGATGTTGTAATGGCATGTTTATTTGGTGGTAATTCTATCAAAGCTGCAACTGCAGTTGGATCTAGATTACTTACAGTCGGAGAAGCTAGAGATGCAGGTATCTTAGGTATAGATATCACATCCGTTACAAACAAATTCATGAAAGAAAATCCAGGTATGTTAAGAACTTTTATAGAAGTTACTCATGAAGCAAATGCTAGATATGCAGCAGGTAAATCTGATCTAAATGTTATAGCTAAAGATGCTGAAATGAAACTTGCAGATATGAAAGAAACAATCGGTGGATTTAAATTTCTAACTCCAGCAGAAACTAAACAATCTATGGAGAGTGGAAATCTTAAGGGATTCCTAGATGGAATGGGAACACCAAAAGGAAATGTAGACACTAGTTTCTTACCTCTATAATTAAATAGAGAAAGAAAAATTTAATAGGCGCCAATTTTTTTGAATTGGTGCCTATTTTTTTTATTAGAATTTTAATATAAAGTTATCTTATGAGTGATCTAGTTTCTCAAAATCTAAATATGATTTTTAAATCTCCAAAAGGAGAAACTGTTCATGCTTTAAAAGATTTAAATTTCACAATTAAAAAAGGCGAACTTTTAACAGTATTGGGTCCGTCTGGCTGTGGAAAAACTACATTGTTAAATATTGCAGCTGGTTTTATCAGGCCAACATCAGGAACTATAACCTTAGGTAATAATGAAATTAACGGCCCAGGAGTTGATAGAGGTATGGTTTTTCAACAAGGTGCTCTATTCGAATGGTTAACAGTTTCAGAAAACGTAAACTTTGGACTTAGAATGAAAAAAGAAAATTCTGAAACTACGGCAAAAAAAGTTGAAGAATGGTTAGATATAGTTGGGTTAAAAGGTTTTGGAAATACACCAACTTATCAATTATCTGGAGGTATGCAGCAAAGAGTTGCTCTTGCAAGATGTTTAATAAATGATCCAGACTTAATTCTTATGGATGAACCACTGGGCGCACTAGATGCATTAACAAGAGAAAAAATGCAGTCTCTAGTTTTAAAAATTTGGAAGGAGACAGGAAAAACAATTATTTTAATTACTCACTCAGTAGAAGAAGCTTTATTGCTTGGTGAAAGACTATATGTCATGGCACCAAGACCAGGCAGAATACATAAGGAATATAATCTTCCTTTTGCAGAAATGGGTTTAAAAGAAGATTTAAGAGAAATTAAAAAGAACAAAGAATTTTCATCAAAAAGAGAGGAAATATTATCCATGATCTGGAACATGGAGGAAGAAATTATGGGGAAAGAGAACTAAATGCTTACCCAAATCATAACAATATTAATCCTTGTATCAATTGTTGGATGTATTCTTTACGGTAGAAGATTAATAAAAACTGAAAAAGTTGATGCAGTTTTTGGTAACCCAGAAAGAGCTAAGGGAGGAACACACTGGGTAATTGTCGGGAGCAGTGCACTATTACTAATTTGGTTATATTACTCTTGGGATATTGCTAAAGGGTTTTATCCTAAATCAGCTAATGAATTGTGCCAGGTTGCTAAAGTAAATGATTCACTGTTGGGATTAAAGTATCAATTTCCAATCGAAGAAAGAGAATTTAAAAGTACCTCAATAATAAAAATTGAAAATAAAAATCTTAATAAAATCACTAACGAAATTCAAAATTCTCAAGATTTAAATATTCAACAAAAAACAGCTTTAGTTGGATTTATCAATAAAACTACTCAGTTAATTCCTTTGCTAACAAACGATAATTTAATGGAAATGGATACAAAAACTAAAATTAAAGAAATGACTGATGAGTTAAAATTATTAAGCTCAAATTTTAAAAAGAAAGATTATCCATTTGAAACTGAAGCTGAAAAAAATGAACGGCAAAAAGCTATATCGGAACAAGGTAAATGGGGTATTATTAAAGTACAAGCGGGAACTGGATCCATAGAGAATACTTTAGAAGTTCCATTAGTACCTGCTACTGACAAAGGTTTAAAATTCCATGCAGCTGCAGAAGAGCTTCAATTAATTAATGATAAATTTTTTAAATTAAGAAATCATAATTCACAATTCAAAAATTCAATAAAGCAGTTAAAAGAAGATATAAAGACTTATAGAAAAAACTTAGGTGACACACAGGAAATAGCATCAACTTATGCGAAAGATATTCTTAAAATTGCAAGAAGAATTGAGTATGCTAGCATCTACCCACCAAATGCTCTTAATGATATGCAAAGTGCAATCATTGAGTTTGATAATCTTCAAAAATCTGAACAAGGTGGCCTAAGATTAGTTGATATACTTTTATTTCCCGCTGGAACAATCGTTGCAAGCGGTCCTAGTTGCTCTGAACAAGGTTCTGGAAGATGGTTACCTAAACCATCAGATACATTAAATAAATTTATTTTAATGTCAAAACCTAGCGTTGGTTACAAAAATATTCCTCTACTTTGGATTGACATGATGGATGTTAGTAAAATAATTGGATTTATTTTACCTGATTGGATAGCTGACATTTTACCTGGAGATTATCCTATACATACTAGCGAAGGTATTGTTAAACAAAATTTTAAAGGGAATGTTCTTAAAATTGTAACGGGAGATTTTAAATTATTTAAGATCCCTGTTCCCTATGGACATATCTGGGACTCATTTTTAAGAGTATTTTTAGGATTAGTTTTTGGAATTTTAATTGGAGTTCCATTGGGATTGTTTATGGGTTTAAATAGATTTGCTAAAGGATTTTTTGATCCATTAATAGAATTATACAGACCTGTTCCTCCTCTTGCTTGGGCTCCACTTATTATTTCTGTTCTAGGTATCGACAATACTGGAAAGGTATTCTTATTATTTATGGTATCTTTATCTATAATGATTATATCAGCAAGGGCTGGAGCGTCAGGTACTCAACTATCAAAAATTCATGCAGCTCATTCTCTAGGAGCTTCAAAAAAACAAATATTAAGATATGTAATTTTTCCTAACTCTTTACCTGAGATTCTAACTGGAATAAGGGTTGCTGTTGGTATGTGTTGGGGAACACTTGTAGCAGCAGAATTTTTAGCTGGAACAACTGGTATCGGGTTTGTTGAAAACGTAGCAAAAAAATATTTCCAGTATGAAGTAATATGGATAACAATATTCATAATGGGTATGCTTGGTCTTTTATTTGATATTACTTTAAGAAAGATAATTGATAAAACTATCCCCTGGAGAGGTAAAGGATAAAAAAATTATTTCCAATTACTTTTTACAAAATGATTACGAACTCGCTAAAATTTAATATAATTTATCTTATTTTAATTATTGTTATTTCTATTACTGTTAATCAGTATTTTGGAAATATAGGAATTTTTCCAATAGATAGTTTTTTTCCTTTTAACGCTTCATATGAAATACTTAATGGTCTTTATCCCTTTAAAGACTATTGGACCATAACCGGTCCATTTATAGATGTAATCCAAGCGATCTTATTTAAAATTTTCGGAGTAAATTGGACAGCCTATGTTCTTCATGCTTCAATAATGAATTCTATTCTTGGATTAGTTGTTTACTTTAGTTTAATTAATTTTGAACTTCCAAAAAATTATTCTTTAATTTATTCATTGCTTGTTGTTACACTAGCATATCCTAGCGCGGGAACTCCTTATGTAGATCATCATGCTACAATTCTTTCAATAATTTCAATTCTTGTATTTATTGTTTCAATAAAAAAAATAAAGACAAATTTATGGTATTTTTTACCAGTATTGTTTTTTTGTTCATTCTTTACAAAACAATCTCCCACAGCATATATTTTTTTGATAATAGGAATTTTCTATACTATTTTTTTTTTAAAAAACTTTTTTTTTAAAAAAACAATTTTTTTACTTTTAGAAACTTTAATTATAATTTTCTTAATATTTTTAATCTTTAACCTTTACGAAATACGGTTCATAGATTTTTATAACCAATATATAGATTATCCTTTATCAATAGGAGAAAATAGATTTGAAAATTTTCTTTTTCCATTTGATTATAAAAGAATTTTCTTAAAACATAAATGGTTACATATCTCTCTTATTCCTCTATATGTTCAACTATTTAATTTAATAATCAAAAAAGAATTTTTTTCAGATAATAGATTTATATATTTTGGGTCACTAATTCTTTCTAGTTATGCTTTTATATCTCATCAATTAATGACAATTAATGGAAATTTTATATTTTTTTTAATTCCAATTTATGCAGGTATTTCACATTCTTTTTTAAAAATAAAAAATCTAAAACAAGATAGTTTGATAATTATACTGACCATCTTAGTTTCATTTTATTATTTTAATAAATATATTGTAAGTAGAAATTTTATGGACTTAACAAAAAATGATATAAAATTAAAAGTAGAAGCAAGTTTGATAGATCAAAAATTATACCCACTGAAGTGGATTACATTTAACAATAAAACAAATCCCATGGAAGAAATTGAAAACCTAAAAGAAGTTATTGAAATAATCAAAAATGAAAAACTAAACAAATCGATAATTACAGATTACCAGTTTATCTCAGTAATTTTAGGAATTAATGATAATTCCCCTAGCAAGTATTGGTATCATTATCATGTGTATCCAACAAAAAATCACAGGTTATTTGATTATTATAAAGAATTTTTTTTAGAAAAACTTAAGAAAAAAAATATCAAAAAAATTTATGTTATTAAGCCGTTAGTAGGAGATCGCAAAGTAGTAGAAACAATATTCCAAGATGGGTGTTTTTCAAAACAGAAAAAAACAGAAATATTAGATATATATGATATACGTAAATGTTTTTAATTTACTTAATCTTTTTTAAAACAACTCTTCTATTCAATGCAAAAACCCTAGGAAAAAAAGATATTAAAATATTATCAATGTAGTCAATTATTCTTAGTAAAAAGGTATTTAAAGGAATAAAAAAACTATCTGAGACAACACCACCAGAATTGAGAAAAATAGAAAATTCATTTAAATCATTCTTTTCAATCTTATATTCTGGAAAAAATTTAATAAATTTTTTTTCTATATTAAAAAAATGATATGCAGTTGCATTATCTGAATACCAAGGGTTTTTTGGATCGAATAATGGTTTTTTAAGATTAAAAACTTTACTATCCATTGACCAGCCTTCATGATTTAAAAGATATAAAAAAAATTTAAAAAAAAATGATATTTCAGGATCATTTATAAGTACAAAACCTCCCTTTTTAAGATATTTACTCAATTCTTTTAAAAGTTTTGCAGGATAAGCGCAATGATGCAATGCGTGATTGATAACAAAAACATCAACTTTTTTTTTAAATTTTTTGTCTAATCTAAAATTATTCATATCAATTTTTATGTCAATCCATTTATAAACTTCAATATCGGATAATATAATTTTGTTATTTTTAAGAACCTCTTTAAAAAGGCCATTCCCAGATCCTAATTCGATAATATAATTTTTTTTATTTAAATATCTTTTCATCCAATTGAATCTTTTATTCAATAAAAATTCAAGATTTTTAGATTTTCTTTTAAAATATTTTTCTCTCGATTTTCGTAAATCAAATTTTTTTTGTTTTGTTGGTTTAAACTTATTTGGTAAAAACATTATTTTAATTTTTTTTATAAATAAATAGAGTTATTTATTATATTGAGTAATATCAACTATCAATATAAATAATGTAGTTAATGAATGAAAAATCAAGAGCTAAAAAATACAATAATTAAAATTTTTCTAGAAGATAATTTAAGCCTGTTACATTCAAGGATATGTGCTGAAACAATAATCAATGCTGAATTAGTGGGTTCATATGAACATGGTCTTTCAAGATTAAAGATGTATTGTAACAGAATAAAAAAAATAGTTATAAATTATAAGATATGAATAAAAAAACTTTAGTTTTTACAGCTACGTATAATGAATTTGAAAATATTCGAAATTTTATTACAAATGTAAAAGATCTTAACCCAGAAGTTGATATATTAATTATTGATGATAATTCTCCTGATAAAACCTATGAATTAATTGAAGATATTAAAAAAAAAAATAATAATATTTTTCTGATCAAAAGATCGCATAAACTTGGTTTAGACACAGCCCATAAAGAAGCATACGACTTTGCTTTAATAAACAAATATGATTATTTGATTACTATGGATGCTGATCTATCACATGACCCAAAGGAAATATCAAATTTTATAAAATATCTTGAAACTCATGAATTTGTTATTGGATCAAGATACACAGAAGGTGGAAAGTGTCTAATGAATAGCAAAAGATTACTTATAAGTAAGTACGGAAATCTATTCATAAAGTTTATTTTTAATTTAAATTGTAATGAATTTACAACTTCTTATAGGGGTTTTAATTTATCAAAATTAGAAAATTTTCATCTAAATTTAATTAAAGAAAAAGGATATAGTTTTTTTATGGGTACAGTTTATCATATTTGTTCAAAAAAATTCAATTTTATCGAAATTCCTATAGTATTTAAAGATAGGCAGAAGGGTAAATCTAAAATACCCAAAATAGAAATTTTTAGAACTTTAATTAATTTATTTAAGCTAAAGTTTAAAAAACTTAAACAATAATATAATTTGAAAATCTTTTGAAAATACCAAATTTAAAAAACAAAATAAAAAAGATATTTATTATGCATGGTTTAAACTATAATCATGCATCTATATCCGCCGATGCCTTGATAAATGCAGAACTGGTTGAAGCACCTTCGCATGGTTTATCCAGACTAAAAATGTACTGTGATAGAATAAAAAAAAAATTAATTAACCCTAAGCCTAAAATTAAGTTTAAAAAAATTTCAAATTCAATTACACATATTGATGCAAATAATAGTATAGGTTTTGTTGCTGCTAATATTGGAATAAAACAAGCTATCAAGAATGCAAAAAAAACCGGAATTGGATTAGTAGGTATTAAAAATAGTGGCCATTATGGACTTTCTAGTTATTACGCGGAGCAAGCTGTAAAAAATAATCTAATTGTTTTTTGTTTTACTAATGCTCCTCCTGCTATAGCTCCACACGGCTCAAAGAAAAGATTATTTGGCACAAACCCAATTTGTTTTGGAACACCATCATCCACGAATGTTCCATTTATTTTAGATACATCTGTATCAATGATCAATAGAGGAAAAATCAGAGTTGCAGCAAAAATAGGAAAAAAAATTCCTAAAGGTGTTGCTTTGGATAAAAACGGTAAGCCTACAGTTGATGCTAAAAAAGCTTTGGCTGGAGTGCAGTTGCCAATTGGTGGTTTCAGAGGATCGGGTCTTGCATGGATGGTAGATATTTTAAGCGGCGTTATGACAGGTGGTAATCATGGGGGTAAAGTAAAAGATCCTTTTGATGATTTTTCAGGACCACAAAATATAGGTCACTTATTTATAACAATGAAAACAAATCTTTTTGCTAAAGATTATAGATCAAGAATCAAAAAAAATATTAAAATAATAAAAAAACTACCTAAAATTAATGGTGTTAAAGAAATACTTTTTCCAGGACAAAGTAAATTTGCACGTTATAAAAAAAATTTAAAAAAAGATATTTATATTCCAAAAACTATTAAACTAGAGATAGAAAAACTATTAAACTAATTTTTCTTAATTTTTAAAAGTCTGCTACCTACTTTTTTATAATCCACATAGTTTTCGTTAATGTATTTATTGATTATAGGATATTTAATATTTAGCGGAACACCCCAACTATCTGTTTTGCCATTTAATATTAAAAAATTTGTGTTCTTCAATTCTTCAATAAATTCTTTCTGCTTTTTATTTGAACCAATGGAATAAACAAAATAAAACTTTGTACAACTAGGCTTTTTAAGCAAATATAATAAGGCAGCATCATTTGAAAATAACTGTATACATTTTTCCTTCTCTACGATTTTTGAAGTTTCATTTATAAACAATATATCATCATCATTTAAAAAATTTTTATCTTCTAGACCAATATAAATTTCAAATCTTTGTGAAAAATTTTTAATATTATTAAAATCAATGTTAACAAAAAATACATACAAAAACAAAATAGGTAGTAAGAAAAAAATATTACTTCTTTTTGCTTCTAGCTTATTAATAGATTTAGATAAAAAATATAAGATTTCATATAAAAAAAACGTAGTAAAGAAAATAACAGGAAAAGCTAAAGTCTGCTTGATATGGGGACCATCTGATCTTCCTAAAGCATAAATATAACTTAAACAACAAAATATAGACAAAATCAGAAAGATAATTTTAAAATTGTTAGAATATTTAATTTTATTTTTAAATAAAATATTAGTTACGATAATTAATGAGATTAAAATAATAAGTATATTTTTTGTTGCTCTTGTAGAATTTCTTTCTTCTGAAAATGGCAGGGGATGAATAATTCCATTTATATAAGTATGTTCTTTAATTACTGATAATGTGTTTGATACAAAAAAAATAAACTCATCATTCAAAACTAAATAAAGCATTAACCAACCAAAAGTAATTGATAATATCAAAGTGATTACTTGAACTTTTTTTTTGTTTAAAGTTAAATAAAGTAATAAAAAAATAAGAAATATAGTTAGGACTATTGCTCTATCAACGCTCCATAAAAAAGTAAGAACAAATATGATTCCAATAAAAATATAATTAATAAATTTATTTGAGTTAATAGAGTTAATAAAAATTATTAAAGTAAGTAAAATTGGAATTTCTCTAAAAGAGATTATTTCTCCACTATTTAAGTTATAATCTATACAATTAAATAAAATTAAACTTGATAATAAAAAAAAGATATATTTAGAAAACTTCGGCAAATTAATTTTTTTAGTAATTTCAAAAGAAAGAAGTACTAATAAAACTTTAGTAATCAATATATACAAAAGGTTTGTAAATTTAACTAGTCCAATGCTATTGATATCAAAAATTTTCCATAAAATTTTATTAGCTAAAGTTTCATAAAAAATTCCTATTACAATATAAGACCCAGACCATAAAGTGCCGTCAATCATACTTTTATAGGATGAGCTAAGTTGTTGGCCATCGTGGAACAAATCAATTTTATTTGTCGAAAATGAAAGCGATAAAAACTCAAACAAAACAAAAAGAATGATTAAAAATAAAAAAAGATAAATTTTATTATCTGAGATTTGAAAAGAGTTTTGTATTTTAAAGTTGATGAAAAATTCATTAATTTTTTTTTTTTCAAAATATATTTTTGAGAAGAAAAAACTAACTATCGGGATAGCAATAAAGAAAAAATATCTAATAAAATCATTCAAAGAATTATAATTTTTTTGTGAATACTCTCCTATAATGTCTAGATTATTATTAGATAATTTTATTAAAGGCCAAGCAAAATATCCTACAAGTAAAGAAATTAAAATTATAAAAAAATAATAAATATTTTTATGAATTTTCATGCCATTATGTTTTAAACTAAAAATTTAAAATTTTAAAATAATTTAGTAATTGTTTAAATTTTAGACATTTTGTTAAGCAAAAAATGTACTCTTTTTGCATCTTCAAAATTTGGGCTGAAGTTATATTTGTTTAAAATACTTTTTTTGAATCTTTGTAGGTTTATAAAAGTAGGTTGAATTCTGAAATCGTTTAGAGTTTCTTTTGGTTTAAATAAAATTTTATTGTCTTTCATTAAACAAAATTGATCAAAAATATTATTAGTTTTGGTTTTTAAAACAAATGTACCTTTGTTAGTTTTGAATTTTATCTCATGTTTCTTTTTAATTTTTGATGATGTTAAGAAGGATTTAAAATTTAAAATTATATTTATATTTTTTTTATCAACTTTCATAGTCGATTTTAAATTAAATATTTTTGCTTTTTTTTTTAAGTCAACATTGTTAACGGTCATTTTTCCAAATAATTTTTCTAAAAAATACAATGGATGACAAATATAATTAAAAAAATTTCCCCCTCCTAATTTATGTTTATCCTTCCATTTAGCACGATTTCGTGATGGAATTTTAATAAACCAATTAATTATTACTCTTTTTACTATTACTTTATTCAGCAGTTTTGTTTTAAAAAAATTAAATGCTTCTATGTTTAAAAATTCATAATTTGCCATATTTATAATTTTTTTAGCTTTTGTTCTTTTGCAGATATTAATCAATGAATTATAAGAAGTGGTAACAGGTTTTTCGCAGAATACATGTTTGTTTTTACTGATTGCAAATAATATCATTTTTTCATGCATAAAAGGTGGAGCAGATATAATTATTGCATTAATTTTTTTATCTGAAATTAATTTTTTCCAATTTTGATAAATTTTTATATTTTGAGGTAATATGATTTTTTTTTTGTTATCTCTAAATGAAAAACCTATAACATTAAATAACTTATCTCTTATTATAGATTTGTAAATTACGTTATAGCCAAAGTTTCTGCCAATTATACCGATGTTAATTTTTTTTCTCATTTTTAAAATTTGTCATCAATATATAAAAGTACCATCTAATATAAAAAAAAATTGATGAGTATTTGAATTTACTTTCACCGTAATTTCTAACAGGCCATTGTTCAGGTAATTCTGTTATTTTGTAGCTATATCGGTGTGCTTTGGCCAACAATTCAATGCTAAAAGTAAAGCCTTTTTTTGACTCTATCTTAAATCTTTCTACTACTGCCTTAGAAAAAAGTCTAAATCCGTTTGTAGCATCTTTGGTTGGCAATGTAGTTAACATGGTAAGTGTAAACGAGACTAGCTTCACAATTATTCTTTTCAATAAAGGAGCCCCTTTATAACTACCACCTTTTACAAATCTACTAGCACAAACAATGTCGTAACCTTCGTTATATTTATTATACATTTCTGTTATCAAGCTGAAATTTTTATGATCATCTGCTGGATATAACATAATTGCATTTGCATTTAAATTTTCAAATCCTGTTTTAACAGCACCATTAAAACCAAAATATTTATTTTTAATTAAAAAAACTTCACCTTCCTTAAAGTTTTCATTTATAATTTTTAACGTAGGATCTTCGTCGTAGTCATAAATAACAACTATTCTATATTTAATATCTACAGTTTTTATTATTTCAGAAAGAGTTTTTAATATATTTCCCTGCTCATTAAAAACTGGTATTATAATATCTAAATTGTAACTCATTATTTACTTTAATAACTTTTCTTATTAATATAACAATATTTATTATCAACATATATGAATTTAAAAGATACTAAGCCTGGTTTAATAGATTGTTGTCAAATTTGTTATTCAAAAGCAATTTATGAAGTTTTAGATCTAGGTTATTCTGGACTTTGTGATAGTCTTCTCACAAATTTTCAATTAAATCTCTTGGAAAAAAATTATCCTCTTAAATTAATGAGATGCAGAAAGTGTCATTTATTGCAATTAAATTATGTTGTAGATAATGAAGAAGTTTTTCATAAAGAGTATCCTTATAAAAGTGGTATTACAAAGCCACTAAAAGAACTACTACATAATACAAGCAAATACTGTGTAAAAAATTTTAATTTTACAAAAAAACCTTTAGCTATAGACATAGGATCAAATGATGGAACTTTGTTAGAAGGATTTAAAAAACATAATTTTAAAGTTTTAGGAGTTGAGCCTACGAATATTGCACAAATTGCTAATAAAAAAGGTATAAAAACTATTCAAAAATTTTTTGAAAAAGACGCAATAAATTTAATAAAACAAAATTATAAAAAAGCAGATGTAATTACAGGAACTAATATTTTTGCGCATATAAATAAGTTAGATACGTTTATGAAAGGAGTAAAATCATTAATAAACCCAAAAAGTGGGATATTTCTCACAGAGTCACATTACGCTGGAAATATTATAGATCAAATGCAATTTGACTCTATTTATCATGAACATTTAAGATTTTTTTTATTAAAACCGTTAATTCTATTGTTAAAAAATTACGGTTTCAAAATTGTTGATGCTACTAAAATTCCAAATTATGCAGGCTCGATTAGGATAGCAGCAACTTTAAATAAAAAAGCAAAAATTAAAAATAGTGTAAAGAAAATTCTTGATGAAGAAAACAGAAAAAACTTTTATAAAACATCGAAATATATAAATTTTTCTAAAAATGTTAATAAAGTAAGAAAAAATTTATCTCAACTATTGTGGAGTCTTAAATTAAAAAATAAGAGAATAGTTGGTGTCGGTTGTCCTGGTAGAAGTATTACTCTTTTATCTTACTGCAATATTACCAATCAAATCATTGATTATATAGCTGAACAAAGCACTTCTCTAAAATTAAATATGTTTACTCCAACTACTCATATTAAAATAATCGATGAAAAAAATATGATTAAAAAGCAACCAGATTATGCACTTATATTGTCTTGGCATTACGGAAAGAGTGTTATGAAAAATTTGAGAAAAAAGGGTTATAAAGGAAAGTTTATAATACCTTTGCCTTCACCAAAAATTATGAAATAATTTTTCCAAAAAAAATGCTAAATATCAATAGAATGCCCCCAGCGACAAAGTTGTTATATTAAAATTTTTATTTAAATATTATTTTAAAAAATAAATAAAAAAAAAGGGTTAATGTGAAAAAATATATAAAGTATACTATCTATTTTTTAATATATATAACTTTAGTATTTATTTTAGCTGTATTTTTTTTGAAAAACGGAATAACTCTACTATAAATTTAATATTTCCCTATCTTTTCTGATCCGCTATAAAATATTTTAGACAACTCATCATTTGCCTTTTTTCTAGTTTTAATTCCACTTTGACTCATTAATTCTTGGGCTCTTTCTACGTGCTCATGATATTGGAATTTATCCTCACCCCTTGCTTGTTGAACGAACATCTTGCCCAAAACCTGCTCTACATTAGTGCCGATGTAACTTTGAATAACAAACCCAATTCTTCTATCATTGCTTTTATTTAAACCTGATCCATGAACTATAGTTGGATGATGTAAAGACATTTGTCCTGCTTTTAAAATAACTGGTTTAGTATCGTTAATAGGTACATTTTCAACAGTTTGACCTCTAGTTAGTAAATTATTTTCATCAAATTTTTGATTATGGTTTTTAAGATTTTCTTTGTGAGAGCCTGACCACATTCTCATGCAACCATTCTCTTCATTTGCATCTGTTATTGCAACCCAGACAGTAACCCAGTTATGAGGTTCAAGACCTATATATTTTGCATCTTGATGAAAACTTACAAAACCTTTTTCATTTGGATTTTTAATAAATAATGTTGTCCCACAAATAAGTATATTTTTACCAATTATACTTTCTACAGCATCTAAAATTTTCGAATTGTAACAAATTTTGTCAAATACAGGAGAGATTAAGTGAATATAGTTTCTTCCCAATCCTTCAAGTTCATTTGGCCATTTTTTTTCAATAAATTCTAACTCTTCTCTAACTTCATTAGCCTCTTTTTTTGACAATGCATCAATTGGAGCAATAAATCCTTCATCTTTATATTGCTTGAGTTGAGATGAGGTTAAGTAAGACATTGTTTAGGTTAATTTGTTTTTATAAAGTCTATCTTCATAATGAAACGTAGGGAAACGAAATTTTTTAATTAAAGTAAATTGGTTATTTATAAGAAAGTTATCACATTCTTTAAAATCACTATTTTTATAAAGATTGAAAAACTGATTCTCAATTAACACAAAGTCTATTTTTTTTATCGTATTTTGTGCACCTTTTAAAACATTTAGCTCATATCCTTCAACATCAATTTTCAAAAGTGAATTTTTTAATTCTAGATCTTTAAAATATTCGTCAATTGTTTCTGTTTCTACCTCATAAGAATCGTTTTCTTTTTTTTGCTTAAGCAATAAATTCTTTATTTTTAAAAAAAAGGAATCTTCGTCTATTTCACTTAATGTGGAAGTTGATGTTAATTTATTAATTGTTATTATTTTTTTTCCTTTGATATCTCCTATTCCTATATTGTTATGCATTATTCTATTATCTTTATTTAAATTTTTTTTTAAAATTTCAAAAATATATTTTTGAGGCTCAAATGTATAAGCTTTCTTAAATGGAATATATTTTGTAGCATTTTTTATGAATTCACCCTTATGAGATCCAACATCAATGATTAAATCAATTTTATAATTATTTAAAAATTTAATTAATCTTTTATGGTGATAGTTTTTATCGATAAAGTTTACAAATTTTTCAAATATCATGATGATTTATTAGTATAATTATATTTATTTGCTTCAAATATTTGCCCTTTTTGGAACAATCAATTAGTTTTTTTTACTAGAAAAACAAAAATAATGGACGTTACAAACATAATTAACGAATAAGTAGCTGCAGGTACAATATAAGCAACATCGTTAAATATTTGTGTTGCAACAAATATTGCAAGTGTCCCATTTTGAAGACCACACTCAAGTGAAATGCACTTTCTTTGTTCTGTTCCTGTTGCAAAAAATTTTGCGATGTAAAAACCAACAACCATCATAATAATATTTAACAAAAATGTTATAAAGCCAGCTTCTTTCATGTATGGTACAATATTGGATCTTTCTTGAAAGATTGCTCCAAAAAGTACAATTAAAAATAAAATTAACGAAATAGTTTGAATAATTTTTTCTTTGGAAGAAATAAAATTATTTGCAAATTTTCTTATAACCATTCCTAAAATAACTGGCAAAGTTACAACTAAAAACATTTTCATTGATATGCCTAACATTGATATTTGGTTAGTAGTTATTGAAGCATCAAGCATGTTTGCCGATTTAAAAATTATAAAGGGAACGGTAATTATACTTAATAAACTTATGATCGCGGTTAAAGATATAGAAAGAGCCACGTCTCCATTTGCAAATTTAGTTAAAATATTTGAAGTAACTCCACCAGGTGCTGCAGCTATAATCATTAACCCAACTGCTAACTCGATAGGTGTATTAAATAAAATAATTAGCACAAAAGCGATAATGGGTAAAAAAATCAACTGACAAATCAAACCTACTAAAAAGTCCTTAGGTTGTTTTGCTACTCTAGTAAAATCCTGAAGTGTTAATCCCATACCAAGGGCAAGCATAATTAAAGCTAAAGATAATGGGGCAATTTTTGTAACTATTTCCATTTTAAGACATTTTAACTTACTATATACACATTTGGAATTATATATAAAAAAAAACTAAAAATGCTTTCGAATAAAGAAACTATTTGTCCAGATAACTTGTTAAATGTTGCTCACAAAAAAAAAGGTGTGCCGGCAGCAATTGTTAATGCCGGAATGCCATTACCAATGCTATCGACAATGGATGCTGTTAATGAAAACTTAATTACGCCAATACTAATTGGAGATAAAAATGAAATTGAAAATTGTGCTAATAATTTAAAATTTGATATTTCAAAATATGAAGTTATTCATGAGCCAGTAGAGAACAACACAGCAAAGATAGCAGCTAAAATTGCATCAGAAAAAAAAGTTAAAATAATCGTTAAGGGCCACATCCATACAGATATTTTAATGAAAGAAGTAATTAAAAAAGAATATAACTTACTTGGAAAAACAAGATTAAGTCATATTTGGCATATGACATTAGATAAAAATGATAAGCCTTTAATAATAACTGATGGGGCATTAAATGTTATGCCAAATGTTAAAACCAAAATGCATATTCTTAGAAATGTTATTGATTTTTCTCATAGAATTGGAATAGCACGACCAAAAGTTGCTGTTTTATCTGCTACTGAAGAAGTGCTTGATAGTGTTCAAAGCTCTACAGATGCAAAAGAAATCACTGATCTAGCAGTAAAAGAAAAATTAAATGCTGATGTTTTCGGACCTCTTGCTTTTGATAATAGTATTTCAAAAAAATCTGCTGCAATAAAGGGAATAAAAAATACTGTTGCAGGCCAAGCAGACGTAATACTAGTTCCTAGTGTTGAAACTGGTAATGGATTAGTTAAGATGATGGTTTACTTTATGGGTGCTTGCGCTGCTGGAGTTGTAATAGGTGGCAAGGTTCCTGTAGTAATAACAAGTAGATCAGACGATGCACCAGCTAGACTTGCGTCAATTGCAGCTGCAGTAGTTGCATTAGATTAATTAATGATTTAAAATTTTTAAAAATTTATGGCAATTAAATACTTAAAAAAATCACCAAAGACTTCATCAACAGACGATGTTAAAACAAGAGAAATAGTTCAAAATCTTCTTAATGATTTAGAAAAATCAAGAGAAGATGGTTGTAAAGAACTTACAAAAAAATTCGATAAATATTCGGGTGATATTATAGTATCTAAAGAAAAGATTGAAGAGATTAAAAAAAACTTAGATCAAAAAACAAAAGATGATATTAAATTTTCTTATGACAGGGTAAGAAAATTCGCTGAAGCTCAGTTAAAAAATTATGGACAAGATTTTGAGGTAGAGCTTTCAAAAGGTTTATATGCGGGACAAAAATTAATCCCGGTAAATACTGCCGGATGTTACGTTCCTGGTGGAAGATACGCTCATATAGCATCTGCAGTTATGAGTGTAACAACTGCTAAAGTTGCTGGAGTTAAAAATATTATCGCATGCAGTCCACCTAAAGAAAGTGTTGGTGCACATCCTGCTATTATTTATACAGCTGATCTTTGTGGAGCTGATGTAATATTAAATTTAGGAGGTGTTCCAGCTATTGCTGCAATGACTTATGGAATGTTTGGTAATTCGCCAGCTGATATTTTGGTTGGACCAGGTAATCAATTTGTTGCAGAAGCAAAAAGAATTTTGTTCGGTAAAGTTGGTATTGATTTATTTGCAGGTCCTACTGAAATTGCCGTAATTGCAGATGAAACAGCAGATCCAGAGATAGTTGCTGTTGATTTAGTTGGCCAAGCAGAACATGGATATAATTCTCCAGCTTGGTTATTCACAACAAGTAAAAAAGTTGCTGAAGATGTAATAAAAAGAATGCCAGAATTAATTGCAGAGTTACCAGAAGTTCCAAGGATGAGTGCGAAAGCAGCCTGGAAAGATTATGGAGAAGTAATTCTTTGTGATACCGATGAAGAGATGGCTACAATAAGTGATGAATACGCACCAGAGCATCTAGAAGTACAAACTAAAAATTTGAAATGGTTTCACGATAGATTAAAAAATTATGGATCATTATTTATTGGTGAAGAAACAACAGTTGCATATGGTGATAAATGTTCAGGTACTAATCACATTCTTCCAACTAAAGGTGCTGGTAAATATACTGGTGGTTTGTTCGTTGGTAAATTTATTAAAACATTAAGTTTTCAAAGAATGACAAAAGAATCTACGAAAGAAGTAGGCGCAGCTGCAGCAAGAATTTCAAGGTATGAAGGTATGGAAGCTCATGCAAGAACTGGGGATGTCAGGTTAAGAAAATACGGGTTTTCAAACTAAATTTAAAATATCCATAAATACATAGCTAGACAAAACAGTCATAAATATAATAATAAAAAAGTTTATAGCCCTCCAAGTATTGGAATTAATTAAATAATTTGAGAAAAATTTTGCTAAATATCCTAAAGAAAAAAAAAATAAAAATGATGCAATGGAGGCACCTATTCCAAAAAAATATTTATTAGTAATTAAAAAATTCTTTGAAAAATTTCCTAAAAAAAATACTGTATCAGAATAAACATGTGGATTTAAATAAGTAAATCCTAGAGTTTTAGCAATTATATTTTTTAAACTTAAAATACTATTTTTAAAATTAATTTCTGAACTTTGATATAAAGATCTTACTTTATTATAAATAAAATAAATTAAAAAAATAAAAAGTAATATATTAAATATTAATTCAATATTTTTTGTGAAGTAAATTTTAAAATATTCAAACAAGAATATTCCTAAAAAAATTAGGATTAAATCAGATAAAGAACATATTAAACATACTAAAAAAACATATTGCTTTTTTAAGCCCTGCTCTATAACAAAAACATTTTGTGCTCCAATTGCAAGAATTAAGCTTAGACCTGTTAAAAAACCGAGTATTAAAAATTCCATTTGTTTCTTTTATAATTTCTAATTAAAATAAAAAGTATATTTTATTAATTTTATGAAAAGAAGAATTATATCTAATCCATTAAATCTTGAATTTGAACCTTTCGATAATTATGGCAAGTCAATTGAAGGTATGAGTTGGCACAAAATAAGTTATGAAAAAGAAAAAGGTCAGGGAAGTTATATTTTGAAAATGGATCCCGGTGCTAAGAGTATTCCCCACGAACACGTCAGTTATGAGGAATTTTATATGCTCGATGGAGAATTAATTGATGCTGATGGAAAAGTTTTTAAAAAAGGAGATTTCATAAGTTTTGAACCTGGATCAACACATTCTTCATTTACAGAAAAAGGTTGTTTAATTTTAGTTTTTATGAGATCAAGAAATAAAACAATTTAATCGAAAAAAAATTTATGATCGGAATATTAGGTGGGATGGGGACACAAGCTGGCTTAGATTTTTGCAATAAGCTCGCTATCTTAAATAGAGGTAAGATAGATCAAAAATATCCTCTCTTTATTCTTTATAACAAATCGAACATTCCAAATAGACCTGGAAATCTTAAAAAATATTACAATGTTTTAAAAAGTCTAATTAAAGGATGTCATTTACTTCAAAAAAATAAATGTAAATTTATAGTAATACCATGTAACACAGCACATCATTGGTATGACGATCTTAGAAAAAAGATAAAAATTCCAATAATAAGTATGCCTATGGAAGTTTATCTTCATACGAAAAAAAATTGTAAAAAAAATTCAAAAATTGGGTTGCTCAGCACTGAAGCTACTTTAAAAACTAATGTTTATAGCAGATATTTTAATAAAAATTACAAACTTATAAGTCCAGGAAAAGAATTACAAAAAAAAAATGTAAATAAAGCAATTAAGTATGTAAAAATGGGCAAGGTTAAAGAGGCTGAAAAAATTCTAAGACCTGCAGTTAATTATTTAATTAAATCAAAATGCAAGAAAATTATTCTTGGTTGTACAGAGTTGCCTATTGCAATATTTGCTTACAAATCTTTTAGAAAAATTAAAGAGTCAAAAGTTTTTATTGATCCAAATTTATTATTAGCTCAAATTTCCATGAAAAAGTATAAGGCATAAAAAAACCAACAATCTTATAATTAAGATTGTTGGTTTGATTTTATTAGAATTATTTATGTGGATCTGGTACTTTTCTTAAGTAAGGTTTTATAGTTTCCCATCCGTCCGGATATATTTTTTTTGCTTCGTCATTTGTTACTTTAGGAACTATAATTACTTTTTCACCTGGTTTCCAGTCGGCAGGTGTTGCAATTTTATGCTTAGCTGTTCGCTGCATTGAGTCAATTGCTCTTAGTATCTCTCCAAAATTACGACCTGTAGTCATTGGATATGTTAAAAATAATCCAATTCTTTTATCTGGTCTTATAACATAAACAGTTCTTACTGTTTCATTATCTACTGCTGTTCGCCCCATTGAAGTTGTTCCAGCATCTCCTTCTAACATATTATAAAGTTTTGCGACTTCTAATTTTTCGTCAGCAATTATTGGATAAGATGGTTTCATACCACAAACATCTTTGATGTCATCTAACCATTTAACATGATCAGAAACTGGATCAACACTCAGGCCAATAACTTTAACGTTCCTAGCATCAAATTCTGGTTTCATCTTAGCTAATGCACCAAGTTCAGTAGTACAAACTGGTGTAAAATCTTTTGGGTGTGAAAATAATACTCCCCAACTATCTCCAAGCCACTCATGAAAGGATATATCCCCTTCTTGAGTTTGAGCTTTAAAATCTGGAGCAAGACTGTTTATTTTTAATGTCATTTTTTCTCCTAAATAAGTTTTTATAAATAAATTATATGCAAGATTGATTTGTCATGCAATTTTTTATAATGTTTCTAAAGTAATGATTTTCAATCAAATATTTGACGATAAATCTTCAACCTATACGTACATAATTGCAAGCGATAAAGGTAGAGAAGCATTGATTATTGACCCAGTTATAGAAAAAACTGATGAATATTTAAAGGTTTTGAGAAAATTAGACCTTAAGTTAGTTAAAGTAATTGATACACATATTCATGCTGATCACATAACAGGACTTAATGAACTTAGCAAAAGAACAAATTGTACTAAAATTATGGGAGAATGCTCAAAATCTGAAGTGGTAGATTTAAAAGTCAAAGAAGGTGAAAAAATAGAAATTGATAAAATTGAGTTAAAAACAATTTACACTCCTGGTCATACAGATTGTTCTTATAGCTTCCTAATGAATGATAAAGTTTTTACTGGAGATACACTCCTGATCAATGGAACTGGTAGAACAGATTTTCAAAATGGAAGTGCTGAAACTCAGTACGATTCATTGTTTAATAAATTATTAAAATTGCCTGAAAAAACAATTGTCTACCCAGCACATGATTATAACGGTAAAAAATTTTCAACAATTGGAGATGAAAAAAATAAAAATCCAAGACTTCAAGTAAACAATGTAGGTCAATATATTGAAATAATGAACAATCTTAAACTAGCAAATCCAAAAATGATGGATATCGCAGTCCCAGCAAATTTAAAAGGTGTTACACTAGATCAGTTAAAGTAAGCGACAAATTAATTATTGTAATTTAACAGATAATACCTATATTTCAAATATGGCATGTAATAACCATAAATGTGAATGTACGAACTGCACAAATGATATTTGTAGATGCGATGGAAGTATGCAGTGTGTTTGTCAACCTGAAGAAGCTAGTTGTTGTTGCAACAAATAGTTTTTAGTTAATCTTATTCTCTAAAAAATTATGAATGAATATTTAGAATCTATTATTAAAAGAGATCCAGCTGCTAAATCTAAGCTTAGTGTAATTTTGACTTATCCTGGTGTTAAAGCTGTATTTTTTCACCAAATTGCAAATTTTTTCTCCCTAGCAAAATTTGATTTGATAGCGAGAATTATATCTCAATTTTCAAGATTTTTAACAGGAATAGAAATACATCCTAAAGCAAAAATTGGAAAAAATTTATTTATCGATCATGGTATGGGTGTTGTAATTGGTGAAACTTCAGAGATTGGAAATAATGTAACTATTTATCATATGGTTACTTTAGGGGGTATATCGCCAAGTATAAATTCTGATGATCAAAGAAACACTAAAAGACATCCAACTTTAATGGATAATGTTGTTGTTGGATCTGGTGCGCAAATTTTGGGACCAGTAGTAATTGGAAAAAATGCAAAGATTGGTGCTAATGCAGTAATAACTAAAGATGTTCAAGAAAATTCTGTGATGGTTGGAATACCTGCAAAAAATGTAGGAGAAAGCTCTCCTAGCGATGAGTCTTTCAAACCTTATGGTATTACTAAGGAAAGTGATAAAAATTAAAATGAAAAATGCTCAAAACAATTTTATCGAGGGCATTGGAAATACTCCACTAATTAAACTTAAAGCTGCATCAGAAATAACAGGATGTAATATTTATGGAAAAGCTGAATATTTAAACCCTGGTGGTTCTGTAAAAGATAGAGCGGCTCTAGCATTAATTAAAGATGCAGAAGGAAAAAAACTAATTTCAAAAGGTGGAACAATTGTTGAAGGTACAGCGGGTAATACTGGAATTGGATTATGTCTTATAGGTAACTCAATCGGTTATAAAACAATCATTGTTATGAATGATAACCAAACCCAAGAAAAAAAAGATATGCTAAGAAATATTGGAGCAGATTTAAGGTTAGTACCACCAAAACCTTATAAAGATGATGGTAATTATGTAAAAGTTGCAGGAAAACTTGCTGAGGAATTAAAAAGTACAAATAACCATGGTGTAGTTTGGGCTAACCAATTTGATAATACTGCTAACGCTAAGGGTCATTATGAATCTACTGGACCTGAAATTTGGGAACAAACTGATAGAAAAGTTGATGCTTTCGTTTGTTCGTCGGGAACAGGCGGAACAATAGCGGGTGTTAGTAGTTATTTAAAAGAAAAGAATAAAAATATTAAAATTTATTTATCTGATCCAGCTGGTTCTTCTCTTTATAACTATATACAAAATGGTGAACTGAAAAGCGAAGGTGGTTCAATTACCGAAGGAATTGGGTCAAGTAGAATAACAGCAAATTTTGCCGAAGCTAAAATAGATGGAGCATTCTCAATAAGTGATCATGAATCTTTACCTGTAATTTTTGATTTAATACAAAATGAAGGATTGAGTTTAGGAACTAGTTGTGGAGTAAATATTGCTGGTGCAATAAAACTTGGAAAAGAATTAGGTCCAGGAAAAACTATAGTTACAATTCTTTGTGATAAATCTGATAAATACAACTCAAAGCTGTTTAATAAAAAATTTTTAAAAGAAAAAGGTCTACCTTATCCTAATTGGATATAATATCGCATAGCTGGTATGTAACAAAATTGTTACATAAATTTGCTAATCAATATTAAAAAAATAATAATAATATGAAAAGTTTTTTTACCTTGATAGTTTTTATGATATTTGCATTTTCACAATCGAATGCAGAAATATCTGAGTCTCAAAAAGAAAAATTAGTTAACTGTCTTGGATTATATGCGGCTCACAGCTTTTTAACTCAAGATAAATTGAGTTTAGCAAACATTGAACATTCTCTTGGAGGAAAAAAGTTTTTATCTATTTACCTCGTAGAAAATGGAATGAAAGAAGATGAGGTTAATAAAAAAATGGTAGAAATCTCTGATAAAATATATGGACAACCTTTTGATGAAAAGGCCTCTAAAAACTGTGATAATTATGTTTATAATTTAATTCCTGGTTCTAAAGAAAAAATGGACGAACTAGGATCTAATCAATATTAACAAAGGAGAAAAAAATGGACGTAAAAGAACAAACGAGAAAAGCTTACGAGCTTTTTGGTAAAGGCGATATGGAAACTTTTTTTAATGAAATGATTGATGACAATATTGTTTGGACATTTCCAGGCAAAGAAGGTGTTCATCCATTATCAGGAGTGCATAAAGGTAAACAAGCAATGATGGCTGCAATGTCAAAAATTCCCGCGATATGGCCAAATTTTCATTTAAAAATTTTAGATATGATCAGTGAAGGTAATAAAGTATTTGTTAGAGTGCATGCAACTGCTGACAACATGGATACCATGTTTGGTCATTATTTTGAGTCTAGTGATGAAGGAAAAACTAAAATTATGATGACTTTTGATGATACTCTAAGCATGTTTAATGCGATGAAAAAATAAAAACTAAACTAGAAGGAAAAAAATGGAAAAAGAAATGTTAGCTTTAGTTAATCTTAAAGAAGATAAACTAGAAACTTTTATGGGATGGATGCAGTCCGATGAAGGTATGGAAGTAAGGAAAAGTGTTGCTTATCCAGAAAAAACAATTGGAGCAATGAAGCCAGACAAAAGTGGAATTATGTTTAAAGTTTCAGTTCATAATGAAGCAGGAATGAAAGAATTTGTTGCTGGAAATAATCCAAAAGCTAAAGCTATTTATGCTGAATGTGTAAACAATATACAATTATGGGAATTATCTAAAGTGGAGGTAAAGTAATGTCTATAATAGAAAAAATGTCAAAAATAGTAAATGAAGGTGATACTGCAGGAGCAGATCAATTAATACATGATGATTATCAATTTTTAATGCATTCATCTGGAAAAAAGCTAGGCAAATCAGATGTAATTAAATGGCTTGGTATGAAAGATGTTCAAAAAGAAAAAGTGAGAGTGCTTTTTGAAAATGATGAAGTTGGATTTGAACATGCATTTGTAAGTTATAAAGATGGTAATAAAGAAGCGGTTATGACATATTACAAATTTAAAGATGGAAAAGTCGCTTACCAAGAAACTGGAGCAACAAAGCTACCAAAGTAAACTTAAATGAGCAAAACTATTAGTTTTGTAATGGTTGGAACTAATGACCTTGATAAATCAAGTAAGTTTTATGATGTTGTATTAGATAATCTTGGAATGAAAAGAGTTACTGTTACAGAAAGATATATTGCTTACAGTCATTCAAGGGAAGATGGTGGTTTAAAATTTTATATTACAAAACCACAAAATAAAGAAAATGCTACTGCAGGAAACGGTACAATGGTTGCATTATCAGCTGAAACAAAAGAAGCTGTAGATAAATTCCACAAAATAGCACTAGAAAATGGCGCAGTAGATGAAGGTAAGCCAGGATTAAGATCCGATGGAAATTACTATAGTTATATACGTGATCTTGATGGTAATAAAATAGCCTCAAGATTTCTTGTAAAATAAATGAGCAATATTGATTTTTATTTTTCTATAGGAAGCACATACACATATCTAACAATAACAAGAATTTTAGATGTTGAAAAAAAATATAGTGTAAAATTTAATTGGAAGCCTTTTAGTGTAAGGGCAATAATGAAAGAAATGAATAATATTCCTTTCCCTAAAGAAAAAGTTAATAAAGTAAATTATATGTGGAGAGATATTGAAAGACGCGCAAAAGGTTATGGATTTTTTGCAAAAACACCTGTTCCCTATCCTTTAACTCAATTTGATCTAGCTAATAAGCTTGCAATTTTGGGTTTAGAAGAAGGTTGGGGTGTTGATTACGTAAGGTTAACTTATAAAAGATGGTTTCAAGAAGGAAAGGAACCTGCAGTAGATCCAAATATATCTGAAATTTGCAATGAATTAAAAATTGATAAAAATAAAGTAATCGAAAAAGCAAACTCCGATAAAATAGAAAAAGAATATTTAGCAAATACCGAGAGCGCTAGAAAAAATAAAGTTTTTGGAAGCCCATCATTTATAGTTGGTAATGAAATTTTCTGGGGAGATGATAGATTGGAAGATGCCATTACTTGGTCAAAAAAATAGTGTTTAAAATAAAAATCCTTTTAATATTCTTTGTTCTTATAAATTTTAATTTAAACGCAGATGAGTTTAAATTTAAAAAAATCGCTAATTTAGCTAAACCATGGGGATCGTCTTTTATTAATGAGTCTGAATTAATAATCTCAGAAAAAGTAGGAAAGATAAAGATAGTCAATATCAATGATGGCAAAATAATTGAGGTAAAACATAATTTAAAGTTTAAAAATGTTGGCCAAGGTGGTTTATTAGATATTGTTTATAAAGATAATTATGTTTGGATTGCATACACCGAGGAAGTAGAAAAAAGAATATACAGCACTTCAATTGCAAAAGGTAAATTAAATAAAAATAAAATAAAATTTAAAAATATCTTTCAATCAAAACCAAATAATGTCTCAACTGATTATCACTTTGGTTCTAGATTAGCTATTAAAGATAACTATTTGTTTGCCTCAGTTGGAGAGCGAGGATTAGGCGGCTTAGTTCAAGATCCCAAAAACCATCTTGGAAGTATAATTAGAATAAATTTAGATGGAAAAATTCCAAAAGATAATCCAAAATTTATTGATAAACCTGATTGGCTTCCTGAAATTTATCAATTAGGAGTTAGAAATAACCAAGGTCTTACTGTGTCTCCGTTTGATGGAAAAATTTATACAAGTAATCATGGAGCAAAAGGAGGGGATTGGTTTGGAGAAGTAAAAAAAGGTGAGAATTATGGTTGGCCAATTTTGGGTTGGGGAGGAACGAATTACGATGGATCTACAATAGGACCTAAATGGAAGCCAGGATTTACAAAAGCCATACAATATTGGGTTCCATCAATAGGAGTGAGCGCAATAACTATTTACAAAGGAAAAGAATTCAATGAATGGGATGGAAAAGCTTTAATAACTTCATTAAGAAATCAATCACTTAAAGTTATTAACTTTAAAAATTTACTAGATATTAAAGAGGAAACAATTTTTAAAGACAAGATAGATCGTATTAGAGATATACAAGTACACCCTATAAATGGTAAAATATATTTTTTAAGTGAAAAATATTATGGAGAAAAAGGCCCTGAAGAAGATGGGCTGTGGTTAATGGAAAAAAAATAATGGGAAATATTACCGCTTATATTATTTTAATCATTGCTGTAGTTTTAGGTACTGCCGCAAATGGTTTTGCAAAGAGTGCTCAGGGTTTCACTTTAATAATCCCTAGCATAATTACGGCAATAACTATTGTTGGGTGTATGTTTGCATTGTCACTTGTTATGAAATCGATTCCAGTTGGGATCACTTACGCTTCATTTGCTGGTCTTTGTATAATTGCAACTAGCTTGGTTGGACTTATTAAATTTAATCAAGTTCCTAACTTATATGTTATAATTGGACTTGGATTAATTGTCGCTGGTGTCTTAATGGTAAATTTATTAGGTAAAACTAACACTTAATTGTCTCATAAAATTATAATTACATTGAAAAACAGATATAAGACACTAGTTTAGATTTTTAGAATCATTCTAAAATTATGAACTCGTTATACAAAGTAATTATTACATACGAATTAGTTTTTTTATTGTTTTGGAATATTTTATATTTATCTAATTCAGATATCGAAAACTGGTTCACAGAAAAATTTTTAACTGCAATTTTTGTATTTTTGTCGACTATGGCTTTGGGGGCTACATTAATGTACATCATATTTGTTAGCTTAAGATTAACGGGCATCTCTAAAATTTTAAAAAGTATTAAAGATCCTAGAAAAAACTAAAAATGAGTAAGTATTTAATTTTTGGTGCTACAGGATCTATTGGATCAAATCTTGCAGAAAAATTATATAATTCTGATAAAGATGTTCATTTATTAGGTAGAGATGAAGAAGAACTTAAAAAATTATCTTCAAAGCTAAACTCTGAATATACAGTTATAGATATTTTAAATGACGATATATCAAAAATTATAAAAAATAGTTTTGATAATGTCGATGTATCAGGTGTTGCTTATTGTGTAGGGTCAATCGATTTGAAACCATTAAAAAGTGCAAAAAAAGAAGATTTTAAAAAGTGTTTAGATTTAAATTTTTTTCCTGCGATTGAAATTATTCAAAACCTACAAGAGAATTTAAAAAAAAATAAAGGTTCAATTGTTCTTTTTTCTACAGTAGCAGTAAGAAAAGGTTTTACTAACCACGCTATTATTTCATCAGCAAAAGGTGCAATAGAAGGACTTACGGTGTCTTTAGCTGCTGAGTTTGCTCCTAATATTAGAGTTAACTGTATTGCTCCAAGTTTAACAGATTCAAAAATGTCTAAATCAATTTTAAAAAGTAAATTAATTTCCGATGGTATTGCAAAATCACATCCTATGAAAAGAATTGGAAAACCTGAAGACGCAGCATCAATGGCTAAATTCTTGTTATCTGATGAAAGTCCATGGATAACTGGACAAATAATTGGTGTTGATGGTGGTAAATCGTCTTTAAGTTAATAACAAATAAACCTAATGAAGCCTTATATTGATGAAGTCATTGGAATGGCTTGGTCTGATAAAGTTTCATTTGAGGAAATTAAAAAAAAAACAGGCCTTAATGAAAAAGAAGTTATATCGGTGATGAGAAAAAATCTAAAAAAAAGAAGCTTCATCCTTTGGAGAAAGAGGGTTAGAGGCCGTCTTTCAAAACATAGAAAAAGAACTAAAAATAAATATGGATTTTAAACCTTCTCGAGATTTTGCTACTCAAGTACTCAATGAATTTATTGAAAAAAATCTTGTTGAATATTCTAGATTAAGAAATTTTGATTTTGGACCGGATAAAAGATCTAATGTTTCTTGTTTGTCACCATATGTAACACATGGAGCCATTAGTGAGATAGAAATTCTAAAAAAATGTTTAAAAAAATATTCTTTTGTAAAGAATGAGAAATTTATTCAAGAAGTTTTGTGGAGAGTTTATTGGAAAGGATGGCTTGAGCTTAGACCTGATGTATGGAGAGATTTTATTATAGATTTAAATAAACTAAAACAGGAATACAAAAATAATAAAAATTATTTAGAGGCTATTGAAGGTAAAACTAAAATAGAATGCTTCAATACTTGGGTAAATGAATTAAAAAATTATAATTATCTTCATAATCATGCAAGAATGTGGTTTGCTAGTATTTGGATTTTTACTCTTGGCTTGCCCTGGCAACTAGGTGCAGAATTTTTTATGAAACATCTTTTTGATGGAGATAGCGCATCAAATACTTTTGGCTGGAGATGGGTCGCTGGCGTCCAAACAAAAGGTAAAAATTATGTTGCTTTAGAATGGAATATTAAAAAATTCACTAATAATAGATTCAGCAATATAAAACTTAATGAAAATCCAGTTCCAGTCATTGATGATAGAATTTATTCAATTGTAAATAATGACTTTATTAATGCAAATTTATCAAATAATCAGGATTTATTAATATTTGAAAACAATCTCTCTTTCGAACAAAGTGATTTTAAAGATCAATCTTTTAAAAACCTTTATTTTGTATTTAACGAAAATGAAACAAGGCAAATAAAACTAGATGAAAAAGTCATATATTTTAAAAAATCTCTAATTACCGACCAAATAGAAAATTTAAAAAATAAATCATTAAATTGTAAAATGATTAATATTAAAGATCTCAAAGATATGAAGGAAAATCTATTAACTTTATATCCATCTGTTGGTGAAAACCTTGATTACATAAATTCTAATAATTTAAAGAATATTAATTTTTTATATAGAAAAATTGATCAGTATTCTTGGAAATATTGCAATAAAGGTTTTTTTAATTTTAAAAATTATATACCCAGGATAGTTCAAGAATTTATTTAGCAGAGCATCTTTTAGAACAATACTTCACTTGATTCCAATTTAGTCTCCATTTTTTTCTCCAAACGAATGGTCTTTTACAAACTGAACAAGTTTTAGAAGGTAAATTTTGTTTTTTCATTTTAGTTGGTGTTTATTTTTTAAAAATAAGAAATAGGCTATTACTTCATAACCATAGTGGAATAAAACAAATAAAGGTTTAATTGAAAATATTTTGGCAAGAAAATAATATTTAGGAATTTTTGACCATATTATAACAAAAGCTTTTGCGCCCCCTATCACTTTTCCATCATCTATTACATGCAATCTTCTTAATAATTCCTCCTGTGATTTGGAGGTTAGTTTTAAAGCCGCTTCGTTGTTTGTAATATCAATCCATTCTAAATTACTATCAGCAATTTTCTTGTAGTGATTTATCTCTAATCTACAAACATTACAGGAATTATTAAAAAAAACTTTAATTGCCATATGTATTTTTATTAATAAATTTTTCTGCCTCTGACAATATTAATTTTTTTCTATCTGTTTTCATTTTATCAAAAACTCTAACCATCATTGAAAGTCTTGGATTTTTAATAAAAAAATTTCTGTTTCTATTTATAAATCTCCAATACAAACCGTCCATAGTGTTACACCACTCACCCTTTTTAAAATCCATCATTTTCATAAAATAACTCGATCCACATATATATGGTTTTGTTGCAAAAATTCCTCCATCACTAAAAAGACCCATCCCATAGACATTAGGCACCATTACCCAATCAGATGAGTCGACAAACATTTCCATAAACCACTTGTAAACATTCTTTGGTTTAATTTCACAGAGGTTCATAATGTTTGACAGAATCATTAATCTTTCAATATGATGTGACCATCCATAGTTTGCCGCATTTTTAATTGCATGATCTAATGGTGGTAGTCCTGTTGTGCCTTCATACCAAGAATTTTTCATTTTTCTATTTTGTTTAAAAAAATTTCTATTTTCCATTTCAGAACTGTAAACTTGATAAATACCTCTCATAAATTCACGCCATCCTATAACTTGTCTTATATAACCTTCTAAGGAGTTTAATCTTATTTTATTTTTTTTATGGGCTTCTATAACTTTTGTAATAATAATATCTGGTGTTATTAAACCTAAATTTAAATAGGGACTGAGAGCGCTATGAAAAAGTATATTATCTTTTTGATTAACTGCATCTTCATAGTCTCCAAATAAATTAGCTTTTTCTTTTATAAAAAAATTTAAGAGTTTGATTGAATCTTTGTATTCTGTTGCAAACCAGAAATTTTTAGTTTGACCTGGATGGTTTTTAAATAATTTTTCAATTATTGGTGCTAAAGTTTCTGTATGTTTTGATGGTTTTATTTTTGGAAATTTTGGTACATTAATATTAGCAGGTAATTTCTTTCTATTATCTTCATCAAAGCTCCATTTCCCGCCTTCTGGACTACCATCTTTTTTTAATAATATATTAAATTTTTGTCTTCTCTCTTTATAAAAATTAGCCATAAATGGTTTTTTTGTTTTAGATAAATAATTTTTAAAATCTTCTCTAGAGTTCAAAAACATTGGTGATTTTATATAATTCAATTTAATCTTTGATTTATTTAAAAAGTTTTTTATTTTATTTTCGAAAAATTTATCCTCAATTTCAAAAATAGTTACTTCTTTAATATTTTTAGATACAATAGCTCTTTTAAGTTTTTCGATATAATTTTTTCTAAAATCAGTCGAATCGATTCTTGTATATATTATCTTATAGTTATTTTTTTTTAAGTTCTCAGCATAGGAACGCATTGATGATAAAAATAATAAAATTTTTAATTTATGATGTTTCTCATATGAACAAAGTTCATAATCTTCAGACATAAAAACTACATGGTCCTTTTTAAACTTTTCAACGTTATTTAATGGAAATAGTTGATTGCCAAGAATTAAAAGTAATTTCATAATCTTATTTAAAGATTATATATTGTGCTGACTTAAATTATAATGCGTCAGGTTTGACCGAGTAAATTTTATTTATAAATATCGTCTACCACAACCTGATACGAGTCCACTAATTTATTATTTTTATTTGCTAGTCCAACTACCGCAAACATTTCTTTTAACATTTCATCGGTAGCTCCCTTTTTTTTTGCAGCTGCAGAATGTGATTTAATGCAATATTCACAACTATTAGTTATAGATACCGCAACATAGATTAGTTCTTTTGTTACCGGATCTAAAGCACCTTTTTTCATAATATCTTTTAAAGAATTCCATGTTCTACCTAATTCATTGGGATCGTTTGCTAACATTTTCCAAAAATTTGGAACTTCAGTAATTTGTCTTGTTGTTTTTATTTCATCGTATATTTCTTTGACTTTTCCTTTTGCTTCACTTTCCTGTATCGGTTTAAATAAAGACATCAGTCCTCCTGTATTTATTTTAATATACTAGAACTTATTGGAAACTTCTATATTTGCTCCATAAAGATCTATATCGCTGCTTAATTTATAATCAGAATTAAATCTAACATCAAATCCATTGATATTTTTTGAATAATTTAATCTTGCCAAATTATCTTTTAACGGATCAAAGTTGAAAGCAAATTCAGAGTCTTCGCCAACAAGATGACTAAATTTTATTAATAAAGTATCTGTATGTGAATTTCTTATAGAGTTTACGCTCTGATATCTCTCATAATTTATTGAAACTGTAAATCCACTTAAGTATACAAATTCAAACCCTATATTTCCTCTAATATTTTGTTCAGAATAATTATCTAGTCTTGCTACATTAACATTTGAACTACCCGAAGTTGAATAATCTAATTCAGCAACAGGTGTAAAATCATAAACAAATTCTAAACCTCCATTTGGTGTAAATATTCCATTTGGATATTTAATTTCATCCATATTAAATAGAAATCCTGCTGCAAGATCACCTGTTTCAAAATGATCGTTATCATATAAAACATCCTGAGCTTTTTTAGCATTGCTTATAAAGTCTGTATAATCAGAAAAATATGTTAAACCATAAGTAAGTTTGCCTGACGGGGTAATATTAAAATTCCCGTACGTTTTTTTAGATCTAAAATTTATTGCAGTAAATATTTGTTTACCATTTCTTTCTCCTGTGAGTTTGTCTAAATATTTCTGATCAAATCTTAGTGCGCTTAAGCCAAGTACAGCATTTATATAATGATCTTCATCTTTAGGTATAACTCCATAGAAATTTAATGTTAAAGACTCCATATCGGTTCTCTGTTTAGAGCCCTTAATGTCATTATTATTATCAGAATATCTTAAAGCTAGACCAAAGAATTTACTATCACCAAACTTTTTATCTGCACCAAGAGTTAAACCTTCTGCTCTAAAATGTTGCGCTTTCTCTAACAAAGTCTTTCTATGATCTCCAATTGAGATATCAGCATGACTCCAATATGACCATTTTGATTTTTTTGTCTCTTCTTTATTATTTTTACTTAATGAAATTTGCTTTGTATTTGCTAGATGTTGTAATTTATTTGTTAGAGAAGATAGAATTATATCATCAGAATTAATATTAAAATTAAAGCTATTTAAATTTTCACTATCTCTATTTCTTTTTACCCACTCAAATCTTTTAAATATTGTCGAAGTATTTAAAGCGATGTTTTGTTTTGCCAAAGTTAATTGTGATGCAAGGCTGGATATTGAGTCTGATGTACATGACACCACACCATAAGGACATTCCAAGTCATATTGATAAATCTGATCTACCATATCACCTGTAAATCTTTGTGTTGTAAAAACTTTCATTCCATCGCTAGAAAAAGAGAAACCTCCCATCCATCCATTATCGTTTGTACGACCAACAAATGGCATTCCAACGGAACCTATATGACTTGCTGTTGATACATCATAATTTTTACCTAAACTAAATTGGTGAATTCTCTCTAAGACATCTCCTTCTTGATTAAACACTGATATAAACATCGCACTTCCAGTGTCATTAAATTCTACATCTGTAGCACTTGAATTTTCATCTTCCACTAAATCAATTCCTATATTTGTTAATTCTACAGTGTGTATTTGAGTAGGAGTAACGGAAGTGTTAAAAGGTGATGACAATGAAAATGTTGTAAGTTCCATAGTATTATGTTCGGCATTTAAAGCAAACATTCTTGTTCCGTCCTTGCTAAAAGAAAAAGAGTTAATAACACTGTTTAAAGCAAATTCATTTTCATAAGTTGCTGTTCTAAAATCAAAAGCTGTACTTAAATTGAATTTGTGTAATTCACCTGTCTCACTTAAAATAAAAAATATTTTACCATCTTGTGCTGCATGGATGCTTACATATTCAGTGGTAGCAGCACTCATGCCTTGTGCCACAAAATCTGGATGATCAACATCAAAACCATCAATATCATCACAAGTGTGTATTCCAAGTGTAGTTTTTACAGTTTTTAATTCAAACGGATCTCTTACTTTATTCATAGATAAATCAAGATCTCCCATAGCAGCAGTTTTATTCATATTATCATTTATTGAAAAAACCATTGTACCGTCATCGCTCCATAAAACATCTCGCACGTCCTCTGTTCTATCGTGATTAAGCTGAATATTTGTTCTTTGAGAGCTAAAACAACCGGCAGCACCAGCAGGAATTCTATTATCTATATGTGTGACAGTTAAAGCTGCAGCAAAAGCTAGAGATGAAAAAAATAATCCGAATAAAATTATAAATATTTTTGGTTTTAGAACTCCAAATTTTAAATTTCTATAAATTTTTTTAAGATTCATATTTTTTTTAGATTATTTTATCGCTGGTTTTAAAAGACTTAACATTTTTTTGTGAATATTTCTATTTGCAGAAAATAGAATATTTCCAGCATATTTTGCATCTCTATTATTCCAAGTTGAGCCAATTCCACCAGCTGCAGAAATTATCGGAATTATTGCATGGACATCCCAGATTTTATTTTGACATTGAAGTACAACATCAATTTTACCTTCGCAAAAATGCATATAGCTTAAAGCATCAAAACATGGAAACTGCATAAGTTTTAAGACCCTTGGTATTCTGCTTTGTTTTTTTAATGATAGCCAACCATGAAAAGCTCCTGCAAGTTTCATATTTTTTAAAGTTGCTTTCTTATTAACTTGTAATTTTCTTTTTTTACCTTTTTCAATTACATAAGCATTTTTTGTTGAAGTATTTAAATAATACTTATTCAAATTTGGAAAGTTTGCTAATCCTACGACTGGATTTCCTTTGTAATTTAATCCAATTAAATTACTCCAGGTTGGGTTACCAATTATAAATGATCTTGTTCCATCGATTGGGTCGATTACCCAAGTAAAGTCACTTTTAGTTTTTTTGTTACCAAATTCTTCTCCAATTATATTATGTTTAGGAAACTTGTTTTTAATTCTTGATCTTATAAACTTTTCAAAAGCCCTGTCCGCCTTTGTCACTGGATCATAACCTTTTCCTTTGCTTTTGTTTATAACCTTATAAGGTTTATCTAGTTTTTGGGTGTAGTACCTTGTCATGTCTCTCGCTAATTTGTTTAAAAAAGCAGCAAAAAATCTAATCTTTTTTGAATTTAATTCGGACATAAGGAGATCACATACTATTTTATTTATCTTGATTAAAGCATAATTTTAAATAATCCTCAAAAAAGCTTATGAAAATTGAATTAAATGAAAATAAAATTTTTTTTAACAACGGTCAATCTGTCCAAGAAATACACCCTTTTTGGTTGAGGGAAAGAGTGGATGGTGATCAGTATTTAGATAAAGGTACTCAACAAAGGTTGTTTGATCCTTCAACAATGAATGGTGAAATAGATATAAAAAAAGCAGAAATTAAAAATGGTTTTCTTGAAGTTAATTTCAATGATGGAGTTAATTCTAAAATTGATATTGGTAAACTTGAAACTGAATTTTCAAATAAGGACACAGTAATAAAATCTATACCTAAAAAAAAATGGGACTCAACTTTAAAAGATGTAAAAAATTTTGAATTTAAAGAAGGTTTTTACGAGTCAAAAGAAATGTATGATTTGTTGGTTGCTTTTTATGAATATGGTTTTGTTATAATTAAAAATGTTCCTACAGAAAATAATTATATTGTTAAATTCGCAAATTCTATAGGAAGTGTAAGAAGAACAAACTTTGGAGAACATTTTAATGTAAAATCAAAATCAAATCCAAACGATTTAGCGTATACAACTTTGCATTTAAGCCCACATACAGATAACCCATATAGAAATCCTGTACCATGTATTCAATTATTACATTGTATTGAAAATGAAGTAAGTGGAGGTTATTCAACTTTAGTTGATGGTTATACTGTTACTGAAAATTTAAAAAAAAATGACCCAGATGCATACAAAATTCTTACAGAAGTTAAGGTGAGATTTAAATTTACAGATAAAAATGTAATGCTTGAAGACTGGTCAGAATTAATTCATTTAGATGATGAAAAAAATTTTAAACAGGTAAGATTTAGTCCAAGATTAGATTATGTTCCAATGCTAGAAAAAGATAAATTAGACCAGTATTATAAAGCCCGAAAAAAGTTATCTGATATGTATAATTCAGAAAAAAATAGAATAGAATTTAAATTAGCACCAAATGATCTTATGATGATGGATAATTATAGAGTGCTACACGGAAGAACAAAGTATGATCCTGATGAAGGTAATAGATTTTTACAAGGTTGTTATATAGATTTCGATAGTACAGAAGGCAAATTAAGACATTTAAAAAGAAAATTCAAAATTTGACTCTTCGTGACTCATTAATAGCCGCGATAGTTCCAATTTTTTTAGGTTTTGGTTTTGTTATTGCAAAACCAGCAATGGAGCATCTTCCTCCTTTTTTATTAATGGGTTTAAGGTTTACTTTTGTTGCATCGCTTTTAATTTGGTGGTTTCCAATACCAAGGGCTTATCTTAAAAGGATATTTTTTGCTTCTCTTATAGCTAACACGCTTCAGTACAGTATTACCTACACTGGATTAAGTTTTATTGATGCTTCGGCTGCAGTATTACTTGTTCAAACTGAAGTTCCTTTCGGTGTTGTATTTGCATACTTTATGCTCAAAGAAAAACCAACATTTAGAAGTTTAATTGGAATAGCTATTGCATTTGTTGGGGTGTATATTTTAACTGGCTCACCAAACTTAGATGGTAAATTCATAGGTGTAAGTTTAGTAATTGTAGGATCAGGTGTTTGGGCTTTGGGTCAAGTTTTAGTAAAACCATTAAGTAAAGAAATAAATCCATTAACACTCGTTGCTTGGTTAGGTTTATTTTCTGGTCCGATATTAATAGGACTTTCTGCTATTTTTGACGGAAACCCAATTACCTACTTTAAAGCTGCTCCTTTTGAAGCTTGGATGATTGCAATTTATTTAGGATTTATTATGCAGCCGATAACTTATGGCTGTTTTTACTATGTGTTAAAAAACAATCCTTTATACAAAGTATTACCTATAGTTACTATGGGTATTCCTCCCACAGGGCTTTTAGCAGCAATTTTTCTTTTAGGAGAAGAACCTACTAAAGAGCTATTCATCGGTGGAGCTATAATTATAATTGGAGTGATACTGATAGTGTTTAATAAGCCTCAAAAAAAAAATTAACCGATTTTTTCTAAAAACGGTAAATATTTTAATATAAAAAATCCTAATACTTGAAGTTTATTAGTGGTAATTAAAATACCTGTTAAAAGTAATAAAATACCTCCTATCTTCTCTATTAAATTTATTTTCTTTTTTAAATTTTTTGAAACTAAAAGAAATTTTTGAAATAAATATCCTGATAAAATGAAAGGAATGGCTAGTCCCAAGGAATATGAAGATAATAATAGAACTCCCCTAGCAATTACTTCTTTAGTTGATGCTAGGGCTAAAATTGATCCAAGGATTGGTCCTATACATGGCGTCCAACCAAATGCAAAAGCCATACCTAGAACAGTAGGACTAAAAATATTTTTACTTTTATTAGCATAAATTCTTTTTTCATAATTTAAAAAATTAATTTTAAATATACCCAATATATGTAGTGAAAAAATTATAATGATTATTCCTGCAATAATTCTTAATGGAAAGGAATTACTTAGAAGAAATTTACCTAGAAAACTTGCTGATGCACCAAAAGAAATAAATACTATTGAAAATCCAAGAGTAAATAAAATTATTGGAAATAAATTTGTTTTTTTGCTTTTAATTAAATCTTCTAAAGTATTGCCCGAAATATAAGATATATAACCTGGTATAAGCGGTAATACACACGGAGATAAAAAGCTTATAAACCCTGCTCCAAAAGCAATAAACAGTTCTATCATTGAAAAAATTAATTAAATAAAAAAACTATTGAAAGTAAAATAATAAATGCCGCTCCATAATAAAATGGCATAGCTTTTCTCCATGAGAATAAAATTTTAGCTGCATTTTTTTTTTCTTTTTTATTCATAATTATCCTTTTATACCAAGATGAGTATATTTAATATTTAAATAATCTTTAATTGCCATTGAGCCGCCCTCTCTCCCATCTCCTGTTTGTTTAATACCGCCGAAGGGTGCCTCGGCTTGTGCTACCAAAGGTGTATTCACTGCAACTGCGCCTGTTTCTATTTGTTCAGAAGCCTTTGTTGCTAGTTCCATTGAATTAGTGCAAATATAGCTTGCGAGACCTAGTTCATGATTATTTGCTCTTTTAATAACTTCATCAAATGTTTTAAACGACAGCATTGGACATAAAGGTCCAAAGGGCTCTTCTTTCATGATTGTAAAATCATCTTTTACATCATCAAAAATTGTTGGTTCATAATAAAAACCTTTATTAAACCCTGAAGGTTTTTTTCCTCCTAACAACACTTTGGCTCCTTCTTTTTTGGTTTTTTCAACTAAATCCTCAATTTCATTAAGTCTTTTTTTCGTTGTCATGGGTCCTAATTGAACATCCGAATCCATTCCATTTCCTATTTTTAATTTTTTAGCTTTCTCTACAAATAAATTTACAAAATCTTTTTTTTTATTATCTTGAATATAGAATTTACTTGGAGAAATACAAACTTGTCCATTGTTTCTAAATTTTGATGCTATTGCCATGTCTGTTGCTTTCTCGATGTTTGCATCACTAAATACAATAAATGGTGCATGACCGCTTAGCTCCATAGTAACTCTTTGAACTTTTTCAGCCGCTTGTTTAAGCACTAATTTTCCAACTCTTGTCGATCCTGTAATTGAAATTTTTTTTACTATATCTGATGAAATTAATTGAGAGGCTATACTTGGTGGGTCACCGGATAATAAATTAACTACTCCTGGAGGAACTCCAGCTTCTCTACAAATATCAACTAATTCCATCACTCCACCTGGTGCAATCACATCAGGTTTAATTATAACTGAGCAGCCTGCAGCTAAAGCAGTTGATATTTTTCTTCCTGATAAAACTAAAGGAAAATTCCAAGGAGACATTGCTGCAACAACTCCAATTGGTTGATAGTAAACATGAATTCTGGTGTCTTCAAATCTGCTTTCTACTGTTTGACCATAAATTCTTTTTGTTTCCTCTGAATTCCACTCAAAAATATCTGCTGTAGCTCCTACTTCGCCCTTCCCTTCAATAAAAGGCTTTCCTACTTCAAGTGTTATCCATTTTGCAAGAACATCTTGTTTTGCTCTTATTAAATCAGCAATTTTTCTAATGACCGAAGACCTTTTCCAAGGAGATGTTTTTTTCCAAACTTCTAAACCTTTTTCAGCAGATTTAAGTGCTCGATCCACATCTTCTGGAGTAGCTTTTGATGCGCGACCTATAACTTCTTCATTGGCTGGGTTTATGACTTCATATGTCTCTTTGTTTGAAGATGCTTGCCATTTTCCATCAATAAATTGTCCAAATTTTTCGTACATTAATTTAATTTAACATTACTATAGGTTGTGTCTACTATGCAATTTACTCATTATTACATTTTTGCAATAATGATATTCTAAAAATTAAGGAAAGGAGATCATAATGGCTAAATACTATATAATTGGAAATTACACTGCTCAAGCGTTTAAAGGATTTATAAAAGATCCTAAACAAGATAGAGCTGCTGCAGCAAATGCATTAGCAAATGCATTGGATGCTAAAATGGAATCATTTTCGATAACAAGAGGATCCTATGATTTTGTTGGATGTGTTAGCGGAAAAGACTTTGAATCAATGGCTGCAGTTAAATTGGCGGTTGAAGCTTCAGGTGCGATTAGTAATTTTACTATATTAGAAGAAATGGATATGGCTAAAACAGCTGAGATGGCTGGAAAAGCAATGGGTCTTTATAAGCCTGCAGGATAAATTATTAAAATTAACTTCTAGTCTTAAGGGCTAGAAGTTAATTTGCTTCATACAAAGTTGGAAACATTTTTCCACCAAGCGGATCTCCATTTTTGTATCCAGCATCTTGCATAGATTTTCTATAATTGTAACTTGTCCAGTCACCAACATAACTAATTTTTGCATCTTCCTTTGCTACTCTTAAAGTATAACGGCTTAATGTTTTTTCAGGTATTGAAGAGCTAAGAGTTCCATGAAGTGTTCTCATATCAAATATTACACAATCTCCTAACTCACAATCCCATTTTAAAAATTCATATTTATCTTTATTTCCCAATATATCAGGTGGAAGTTCATATTTTTTTCCATCAACGATACATTCATTTCCTTCAACTTTGTGACCATCCTTAAATAACACTCTTAAAAATAATTTATTCCATAAATGAGATCCTTTAACCCATACAACTCCCTCGTTTTTACCCGTTGCCTGTAAAGGCAACCATAGAACACACATGGTGCCATCCATATCAAAATAACTTATATCGTGATGAAATGGAGTTGAAGATTTAGATCCTTCCTCTCTTAAAAACCAATTATCCATAACAAGATTTATTTTTTTTGCAGACATTAATTCAGAAGCTATTTTTGCGTATGGTGAGTTAAAAACAAAGTCCTTAAACTCAGGTACTAAATCCCAAGTCCAGTAATCTTCTAGATAGGCAGGGACATTTTTTTCTATTGTATGTGACTTAAATCTAGGACTAGGATTTTTAATATCTCTCTCAATACCTTTTTGAAGTTTTTTTATCCAGTGAGTATCGAATTTACCTTTTAAAAATATAGCACCATCTTCCTTAAATCTATTTATTTCATTTTTAGATAAAATTTTTGCCATTTTAATTTATAAAAATAAATTAATCATTCTTGTTAACGAATAATCTAAGTTTTTATATTTTAATTTATTTTTTTTTAACAAATTAATCATATATTCGTGAGCCTGATTTCTTTTAATCCACCATTTTTTTGAATATTTTTTCGTGTTAGACATGATGCCACCCTCGGTATCTCTATAAGTCGTAACACTTTCTTTTAAAATATAAAAATTTTTAAAAAAATTAATCGCTAAGACATTTACTCTAAAATCAATTTCTAGGAGATTAAATTGATTAAAAGCCTTTATATCCAAACATTTTTTGAAAAAACTTCTTTTCATGCTGATAGAACTAGTTGGAATAATTGTTGGCCAGATATCTCTCTGGGACTTTTTTTTTAATTTAAATTTTATTTTCTGGTTTTTTTTCTTTATCATTGGTAAGTCGAAAATGACATTAATATTTTTCTTTAATAAGAGAATTTTTTTAATTTTTTCAATTTTTTTGGTATGGTAATAATCATCTGCATCCAACAAACAAATTATTGATCCTTTTGATATTTTGTATGCCTTAATTAATAAATCAATTTGATTTATGCTTGGAAATTTACTTACTTTTCTTTTTTTTAAAACTTTTACCTGTTTTGAATATTTTTTTAAAATCTTATTCGTTTTATCATTTGAGTAATTATCCAACAAAATAATTTCACAATTTTTATATGATTGGCTTAAACAGGAGTTAAGACATTCTTCTAAGTAATTTCCTTTGTTATAACTTGATATTAAAATTGAAACTAAAGGCTTTTTCATTTACCTGCTGAATTTACTACATATGTAGATACAATTTCGATTTCTTCAGGTGTTAAAATTTCATCTTCTCCATATGCAGGCATAACTCCAAGTCCATGAGTAACCATATCGACTACAGACTCAAGTGTTAAATCTACCGTATCAAGATTTGGTCCTACGTTACCCTCGGCACCTGCTGCTTTCATTGTATGACAGCCAGCACAAGCTGCAGTTTCATTAAATATTTCAAGACCTTTGAGCATTTTGGCTTCATCAGCAATTAAATTTTGAATACTTAAAGTAAAATAAAATAAAATAATTAATAAAAATCTCAAAATTTTCATTAATTTATTTTATAACTGTTGCTAATATTATACTACAGTAATATTTACGCTATGATCTTTCCAGCCGTTATGAGCGTAACCTCTTCTATTTTCCATTCTCAATTCTGGCTGTTTTTTAGAACCATTAGAGGCAAGGCTTGCTATGTTGTAAGTTCCTGATTTTAGATTGGCCTCATAAACGAACTGTCTCCATGCAAATTTACCTAGATCTGGCCCAATAAATTTTGCTCTCTTCCAGCTCTTACCACCATCAACGGATACTTTAACACTTCTCACTTTTCTGGTGCCACCCATAGCAACTCCAACAATCTGGACTTTACCAGCTCTTACTGTTCCAGTTTCATCTGTTGGTCTTGTGATCCAAGATTTTACTGGCATTTGCCAACATGAAGGATATTGAGATCCTTTTTTACCAATTGGTGAAATTCTATAACTTTTTTTCATATATTTTACTGAAGACTCTTTTTCAGTGAAAGCTACTTTTCCAAGATGCTTAACATTATTAATTCCAAAGTATCCTGGAGTAACCATTCTTAAAGGTCCGCCATGAGCATTCGGTAATGGGACACCATTCATTTCCCAGGCTAACATGGCATCTTTAAAAGCTAGCTTAGGCACTGATCTTTCAACCATTGCTTTTTTTGGATCTAATCCAGTTGGTTTATGATCAACTCCTGCAGATGTCATATATACAGAGCTAGCATTAATTCCTCCGCATGCATCGACAACTGCTTTCATAGGTACACCTGTCCAGAAAACACAAGCTGCTGCTCCTGTTTCCCACTGTGAACCTCTTACTTTGTGCTCAAAAAAACCTCGACCATTACCTGAACATTGTAAAATTGTTGCAATGGTTGTATGTCCTAACTTTTTAAGTTGTGCCAGTGTGAAAGTTTTTGGATTTTTTACTCCTTCAATCGAAACTTTCCAATTATTTCTGTCACCGATTTGAGCATCCGTCATAGTTGGCATATTGTTTCTAATGTATACGTTTCTATTTGGAGTAATTAAACTTTCTCCAATTGCACTTCTATGTGTCTCAATTCCTTTATCTGAGTGTACTATTAGGGCGTCTCTATCTTTCCAGCTTATAAAATTTGGCAGTCCTTTTTTGCCCTCTGTATGATTTGCATTTGAAATGCTTATAGGAACAACTGACGCTGTTGCAGCCAATCCAGCAATTGATGCTGTGCTAGCTAAAAAATTTCTTCTTTTTAAATTTAATTTTTTTTCTTTTTTTCTCATATATCCCCCTTTAAATAAATCTGATGCTAAATTTATCAAAAAAAAAGGACACCAAAAATAAAAAAATAAAATATTTTCAATTACTAGTTTTGCAATTCCAAGTTGTATAAATCTGTATTTCGTAACAATTGTTAAAAAGTTTTAAATTTATAAATCATTTTTTCTAGTATAAATTTAAATTGTTATGCAAATTCTCCAAGACAGTTTTGGTAGAAGTTTTCCCTACATCAGGATGTCTATAACAGATGTCTGTAATTTTAAATGTGGTTATTGTTTACCCAATGGATATCAAGTTGATAAGAGTGACAACAGAAAATTTCTTCATTTAGACGAGATTAAAAGACTTGCAAAGTGCTTTTCTGAATTAGGAGTTTGTAAAATTAGAATTACTGGTGGAGAGCCAACTGTTAGAAAAGATTTTTTTGAAATTATAAAAACTTTAAAAACTGATTCAGGAATTCAAAAAGTTGTAATTACAACAAATGGTTACCATTTAGATCAAAAGGCGAAACAATTGGTTGATAGTGGCCTAAATGGTATAAATATTAGTATAGACAGTCTTGATCGTGAAACTTTCAAGGATGTTACTGGTCATGACAGACTGCCTGAAATTTTAAAAGGAATTAAAAACCTTCAAGATTTAGGTTTTGAAAATATCAAAATAAATGGTGTTCTTTTGAATGGGATTAATGCATCAGAAAAAGATTTTGATAGCTGGTCTGAGTTTATTAAAAATAATAAAATTGATTATAGATATATAGAATTAATGAGAACAGGGGATAACTTGGATTATTTTAATAAATATCATGTATCCTCAAAAGTTTTTAAAGATTATCTAAATAAAAATAAATGGATTTATCAAACTCATGGTAAAGACGCAGGCCCATCATTAAATTATATAAATCCTGATTATAAAGGCAAATTTGGAATTATTGCTCCGTACTCTAAAGATTTTTGCAAATCATGTAATCGTTTAAGAATTACATCAAGAGGAGATTTAAGACTGTGTTTATTTGGTAATACTGGAATAAGTATTAGACATTTGTTACAAAAAGATGATCAGCTTGAAGAATTAAAAGATCTTATATTAAAGCAAATGAAATTTAAAAAAGAATCTCATTATTTAGAACTTGGTGATACAGGTTCAACTAAAAATTTATCAAAAACTGGAGGATAATGAAAAACTTGAAGATAGTAAATCAACAAGAATTAAAAGATTGGGCTAAAGAAATTTTTAAAAAAAATTCTTTTAATATGATTGATGTATCTTCAAAAAAAGAAACTTTTAGAAGAGCTCTCGCATCAGGCAAAATTTATGTAGGTAAAGAAGTTTTCGGTTTAATTAAAAATAAAAAAATGCCAAAAGGTGATCCTATCAGTTTAGCAGAAGTATCGGCTGTTTTGGGTGTTAAAAAAACAAGCGAGTTAATACCATTGTGTCACCCGCTACCAATTGATCATACGGCAACAAAAATTGTAATGAATGAAGTTGATAGTTCCTTAGAAGTATTTTGTGTAGTTTCAGCAGTTGCAAAAACAGGTGTGGAGATGGAAGCAATTATGGGTGTTAATGCAGCATTGATTACAATTTATGACTTAAGCAAAATAGTTAACCCACATCTTAAAATAGATAATGTAAAATTATTAATTAAAGAAGGTGGAAAAAGTGGATTATGGACTAATCCCGATGGTTTACCAAAATTTCTAGAAAATATTTTTTAATTATGAAAGTAAAGGTTGAACTGTATGGTGCAAGTAGAGATCTAAGTGAAAAAAATTTCATTGAATTTAATTTAGATAAAAAAAGCTCAATTAAGGATCTTAAAAAGAAAATATTAAATTATGTTGATAGTAACTTTAAAGGGAATGATAATTTTAAAAAAATAATTGAATCATCAGCTTTTTGTTCAGAAGATGACAATATTGTTCCGGATAATTACGAAATTAGTAAGGATCAAAAAATTGGAATTATTCCTCCTATCGGAGGCGGTTAATGCTTCATGCAAAGGTAATTGATCTCGAAAAAGAAAAGATAAAACCTGAAAATGCAGAGGAGTTTATTGCATCATCAAAATTTGGTGCTTCAATAGTCTTTTACGGTACAGTAAGAAATAATAATGAAAACAAAAAAGTTACTGGTATAACTTATGATGCACATGACGTAATGGTAGTTAAAAGTTTCAAAGAAATTTATAGTGAAACCGATCAAAAGCTTAATATAAAAGATAAATCAGTTTTTATTGAACATGTTAAAGGATATGTGGGGCTTGGTGAAATAAGTATTATTATTGCAGTTGCTTGCCCTCATAGAGCTGAAGCTTATACTCTTTCAAGATTTATTATTGAAGAAATCAAAAAAAGATCACCTATTTGGAAAAAAGAACATTACGAAAATGAAGATAGCGAATGGCTTAAAGGTAATCCTATCCAAACTAATTAAAGTCTCTTTTATAATCAAAATCTTTAAAAATTTTATTTGATGAAGCCTTAATAAAATTTGTGTTTTTTTTTAGTTTTTTCACCATAAACTTAGCCCCAACATCACCTTTGATTTTTTGAAATTTGTTTAATACTAGAATATCAAAACCAATTGGGTTTCCTATTTTATTTTTAAACTTTAATGCATGGACTAAGGATTTTCCTTTTTTTATAGAATTATAAATTTTATTAATATCTGATGATTTTATAAAAGGCATATCAGATTGAACAATCACGAATCCTTTATCTTTTTTAGATATTTTTTTTAAGCCTGATTTAATTGATGTTGAAATTCCTAATTTAAATTTTTTATTTATGACATATGTGATTTTTTTATTTTTTATAGTTATTTTTTTAAGTTTTTTACTCTGGTGGCCCAAAACTATAATAATTTTATTTATTTTACTTTTTACAAGAGAGCTTAATACGTGATTAATAAGATGTTTATCTTTAAACTTTTTAATCAATTTATTTTCGATTCCTAATCTTTGAGATCGACCTGCGGCCAAAAGAATTGCTTTAATCATTTATAAATCACCAATTAAATGATGAGATAATACTCTTGTTTGTTTTTCAATTCGATGTTCAAATAAATACAAACCTTGCCATGTTCCAAGAATTAAATTTTTATTCTTTAAACTTAAAGTTAGTTGATTGTTAGTAAGCGCAGATTTTATATGTGCGGGCATATCATCTTTACCTTCTGTTGAATGTTTATATAGTTTTTCGTCCATAGGAACTAATTTATGAAAAAAATTTTTAAGATCATGAAGTACATCAGGGTCAGCATTTTCCTGAATAACTAGAGAAGCACTTGTGTGCATTATATTAATATTCAAAATCCCATTTTTAATTTTTTGATTATCTAGCCATTCCAATGTTCTTTGAGTAAAATTATAGAGTCCTTGCCCATTGGTTTTAACTTTTATTTCTTCAAAAACTTGTTGCATATTACTTTTTATATGTTTCCGAAACTAGTTGTGAAATAATTGATAAAGCTATTTCTGGTGCAGATTTCCCTCCTAATTTAATTCCTATCGGTCCATGAATTGATTTTATATCATCTTCACTAAATCCTGAGTCTCTTAATCTTTGACATCTGTTCTCGTGGGTTTTTTTACTTCCAAGAGCTCCAATGTAGTAAAATTTTTTTTTTAAAGCATGTTGTAATGCTGGATCATCTATTTTTGGATCGTGTGTTAATGCAATTAATGCTGTATTTGAATTTGTCTCTATTTCTTTAAATGCTTCATTTGGCCATTTATTTATTATATTCATATTCGGAAATCTTTGTTCAGAAGCGAAATAGCCTCTTGGATCGATAATTGATATTTCAAAGTTTAAACTTTTAGCATAATCAACCAGATATTGAGCTATATGAACAGCACCAACAATTATAACCTTAATAGGTCTTATATAAGTTTCTATAAATACATCTGTATTATCAATTACACCATTTTTTTTTGATTTATAAAAATTTTCAATTTGATCAATGTATTTATCAAAATTTTTACTTAAAGGTTTTTTATCTATAAAAATTTCACTTTCTCCAGTTGAAAGTTTAGTAATAATTGCAAATTCAGATTTGTTTTCTTTTTTTTTTATTATTTCTTTTAAAATTTCTAATTTCATTAGTTTATTTGTTCTAAATAAACAGCTATTTCACCACCACAAGCAAGTCCCACTTCCCATGCACTTTCGTTAGAAACTTTGAATTCAATTTTTTTAAAAGGTTTGTTATCTTTTATAATACCAATGCACTCTCTAACTACTGCTGATTCAACGCAGCCGCCAGAAACAGATCCAGAAAAATCTCCTTTTTCATTAACAATCATTCTGCTTCCAACTTGACGTGGAGACGATCCCCATGTTTGAATAACAGTTGCAAGTACTACCTTTTGGTTGGTTTTTATCCAATCATTTGCTTCTTCTAGAATCTTTTCATCAAATGAGTTTTTCATTAGATGTAAAGGTAATACTGATATATCTAATTAGCAAGCTTCAACGGCTTTTTTTGCAAATATTTTTACCATATTTGCTCTATAATCTGCTGACGCGTGAACATCAGAATTCATACCGCTTGATGAAATCTTAACATTGTCTAATGCAGATGAAGAAAAGCTTTTTGATAGAGCGCCTGAAATATTTTGGTCATTATAAACACATGATTTAGCGCCAGTAACCGCAACATTAACAGCACTTTTATGTTTCGCAACATAAACTCCTACTATGGCATATCTAGATGCAGGATTTGGGTATTTTTTATAACAAGATTTCTCAGGAACTTGAAATTCTACAGCCTCAATCAACTCTCCTTTTTTAAGAGATGTCTCAAACATTCCTGTAAAAAATTTATCTGCACTGACTTTTCTATTGTTTGTATGTATTGTTGCATTAAGCGCTATACATGCTGATGGATAATCAGCTGAAGGGTCATTGTTTGCAATTGATCCGCCGATTGTTCCTCTATTTCTTACTTGTGGATCCCCAATACCCTCAGCCAAAGCAGCTAAAGATGGAATGGCTTTTTTAACTTCTTTTGAATGGGCAACTTCTGCATGTTTTGTAGTTGCACCAATAGTTACAGTTTTGCCACTTACTTTTATTCCAGATAATTTTTTTATTCTTTTAATATCTATAATGTCTTTATAAGAAGCTAATCCTAATTTCATTGAAGGAAGAGTAGTCATACCACCAGCTAAAAAGGCAGAGCTCGATGAAGCTAGTTTTGTTGCTTCTTTTACATCTTTAGTAGAATGATAATTAAATGTTTTCATATTTATCTCCTATGCTGCTTTAGAATTTGATTTGTTCATTTTTTGACAAGCCTTCCAAACCTTTTCAGCAGTTGCAGGCATAGACACTTCAGTGCCAACTGCATTCATTACAGCATTCATTACTGCAGGCGGAGCAGCTATTGCTCCTGCTTCACCACATCCTTTTGTACCTAATGGATTTGATGTTGCTGGTGTACAAGTAAATCCTAAATTAAATTCTGGAAAATTATCTGCTCTTGGCATTGTATAATCCATATAAGATGCTGTAACTAATTGACCTGTATCATCATAGTGGCAATTTTCATAAAGGGCTTGTCCAATACCTTGAGCTAAGCCTCCATGAACTTGACCTTCTACTATTAAAGGATTTATAATTGTTCCAAAATCATCAACAGCTGTATATTTAACTACTTCAGTATTTCCAGTATCAGGATCAACTTCTACCTCACAAATATGAGAACCAGCTGGAAAAGAAAAATTACCTGGATCAAAAAATGAAGTTTCTTTTAAACCTGGCTCTTCACCTTCTGGTAATGGAGATTTTACCTCACCATATGTTCCTGGCAGATAACATGCAAAAGCAACTTCTCCAATAGTTTTCTTCTGATTTGATTTTGCTACAATAAATTCACCATCTTTAAATTCAACATCGCTCTCATTAACTTCAAGCATTTTGGCCGCAACTTTTTTTCCTTTTGCTACTATTTTATCACAGGCTTTAACAATAGCAGTTCCACCAACTGTTAAAGATCTCGAACCATACGTGCCATACCCGAAAGGACCTTTATCGGTATCGCCGTGTGAAATTTCTATATTTTCTAAAGGAACACCTAATCTATCTGCAGCTATTTGTGCAAATGTTGTGTCATGTCCTTGTCCATGACTATGTGAACCAGTAAAAACAGTAACATTTCCTGTTGGATTAAATCTCACTTCAGCGGACTCCCATAAACCAATTCCACATCCAAGAGACATTACAACAGCAGAAGGTGCGATACCACATGCCTCAAAATAACTACAGAAACCTACGCCTCTTAGTTTTCCTTTAGATTCTGATTCTTTTTTTCTTGCTTCAAAACCTTTGTAGTCTCCAACCTCCATAGCTTTTTTTAATCCTGCGTTATAATCTCCAGAATCTACAGAGTGGACTAAAGTTTGTTGAAATGGAAACTGTGTTGGAAAGTTTTTCATTCTAATTTCTGCTGGATCCATTCCTAATTCTCTTGCTGCTTTTTCAACGAGTGTTTCTATAGTGTATGTAGCTTCAGGTCTTCCAGCTCCTCTATAAGCATCTACGGGTGCAGTATTAGTAAAAACTGCTTTAACATTACTATAAGCAGCAGGCATTTTATAAACTCCAGTTGCACATGGACCAAATAAATATGTTGGAGTTACAGTTCCAAAAACTGAGGCATAAGCTCCAAGATTTGCTATTGTTTCATTTTTAAATCCTAAAAAAGTACCATCATTTTTTACTGCTAATTCTGCATGAGTAACGTGGTCTCTTCCATGACAATCAGACAAAAATGACTCTGTTCTATCAGCAACCCATTTCACTGGTCTTTCAATTTTTTTAGATGCCCAACTACAAACAACTTCTTCGGCGTAAGGATAAATTTTTGATCCAAATCCTCCACCAACATCTGGTGCTATTACTCTTAGTTTATTTTCTGGAGCGACACCGTTAAATGCTGAAATAATTATTCTAGCTAAATGTGGGTTTTGACTTGTTGTATATAAAGTTATTTCTTCTGTTGAAGGATTGTAATCTGCATTTGCAGCTCTTGGTTCCATTGCATTTGGAATTAATCTGTTATTAATTAAATCAATTTTAATAATTTTATCTGCTTTATCAAAAGCTTCTTGAGTTTTAGCCCTGTCACCTAACAACCAATCAAAACATAAATTTTTTGGAATATCTTTATAAATACTTTCTGAGTCCATTGCTTTATCTGTTTTGACAACTGCTTTTAGAATTTTATAATCTACTTTTACTAATTCAGCTGCATTTCTAGCCTCATCAAGGCTCTCAGCAATTACTACAGCTACGTGATCACCAACATAATTTACACTCTCGTTAGCTAATGGTGGGTGTGCAGGCACTTTCATATCCGAGCCATCTTCACTTTTAATTCTCCATCCAGCTATTAATCCACCAATTTTATCGTTAGCAATATCTTTACCAGTAAGCACAGCAACTACTCCTGATGCTTTTTCTGCTTTTGAAATATCTACATTTTTTAATTGCGCTCTAGCATGTGGAGAACGAACAAAATAAGCGTATGTTTGATGAGCGAAAGTAACATCTGCTGTATACTTGCCTCTTCCTGTTAAAAGTTTTTTATCTTCTTTTCTTTCAACTCTTGATCCAACTAAACTAGCCATAATAAATTTCTCCTTCCATTACATTTTTGTAGCAGCTTCTTTAACTGCAGCTACTATATTTTGGTAACCTGTGCATCTACAAATATTTCCTTCCAACCAATCTCTTATTTCTTTATCGCTTGGGTTTTTTTTGTGATTAAGCAAATCAATTGCGCTCATAACCATTCCTGGTGTACAAAATCCACATTGTAAACCATGTTCTTTTTTAAATGCTTCTTGCATTGGATGCATTTTTCCATTTTTTACTAGTCCTTCAATCGTAGTAACTTTTGAACCATCTAAATCAGCTGCTAAAGCAGTGCAGCTTTTAATAGATTTTCCATCTACATGCACAACACATGCGCCACATTGACTTGTATCACATCCAACATGTGTGCCCGTTAAATTTAAAACTTCTCTTAAGAAAACCGATAAAACTGTATGATCGGCAACTTCTTTGCTAACTTTTTTACCGTTAACTTCTAAATTGACTTTTTTCATAGCTTCCCTTCTATAAAAATTTATTTATTTAAACATAATCTTTGATCATCTTCAATTATATATAAGAATTAAATTCTAGTTGAGCGCGAATTAAAATACAAAATATCCAATAACAATGATTGTTAGAAGAAGCATTGATGAATAAATGTAAATATTTTTAATTGATTTTTTAGTAACTAGTAATTCTTTTTTAACTTCATTAGATTTTTCATTTTTTGGTACTTCTTTATTTGAAACTAATTCTGAAAATTTTCCAAAAAAAATATCAGCCATTTTTTTTGCAGTCATATCAATAAGTCTTGATCCAACTTGCGCTATCTTACCGCCAACATTTGCATCTACCTCATAATTTAATTTTGTACCACCTTCAAAATCTTCAAGACTAACTTTGGCTGAGCCAGATGCAAAGCCAACAGGGGAGTTACCGGATCCTTCAATAACATAACTGTTTGGTGCATTAATATCTTTAAGTTCAATATCTCCTGTAAAACTTGCGTTAAATGGACCAATCTTATTTGTAGCTGTTGCTGTAAATTCTGTATCAGAATTTTTTTTAAATTCCTCACAGCCAGGTATTGATTTTTTTAAAATTTCTGGATTATTTAAAGCCTCCCAAACTTTTTGTTTTTCTAAATTTATTTGATATGATCCATTAAGTTTCATAAATATAAAAAAACTTAACATAAAAAATTATGGATGATAATATAAAAAAAGAATTACAATCTGCCACTTTAGATAGGTTAATTAATCACCTTAGAGAAAGAAAAGATGTTCAAAATATAGATTTGATGAATCTTGCAGGTTTTTGTAGAAACTGTTTGTCTAAATGGTACAGAGAAGAAGCAGAAAAAAAAGGCGTCGAAATTTCAGATCAAGATGCAAGAGCTCATGTTTATGGAATGCCTTATTCTGAATGGAAAGAAAAATATCAAAAATAAATACTTTTCTTTTTAATGATTAGGCTGTTCCCTTTAATATTTATAGTTCTTTGGTCATCAGCTTTTATAACTACAAAACCTATTGTTGATTATAGCGATCCTTTTGCTGCTTTATCATTCAGATTTCTAATAGTAGCATTTGGTTTTTTTTTATTTTCAATTTTTAAAAAACAAAAAATTTTCGTACCAAAAAAAAATGCCTTTGAATCAATATTTAGTGGTGTTTTGTTTCATGGTTTATATCTTGGTGGTGTATTTTTTTCTATTTCAAAAGGTTTACCAACAGGAATAGCGGCATTGATAGTAACTCTTAATCCGGTTCTAACTAACGCATTAGCGGGTCCACTGCTAAAAGAAAAAGTTACGTTGAAACAATGGATTGGGGTGATACTTGGTTTTTTAGGTGCAATAATTGTTCTGGGCTTTGACGTTGGTTCAGGATTACCAACAATTGGTATAATTGCAGTTTTTATTTCACTTATAGCTGTAACTAGTGCAACTTTATGGCAAAAAAAATTAAGTAATAACTTGTCATTACCAGTAAGTAATATGTATCAAGCTATTGGTGGATTTATATTCCATCTAATTATAGTTTTGTTTTTGGCAAAACCTTACATTGATTTTTCTCCCACTTTCATTATTGCTATGAGTCATCAAATTTTATTAGTTTCCTTTGGTGCTTTTACAATCTTAATGTATTTAATAAAACATAATTCAGCTAGCAAAACAGTATCTATATTTTTTTTAATTCCAGCTACATCTGCTTTTATTGCATGGGTTTTTTTAAACGAAACTTTAAGTATTTATGATATTTTTGGTTTTACGATAGCTTCTATTGGAGTGTTTATTGCAACAAGAGAAAATAAATAAATTTTATTTTTCCTTAAGTCTTGGAAACAGTTCTACAAAATTACAAGGTTTGTGATTAATATCTAATTGTTTTATCAAAATTTTATCCCACGCATCTGTAACGCCTCCTGAAGAACCTGGTAAAGCAAATATATATTTGCCGTTAGCGAGAACAGCGGATGCTCTAGATTGAATTGATGAGGTTCCAACTGTTTCTAAGCTATAGTATCTAAAAATCTCTCCAAACCCTGGTATATGTTTATCTGCAATTTCATCTAAGGCTTCAGGAGTGATATCTCTTCCTGTTAAACCTGTTCCACCTGTTGTAATAATTACATCTATATTTTTTTTCTTAATCCATTTTTTTAAAATTTTTTTAATATCTTTTTTATTATCCTTGCAAATTTTACGCTCGACTAAATTATGTTTAGCTTTTTTAATTTTGTTTACCAAAATTCCTCCCGATTTATCTGTTTTTATATTTCTAGTATCGGTTACAGTTAAAAGTGCTATATTTACTTTCATAAAATAAGTTAATTTCTAATATGATTATATTATCAATTTTATTTTTTGTAACTGCAATATTATATGCAAGTGTTGGGTTTGGAGGGGGCTCAACATATTTGGCTCTACTTTTGTTATGGGGAGTTCCCTACTTCATTTTTCCTATAATTGCTTTATCATGTAATATTATAGTCGTATCAGGAAATTGCTTTAATTATATTAGAGCAGGAAACCTTAATTTAAAATTATTAATACCCTATCTATTTGGATCTATACCACTAGCTTTTATTGGTGGATCTTTGCCAATAGAAAAAAATTTTTTCGAAGTAATATTGTGTGTAGTTTTAATCATAGCGGGAATATTATTATTATTTAAATTTAAATCATTTGATGAAAAGGAAGAAGTTTTTAGAAAAATTCCAGTAATTGTCTCGGTTTTGATTGGGGGAATATTAGGTTTTATTTCTGGAGTTGTGGGTATAGGCGGCGGAATTTTTTTAAGTCCAATTCTTTTTTTAATAAGAGCTGGGAAACCAAAACATATTGTAACTACCGCCTCTCTATTTATATTAATAAATTCCTTATCAGGAATTGCTGGGCAATTAACAAAGGCTACAGTTTTAAGTGAAATTCAAAATTACTGGTTTCTTTTGTTAGTTGTTTTAATTGGAGGACAAATTGGTAATTATTTAAATTTGAAAATATTCCCAACTCGAATATTAGCTCTGATTACTGCTGTACTAGTTTTATTTGTTGCTGTTAGAATGGCTTTAAAAATATTTATATAAATTTATGGATAAAGATTTTTTTAAAAAAATAAGAATTTTAGATGCAGGCATGGGTCAGGAATTACTTGCGAGAGGTCTAGTATCTAAAGGGACTCTTTGGTCGGCTACCTCATTAATAAATGAAAAATATTACCAATTGGTAATAGATACTCACTTATCTTCTATTCAAGCCGGAGCTGAGGTAATTTTAACTAATACATTCACTACTAGAAGAGTAAGAATGGAACAAAATCAAGTTGCAGACCGTTTTCATTTTGCCAATAAAAAAGCTTGTGAACTTGCACTGAAAGCAAAAGAACTATCAAAAAAAAATATTTTGATTGCTGGAAGTCTTCCTGGTCAAAACGATACTTATACAGCTGACATGAGAGATAAAAACATAGTTGAGAATAATTTTTCTGAGCAAGCAAGTATACTTAGTCCACATATCGACTTTTTTTATTTAGATGTTTTGTCAAGTGGCAGAGAAATTGAAATAGCATTAAAAGTTACCCAAAAGTTTAATAAACCAGTTTTAGTCGGCATACATATTAAAAAAAATGGTAAACTTCCATCTGGAGAAACTATAACTGAAGTAGTTCAAAAATATAAAAATGATAGTTGGTTAGGAGTAATTTCAGCATGCGTCTCCTTAGAAATTATAGAAAAAACTTCCGATGAATTTAAAAAATTAGGTATACCTTTTGGTTTTAAAGCAAATTTATGGGGTGTGGAAGAACCTTTGCCAGTTCATAGATTTAATACTGCTGGGTTTAATGAAATTGGAAAAAATCCAAACATTACACTTGGAAAAAGAGATGAGGTTACCGACAAAATTTTTGCTCACTTCACAAAAAAAATTATTAAAAATGGAGCAACTATTTTAGGTGGATGTTGTGAAACAAATGCTTCACATATAAGAGAAATTGCACAGCTTAAGTAATATTATTTTTAATAGAACGTCTTACAAAATAAATTCCTAAAACTACTGCTGCTACTGCAACGATTACTTTTGGTGTAATTATTTCACCTAAGAAAACATAACCTAAAATAATTCCAAATATCGGTATTAAATAAGCAACCTGAGCTTGAAAAACTAAACCATTGTTTTTTAATATTCTAAATCTCATAAGCCAAGCAATTCCAGTAGAAAATATCCCAAGATAAATTAGTGAAATTGTCGAGTCTAATCTAGGGTTTAAATTCCAAGGTTGTTCCGTATATATTACAATTGGAATTAAAAATATTGTGGCCCATATTAATATCGAAGCTGTAACATTTTCGTTTTTTTTATTACTCACTTTTAAGGTTAGCAATCCACCTATCACGTAAAAAGTTGAACCTCCTAAAATAAGCAATGCTGAAAAAATGTTATTTTCATTTATTAAAATATCATCAGAAAATAAAAAGACTATTCCTGAAAATCCAATTAATACACCAATAACTTTTATAAAATTTATTTTTTCGTTATCAGTAAATATGTGAGCTAAAATAGTTGCGCTAAGTGGTGTGCTTGCCATTAAAATAGCAGCAAGATTACTTTGCACTTTTTGGACTCCGTATGCTATTAAAAAAAAAGGTATAACTAGATTTATAATTCCTATGGATGCAAACCAATACCAATCTTTTGAAAAGGCTTCTATTTTAATTTTTTTGAATAAACAAAGCCCTACAACTGGAATTGCGCCTAATAATATTCTAAGAAATGCAATAGTTACTGGTCCATATGAGTATGTAGCAATTTTAATATTAAAAAAAGCAGATGCCCAAATAAGAGCTAGCACAATAAGAAAAATATAATCAGTCAAATTAGGTTGTCTCATTCAGATATATCCATAATTTTACCTTTGGTAATTTTGTTTAAGCTATTTAAGTCAATTTTAAAAACTGCATTGGGATGTCCTGCGGCTGCAAAAATATCTTGAAATCTATTGAGTTTATCATCAATCAAAATCTCTAACTTGTTGATAAGTCCTACTGGTGAAACCCCACCTATTGTAAAACCAGTTTGTTTTTTAACATCATCTGCATTAGCCATACAAACATCCTTTTTCCCAGTTATTTTCTTAACTTTATTTAACGAACACTTTTTATCTCCAGAAACCAAACATAAAACAAAACCATCATCTGCTTTTAAAAGAAGACTTTTTACAATGGCACCTACTTCGCATTTTAATGAGCTTGCGGCATCAATTGCTGTTCTTGCTGAACTATTTAAAACTTCAACCTTTAATTTTAAATCAAAGGTTTTTAAATCCTTATCAACTCTTTTAACCGATTCTTTATTTAAAACATTTTCCATACAACTAATAATTGTAACAATATGTGAATTGATAATTTCATATTAAATACCATTTATATATGTAAGAAATGCATAGGTGATATCTTAATAATAAACAACATTAATCTATAATTTTTTGATATTAAGACGCATCAATAAAATTTTTAAGGAAAAAAAATGAGCTCAAATGAAGTATTAAAACTAATTAAAGATAAAGAAATAGATTACGTAGATTTAAGATTTACTGACCCAAGAGGAAAACTACAACACTTAACAATGGATAAAACAGTTGTAGATGGCGATATGTTAAATGAAGGAGTTTTCTTTGACGGATCATCAATTGCTGGTTGGAAAGCAATTAATGAGTCTGATATGATTTTAAAGCCTGATCTAAGTAGGAAAATTATTGATCCTTATACTTCGCACAATACCCTTGTATTGTTTTGTGATATTTTAGATGCTGTTAAAAAAGATCCATACGAAAGAGATCCACGAGGTATTGCAAAAAAAGCTGAAGCATATTTAAAAAAAACTGGCATAGGAGATAAGGCTTATTTTGGTCCAGAGCCCGAATTCTTTGTGTTTGACGATGTAAGAATTAAAAATGATATGAACGAAACAGGCTTCTCAATTGATAGTACCGAAGGTCCTTATAACTCTGGAAGAAAATATGAAAACGGAAATATGGGTCACAGACCTGGTATCAAAGGTGGTTATTTCCCCGTACCACCAGTTGATAGCGCGCAAGATATGAGAAGTGAATATTTAAAAGGTTTAAGAGACGTTGGTATAAAAGTTGAAAAACATCATCATGAAGTAGCGCCAAGTCAGCATGAGCTTGGAATGTACTTTGGAACTTTAGTAAACCAGGCAGATAACGTACAATTATATAAATACGTAGTTCAAATGGTATCTCATTCATTTGGTAAAACAGCTACTTTTATGCCAAAGCCAGTGAAAGGTGATAACGGTTCAGGTATGCATACTCACCAATCAATATGGAAAGGAAAGACTCCAGTTTTTTCCGGAGATAAGTACGCTGGATTATCTCAGACTGCTTTATATTACATAGGTGGTATATTAAAACATGCTAAAGCAATCAATGCATTTTCAAATGCAACTACGAACAGTTACAAAAGATTAATTCCAGGTTTTGAAGCACCAGTTCTATTAGCATATTCAGCTAGAAATAGATCGGCCTCTTGTAGAATTCCAATAACACTAAGTAAAAATGGTGCAAGATGTGAAATAAGATTCCCTGATGCTTCTGGAAACCCTTATTTAACATTTGCTTCGATGTTAATGGCGGGATTAGATGGAATTAAAAATAAAATTGATCCGGGTAAATCTTTTGATAAAGATTTATATGCTCTATCAGAAAAAGAAGTTAAAAAAGTTCCAACGGTATGTGGATCTTTAAGAGAAGCAATGGAAAGTCTAGATAGAGATAGGGCTTTTTTAAAACAAGGTAATGTTTTTACTGATGATCAAATTGATGCCTATATTGCATTAAAATTTGAGGAAATACACAATTTTGAACACACTCCTCATCCGATTGAGTTTGAAATGTATTATAGCTGTTAAATTTATTTCTTACTTTTTAAAATTTTATCGTCAGCTATTTTGTTTTTATTTACACCCTCTTTGATAGTGTAATCTAAAGTACCGTGTGCTCCTGCTTGAACTTCTTTTCGCAAAGTTCTAAACAAAGCTTTCTCTTTCTTGCTATCAGCAATTTTATTAGAGTGTTTTTCTAAATGTTTTGTATCTCTCATGTTTCTTCTTTATACCTTAAAAGATTCTCCACATCCACACCTTTCACTTTCGTTAGGATTTTTAAATACAAAAGATGAAGAAAAATCACCTTTTTTATAGTCCATTTTGGTCCCTAGTAAGTACATAACTGCAGACGCATCAACAAAAACTTTTACTCCTTTTTCTTCGATTATTTCGTCGCTTGGATTAGTTTTGTCAGTATATTCCATTACATATGACATTCCTGCACATCCGCCACTTTTAACACCAACTCTTACTCCAATAGAATTATCTTCGGCTGAAGACATTATTTGTTTAATTCTTTCTGCAGCACTATCACTTAAAGTAATTATTTGTTTCGTCATAAATTTAATTCTAATTTTGCAGCCTCAGACATCATAGATTTATCCCAAGGAGGATCCCACACTAAATCAAGATCTACTTTTCCAACATCTTTAATTGCAATAATACTATCCTTTACTTCTTTTGGCAAACTCTCTGCCACCGGACAGTTTGGTGTTGTTAATGTCATTTTTACACTAACATCTTTATCTTTAACAGAAACATCATAAATTAAACCCAGTTCGTAAATATTTACAGGAATTTCTGGATCATAAATTTTTTTTATCTCAGCAATGACTTGATCTTTTAAATTCATTAAATTTCTTTGCTTTCTATATTAATTTCGTTCTGAGATTTATCAATTGCTGAAATTAAAGTATGCCACGATAAAGTAGCACATTTAACTCGCATTGGATACTGTTTAACTCCAGATAAACACATCAACTTTGTTTTTTCATCCTCTTCTAAAAGTTTGGTATTTAAACTATCTTTTTCTTTAATCATTTCTAAAAAATCATTGATTATCTCTTTTACTTCTTTTTCTTCCTTTCCTTTAATCAAATCAGTCATTATTGATGCTGAAGCCATAGATATAGCGCAACCTTGGCCCTCAAAAGATATATCTTCAATTTTTTTATTTTCATTTAATTTAAGAAAAATATGCACTTTATCACCACATAAGGGATTATGACCTTTTGCGTCTTTATTAAAATTATCTGTCTTCCTCAAATTTCTAGGATTTTTACCATGATCTAAGATGATTTCTTGATAAAGTTCTTTTAGGTTCATTTATTCAAATATTTTTTTACATTTGTTAATTGAGGAATTAAGTTGATCAAGATCCTCTTTAGTATTATATACACCCAGTGATGCTCTTGCGGTAGCAACTAAATCTAATTTTTCATGCAAAATTTGACAACAATGATGACCTGCTCTAATGGCAACTCCATCCTCATCTAAAATTGTTGCAATGTCATGAGGGTGAATACCATCTATTGTAAATGATAAAACTGCTCCTTTATTTTTGGGGTTACCAATTAATTTGACAGAATTATTTTTTCTTAATAATTCTTGACCATACTCCATAAGTTCATTTTCATGTTTAACAATTTTATCTATTCCAATTTTATTTAAAAATTTAATAGACTCATTAAAAGCAATCACTTGAGCAGTTGCCATGGTTCCAGCTTCAAACTTATTTGGTAAATCACCGTAAGTTATGCCCTCTTTTTTAACCTCGCCTATCATTCCTCCACCACCTTGATATGGTGGTAATTCCTCAAGCCACTTTTTTTTTGCATAAAGTATACCAAGACCTGTTGGTCCATACATTTTATGACATGAAATAGCATAAAAATCACAATCAAGGTCTTGCATATCTAATTTTAAGTGCGGTGCACTTTGACAACCATCTATCAAAACAGGAATACCTTTTGAATGAGCAAGTTGTGTAATTTCTTTCACAGGTAATATGGCACCTGTAACGTTAGAAAGATGGGTAATAGCGATAATTTTAGTTTTTTGTGTTATTTTTTTTTCAATACTTTCTAGTGTCACTTCGCCATTTTCATTCACATCTGCAAACTGAATTTTTATACCCTTAGATTTTCTTAGATAATGCCAAGGAACATAATTAGAATGATGTTCAAGTTCTGTAAGCAAAACTTCATCACCCTCTTTTAAATATTTTTGTCCGAAAGTGCTTGCAACAAGATTTATTGCCTCTGTTGCCCCTTTGGTAAATACAATCTCATTTTTATCTTTTGCATTAATATATTTTTGAACTGAAGTTCTTGTATTTTCATATAAATTTGTTGCAGCAACTGCTAAATAATGGACACTTCTTCCAACATTTGAAAATTCTTTTGTATAAAAATCATAAATTCTATCAACAACTACTAAAGGTTTTTGAGATGAATTAGCGCTATCCAAATAAACAAGATCATTATTTTGAACTTTATTATTAAATATTGGAAATTCTTTTTTGATATCTTCTATTTTCATTCTTGCGATCCAATCATTTTCTTAATTAAACTTTTAATTTCACTATCTGTAATTTTTTCAATAACATCTAATAAAAATCCACTTATTAAAAGTTCTTTAGCTTCTTTGTAGTTAAGTCCTCTAGACATTAAGTAGAATATAGAGTTCTCATTTAAGCTTCCAGATGCAGAGCCATGAGAGCACTTTACATCGTCAGCATAAATTTCTAATTCAGGCTTTGCGTTAAACTCTGTTGTTTCATCAAGAAGAATTGCCTTACTTAACTGATAACCATCAGTTTTTTGAGCCTTAGAACTTACATATATTTTTCCTTGATAAACAGCTTTTGCATCATTCTCTAAAACACTTTTTATTAATTGAGAACTTTTTGTATGCTCGGTTAAATGATTTATACTAGTTCTAATTTCATGGTGTTTCTGTTTATTTAAAGAAAATATTCCATTAACAAATGCTGAAGAATGCTCTCCATTTAAATTACAATTTATCTCATTTTTAATAAAATCAGACCCAGATGATGCAATAAATGTTTCCGATAAACTATTTTTTTCCTGTTCAATATTAGTAAATATATATTTAATATTACTATTATTTTTAATATCTATTTTATAATTTTTTAAAATTGCATCTTGATTTATTTTAAAATTATAAAAAGTATTTATAAAATTTTTTTCCGATGCATCATTTAAAACATCAATCAATTTTAAAGAGCTATTTTTTTCAAGTATAAAGTTTAATCTAAGATTTATATTCTTCGATTTAACTTTTTTATTGGTATAATGATAAATAACTAATGGTTTTTTGAAAGAATAGTTCTCTTTAACAACGATTTTAAAACTTTTGTCTACAAACGCATTGTTTAAATTAATTAATGAATTAATATCTGAATAATCTTTATTTAACTCAAAATCATCTAATATTTCTAATTTATTTTTTTCTTCAAATTGAAAATCTATTTTTTCGGGTCTTCCGTTAACAAAAACTATTGAGTTTTGTTCAAGTCCATTAAGATAAATAGATGGATCAATTTTACTTGGAGCCGATATATCATTATAAAAACTAAGATCACCAATTTCTTTTTTAATAATCTGACTTATGTCTGAAAATTTCCAATTTTCTAAGCTTTTATTAGGTAAGCCTTCCTTAATAAATTTATTTAAAAATTCTTTTTTAATATTTATATTTTTTGTTGAAAAACTTGAATTTTTAAAAGATTTTTCAAAGTCAATTTTTAATCGCTCTTCCATTTAATTAAAACTTTCGTATCCTTTCTTTTCTAGTTCTAAAGCAAGTTCTGGACCACCTGATTTAATTATTTTTCCTTTCATTAAGACATGTACGTGATCGGGCTTAATATAATCAAGTAGTCTTTGATAATGAGTAATAATTAAAAAAGAATTATTTTTTCTTCTTAAAGCATTTACTCCATTTGCAACAACTTTCAGTGCATCAATATCTAATCCTGAGTCAGTTTCATCTAATATTGAAAGTTTTGGATTTAAAATAGACATTTGTAAAATTTCATTTTTTTTCTTTTCACCTCCTGAGAAGCCCACATTAAGTTGTCTATTTAGTTTTTCTTCATCAAATTTTAATTCTTTTGACTTTTGTTTAACTAATTTTAAAAATTCTAGTGCATCTAGCTCTTTTTCACCTCTAGCTTTTCTAATGGCATTTAGTGAGGTTTTTAAAAATATATTTGTATTCACTCCTGGTATTTCCAAAGGATACTGAAAAGCTAAAAAAATACCTTTATGAGCTCTCTCTTCGGTTTCAAGAGAAAATAAATCAGAATTTTCAAATAATACTTCTCCAGAAACATCGTAACCTTTTTTTCCAGATAAAATGTTTGATAAAGTACTTTTGCCAGATCCGTTTGGTCCCATAATTGCATGAACTTCCCCGGGGTTTATGTTAAGAGAAAAACCATCAAGAATTGATTTTTCCTCAATTTTTGCTTTAAGATTGTTAATTTTAAGCATTAACCAACACTCCCTTCCAAGCTAATTCCAACTAACTTCTGAGCTTCTACAGCGAATTCCATTGGTAATTGCTGAAGTACCTCTTTGCAAAAACCATTAACAATTAATCCTACAGCTTCCTCTGAATTTAAACCTCTTTGCTGACAGTAATGCAGTTGCTCCTCACTGATTTTTGATGTTGTTGCTTCGTGTGCGAGGTTTGAATCAGAATTTTTATTTTTAATATAAGGAATTGTATGAGCACCACATTTATTTCCCATAAGAAGAGAGTCGCATTGTGTATAATTTCTTGAGTTATTTGCTTTTTTAGAAATATCAACCAAGCCTCTATAAGTCATATCAGAAAAACCAGCACTTATTCCTTTTGAAATAATTTTACTTTTAGTATTTTTTCCTAGATGGATCATTTTTGTACCTGTATCAGCTTTTTGATGGTTGTTGGTTATGGCTATAGAATAAAATTCACCAATTGAATTATCCCCTTTTAATATACAGCTTGGATATTTCCAAGTTATTGCTGAACCAGTTTCTACTTGTGTCCAAGAAATTTTTGAATTTTTACCTTTGCAAAGTCCTCTTTTGGTTACAAAATTATAAATACCACCTTTGCCATCTTTGTCTCCCGGGTACCAATTTTGAACTGTAGAATATTTAATTTCAGCATCATCTAAAGCTACTAATTCTACATTTGCTGCGTGAAGTTGATTTTCGTCACGCATTGGCGCTGTACATCCCTCCAAGTAACTTACATAACTTCCCTTATCAGCTATAATCAATGTTCTTTCAAATTGACCAGTATCTGAAGCATTTATTCTAAAGTATGTAGATAGCTCCATTGGGCATTTGACTCCCGGAGGAACGTATACAAAAGAACCATCCGTGAATACCGCTGAGTTTAATGTAGCAAAAAAGTGATCACTTAAAGGTATAACGGACCCTAAATATTTTTTTACAAGCTCTGGATGTTTCTGAACTGCCTCAGAAATAGAGCAAAAAATTATTCCTTTTTCAGTTAATTTATCTTTGAAAGTGGTAGCTACAGAAACTGAGTCAAATACCGCATCTACAGCTATATTGTTTAATCTTTTTTGTTCCTGCAAAGGAATACCTAATTTTTTATAAGTTTCTAATAATTTTGGGTCAAGATCATCTAAACTTTTAGGTTTTTCTTTAAAACTTTTTGGAGCAGAGTAATAATATAAATCTTGATAATCTATTTTTGGATATTTAGGCTTTTGCCAATTTGGTTCTTTAAGAGCTTTTAGTCTATGGTATGCTTTTAATCGCCAATCTAAAAGCCATTGTGGCTCTTTTTTTATATTTGAAATAAACTTTATTACTTCCTCACTCAATCCTTTTGGAGCTTTTGTGCTTTCAATGTCAGTAGAAAATCCATATTTATATTTTTTTAAATTTTCAATTTCTTTTTCTCGTGAGGTTTGACTAGATTCTATTTTCATTTTTACCCTTTACTAGATCACTAAGATTTTTTTTATTAAAAAAATCATTTATATGTATTTCCAACTCATCCCATAAGTTGTGTGTTATGCACTTCGTAGATTTACCATTGCAGCCTTTTTTAGACTCTTTTTTACAGCCAACCGTTTTAATATTTTCTTCAACAGCTGAAAAAATATTTGAAATTTTAATTTGTTCAGGACTTTTGGTTAATTTATAACCACCATTCGATCCTCTCACACTTACCACTATTTGATTTTTTTTTAGCATTGAAAAAATCTGTTCAAGATAAAGAAGAGAAATTCCTTGTCTTAGAGAGATATCTCTTAAAGGCACAGGTCTGCTATTATCAAATTTAGCAATATCTGCTAAAGCCATTACTGCATATCTTCCTTTTGTACTTAGTTTCATAAAATCCTTTATTTGCAACAGTTTATATATATACCATAGTAAAATAGTCAAGTTTAGATAATTAAAAATAGCAATTTGTCGCTCACATATGATAGACATAATTTTTTTTTAATATTTTAAGAAATTTTTTTGATATTAATTATCAATTGCAATTATGGAAAAGAATAAGATAGTCGAAATATTTATTCCAGGGCCAGCAGGAAGACTCGAAGCAAAGTATTTTAAAAGTAAAAAAAAAACATCACCAATAGCTTTAGTTTTACATCCGCATCCTCAATATGGTGGAACAATGAACAATAAAATTGTTGTAGAAACTTTTCGTAAATTCATGGATAACGATTTTTCAGTTTGTAGGGTAAATTTTAGAGGTGTTGGGAAAAGTGATGGTGAATTTGATAATGGACAAGGCGAACTTGCTGACGCCGCAGCAGCCTTAGATTGGTTGGAAAAAGAAAATTTTGATAATTCACAGTGTTGGATATCTGGATTTTCTTTTGGGTCTTTAATTGCGATGCAATTGCTTATGAGAAGACCTGAAATAAATAGATTTATTAGCATTTCTCCTCAGCCTAATGTATATGACTTTTCTTTTTTATCACCTTGCCCTACTTCGGGTTTAATGGTTTACGGAAAAAATGATGAACTAGTACCAACTGAAACAATAAATGAATTAGATAAAAGGCTAAGTTTACAAAAAGGTATAAAAGTTGATTTTCAACAAGTAAATGAAGCAAATCATTTTTTCTCAAAATCTGAAGAAACCTTATGTGTTATTTTAGATAAATATATAAAAAAAGAAACTACCTTGTTCTAAAAATGTTTGGTGAATTTTTAAATATTTTTTTTCGTTCATTAAAATTAGATAAAAATCTTTATAAAGATAATATCAATTTTGGAGAAGCAGCAATATATTATGCTGGTCTCATAATGATTTTAGATGGAGTGGCAGGAGCTGTTGCGGCGAACACAATAGTAAAGACTGCAATAGGTTTATCGGGTTTGACTGCAATACTTACATGGATGATTTGGGCGATCTTTATATATGTTATAGGTGTTAAATTATTTCCTGATAAAGAGAGTAAAGTTACCTTTAAAAAAGTTCTCATTGGAGTTGGTTATGCTCATGCTCCTGGTATACTAAGATTTTTTGCAGTAACTCCAGATTTACTAATACCAATAATTTTTATTACTCAGTTTTGGATTTTTGCTGGTTTAATAATATCTACTAAAAATACTTTGAATTTAAAATCAAATTTTAAAGCATTCGGTATTGTAATTTTGTCCTTTTTAATTATTGCTTTTATTTCTATATCTTTTGTTATGAGCAGATTAGACGTTCTACCAGTAAACACAATAAGCTAAACAGGAAAAATACTTTTCGATAATCTGCAGGAGTCACAAACTTTAAAGCCTGTTAAGATTAAATTTTGAGTTACGCTTTTATCCTCTTTTGTGCACTCCTCGCAAACATCATTTCTTTCTTTTTCATCTATTATTTTTAATTTTTCAATCATTATCTGTCAGCCCAGCTCCCGCTGCGGTTTGTTTCAATTCTTCACTTTCGTCAACAAAAGTTTCTTTAGATAAGGTGTACAATTCGCTCCATTCATTTTGACTGAACGTATTTTCATTCTCAATAAATATAATCTTAACTTTTGTTGCTTTATCTATAACATCTGTATCTAAATGATTAGAAAAAATCGAATGGTTAAAGTTTAATAAATATTTTCTTTGATCGATTTTTAAAAATATTTTTTTTCCAATAATTTCCGATGATTTACTTAAGAATGGTATAAGAAGAATTGGAAAAGCAACATTCTCAAAATCTATTTCATTCATTTCATTAAGAGTGAAAACCTGATCTAAAAAATTAATTCCTGATATAATTGGACAATAAGATATTTTTGAACTATTTATTTTTGAAATTAAACTCACATTCTGGAATTTTTTATCTTTATATAATTTAAAGTATTGATTAAGGTTTTTTAATCCTGGTAATCCAAACATCTCTAAAAGACTTATACTTTTTCCAACTTCCTCTGCAATTCCCCAAGAAAAACCAATGGCTTTAGTGGCTCTTTTTACTGTAGTATCGATTTCACTTAAACTTATCATTAGTTAAGGGAGTTATAAATCCATCCATCGTCAATAGACTTTAAATCATTTAACAAAGGTGCACCTTGAAACATGCAAATTCTTAACCATTTATCCGATCTTGGATCAAATTTTACTGCGCCAAAAAATGATAGCTTCAATCTTAACATATCAATTGGCATTAATTTAGATCCAATAGTGTTATCCTGAATTTCAGAATATGGAAAATTTTCTGAAATAAAAGCTCTTCTTACGACATGTCTCAAATCATTATTCTCCATTAAAAATTTTCCAATTGATAAGCTATTTTTTTTATTTGAAATCCTTTCGTGCAAAATTTTTATATCCCGAGCAATTGCAAGAGGTTGTTCTAGCTCTGAACCATAGTCGAGATATCTGTCTGCTAATCTTGGTTCTTCTTTGTTTTTAGATATAAACCAATAATTTTGATTATTTTCCTTTTTCGAAAAATCAATTTTAATTATTTCTGAATAATTGTTTTCTAAGATATTTCTTAAATTTTCGATATTTTTTTGGGTGGGTATATTAAAATGTTTTTCTTCATCGGCGCTCATTTTTTTAACTAAAGGATTAGTAATGTCATCATATGGTTCCATCATCAAAGATACAATATATTCAATACATTCATCTTTTAAATTTTTTTCACACCACAAATATAACTCATTAAAGGAGTATTTGCCTTTAAAATTAAAATCGTCATTTATAAAATTTATTAATTTTTCCATATCTTTTAGTAATCCAAATATTTTTTTTTTTTGAAATTCACTATCTGTGTTCCATGAAGTAATATTTTTTTGTGATTTTATTAAATTTTTTTTGAATAGTTCAAATTCATTATCTTTTACCTTTTCAATTTCCCTAATTTTTTTTAAAGATATCTCTCTAGCTAATATCCAATTATTTAGCAAAGTTGGATGGTTTACTATAAAGGGAGCCATACCTAAACCAGTCGAGTTTCCAATTCCAAGATTTCTACAAATATTTTTATCTAGCGATACTGCTTTTCTTGGATTTTTTTGTCTGGCAATATGATTAACTTGATCAAAAGTAAACTCTCTTACCAAATAAACTAACATCATTTCTAGTCTAAATGGACCGCAAATTTCATCTCTATTTTTGATTCTAAATCTATCTGCAAGGCCAAATTTTCCAGATCCATATACTGCTGTTGTTCTATAAAGGTACCCTACTTCGAATAGTTTATTTTTATCTGGTTGTCTCCCTTCAGATAAACTTTCAACAACATGATTGAATATTCTAAGTGATTTATTTGCTCTCGATAAAGTTAATTCTTTATATGAAAGTCTACCAACTTCTTGTTTGGGAACGTCATTAAAGAGTCTGTCTAAATCTTTTTTAGTAGGCACTCCATCGTGAAGCGTAAATGCTGTGTCCCATTTTGTTGCTATAACTCTATCAGATCTCTCGTCATCTTTTATATGATTGGCAAAACAAACCAATGAATAGGTTCTGCTATTCTTACTAAGTGAATAAACAGCTCTACCATGACCGTTTTCATCTAATTCAAATAAATCTCTTTTATATTTCCAGTCTTTAAATTCTTTTAAAAATGATCTTAAAAAAGATAATTTTGATTGATGAAAAGATCCTAGCTTAGACAATTTCATTACAATTTTTGGATCTCTTAATTGTACTTCCATTAATTAATTCCTTTATAAAAATTAAACCAGTTATTTCCTAGTATATCGTTAACCTCTTCGGTACTAAACCCTACTTTTTTTAAACCAGCTTCTAAATTCTTGAAACCTCTAGCGTCTATAAACCAATCAGGTTGTTTTGGAAAACCTGGTTTCTTTTCAGATCCTTCTCCATAGTTTTTTTTTTTTGTCCATGTGCCATTTCTCATCCATTCAACAACACTGTCGGGTTGATTTAAACAAAGATCTGAACCAATTCCTACATTTTTAACTCCCATTATTTCACAAGTTTTTGCAACCATTTCACAGAAACTTTCTAACTTACAATTAGTGCCGTCTTTTAAATGATGAGCGTACAAAGATAAACCTAGCATTCCTCCACTCTGGCTCAAAGCTTTTAATAGTTGATTTGATTTATTTCTTAAAGCATTGTACCAAAAAGATGGGTTAGCATGAGTTATTGCTATAGGTTTTTCACTAATTTCAATAGCATCAAAAGTACTTTTTTCCGCTGAGTGAGACATATCAATTACAATGCCCAATCTATTCATTTCTTTTATTGCTTCTCTACCAAAATTTGTGACACCTCCATCATTTTTTTCATAACAACCTGTCGCAAGAAGAGATTGGTTGTTGTATGTAAGTTGCATAAATCTACATCCATGATCGTAAACTTTTTGAAAAAGTTCGATATCATCTTCTATTGGAGAGCAATTTTGAAAACCAAAGAAAATTGCAGTTTTTTTATCAATTTTTGCTTTTTCTATATCTTTAAAGGTTTTTCCTAAAAAAATTAAATCTGAGTTGTTAGAAAAATATTTATTCCATTCCTTAGTTATATTTACAAATTCATCATAATCCTCGTGATATACCAAAGTGACATGGACCGCATCGAGGCCTGCCTCTCTATTTATTTGAAATACTTCTCTTGACCATTTGCAATATTGTAGATTATCAATTTTATAATTCATATTATTAGATATATATTAGTGCTAAATTTTTTGATATTAAAAGATATAAATGAATTATAAAAAAAAAAGACCAAAAGTCGCTATCATTATGGGTAGTCAATCAGATTATTTAACCATGAAACTTTGTCAAAAAGTCCTAAAAAGACTTAAAATTAAATATGAAACAAAAATTGTATCTGCCCATAGAACACCGGATAGAATGTATGAATTTGCAAAATCAGCAGAGAAAAATGATGTTTCTGTAATTATAGCTGGAGCTGGAGGATCAGCACATCTTCCTGGGATGGTGGCAGCGCTAACAACAATTCCTGTAATTGGCGTTCCAATAGAAAGTAAAAAACTGAAGGGACTAGATAGTTTATTATCGATAGCTCAAATGCCGAAAGGAATACCTGTTGCAACTGTTGCTATTGGTAAAGATGGAGCAGTTAATGCAGGTTTGCTTGCTGCATCAATAATATCAATTAGTCACAAAAATATTAGAAAAAATTTAAATCTCTGGAGAAATAAACAAACAAAATCTGTAAAAAAGAAACCTAATTAAAATGATTAATCCAATTATTGGAATAATTGGTGGAGGGCAGCTAGGTAGTATGCTTGCTGAAGCTGCAAAAAAAATAAATATTAAAACAATAATATTCAGTGATGATTTGGACTCTCCAGCAAAAAACTTTTCAGATGAATTCTTGTGTGGAAGCTATGAAGACGAAAACAAAATAAAAGAATTCATAAACAGAGTTGATATAGTGACATTTGAATTTGAAAATATTCCATATCAAACTCTAAAAAAAATAAATGAAAGCAAAAAAGTTTTGCCAAAACCTGAAATTAATAAAATAGTACAAAACAGATTATCAGAAAAAGATTTTTTGAATAAGATTAATGTTAACACAACCAAATATGTATCAATAAAAAATGATAAAGATTTAAAATCAAATACAGATTTGTTACCTGGAATGTTAAAAACTTGCACAATGGGGTACGATGGAAAAGGTCAATATAAAATAAATTCAAGTCAAGAACTAGAAAATTTAAGTTTAGATTTTAAAAAAGAATTTATTTTAGAAAAGTTAATAAATTTAAAAAAGGAAATTTCTATTATCATTACAAGATATGGAAGAGGACGATACGAAATTTATGAGCCAATAGAAAATATTCATGAGGATCAGATTTTAAAATATTCAAAGATACCCTCAGATATAAATACTACTATCTCGAAAAAATCAGAAGATTGGGCAATTAAAATTTCTGAAGAATTAGATTACATAGGAACTTTGTGTGTAGAATATTTTATTGATAAAAATGACAATCTATATGTAAACGAAATTGCACCAAGAGTTCACAATTCAGGCCATTTAACAATTAATTCACATAACGTAAGTCAATTCGAAAATCATATCAGGGCAATTTCTGGCTTAGATCAAATTAAAACTAAAAAAATTTATGATGCAAAAATGGTAAACTTAATTGGTGATGATATTAGCAATTATAGAAAAAAAAATTTAAGGATAACGAATTTTTTTTTTATTATTTAAAAAAAGAAATAAAAAAAAAAAGAAAGATGGGACACTTCACTGTAATAGAAAAATGTTGAAATATAATCTTAGATTTTGTAATTAATGATGTGTCAAAATTTATAATAATCTTATTCGTGCTAATAAACTACAATACAATTTTGAATTCTATGGAAAATAAACCTTATCATCATTTAAAAGATGGAACTTTCAGAAATCCCGAGGGATCTCCAGTAAGAGATAAGAAATTTAACTGGAGTTATAAAATATTTAATAAAGAAAAAAAAAAACTAGATATGAATATTCCAAAAGAACACGTTATTGAAAAAAATGAAGTAATAAAATCTTTGGAAGAAAATAAAAACAATGATTATATACTCTGGATTGGTCATGCAACGTTTTTAATAAAGTTAGGAAATACAACTATCATTACTGATCCAGTCTTTGAGAAGAATATGGGACCACTAATATTTGGTCCTAAAAGATTTGTTGATGCAGCTATAAATTTAAATGAGTTACCTAATATTGATTTGTTTCTTTTGACACATAATCACTATGATCATCTTAGCACCAGAACAATACAAAAATTTCCCTATAAAAAAGCTAAAGTTGCAACTGCTTTAAAACTTGGAAAATACTTTTCAAGAAATGGTTTTAATGATGTTAACGAACTAGACTGGTATGATCAAATAAAAATTAACGATGTAAAAATAACATTTGTACCTGCGGTACACTGGTCGAAAAGAAGTCTTTGGGATACAAACAAAACTTTGTGGGGTAGCTTCTTAATTGAGTACAAAGACAAAAAGTTTTTCTTTGCATGTGATACTGGTTATGGAAATATTTATAAAGAACTTGGCGAAAAATATGGACCAATAGATTTAACGTTTATAAATATTGGTGCTTATAATTTTTATCCTATGGCTCCTAAAAAAGATAAATCAATTTACCATACTAATCCTGAAGAAGCTCTTAATATTGGAAAAGATTTAAAAAGTAAAAAAGTTTTAGGAATGCATTGGGGAACAGTTGTTTTATCTTTAGAGCCAATTATGGAGC
>CACHQT010000004.1 GCA_902582105.1 uncultured Pelagibacteraceae bacterium
AAGAAAAAATTCAAGAAGAAAAAATGGCCATAGACAACAATATTCTCTAATAAGAATTAACAAAATATTTTCAAAAGATGGTAAATTATTATCAGAAGCAGAAAAAATAAATAAATCAGTTAAGAAGAAAGAAGTAAAAAAAGAAACTCGGGAAAAAAAGTAATAAGGTAAGCTATGGCAACAAAAAAGGCAGGCGGATCATCAAGAAACGGACGTGATAGCGCAGGAAGAAGACTTGGGGTAAAAAAATATGGTGGTCAATATGTTATACCTGGAAATATTATTGTGAGACAAAGAGGTACAAAAATTTTTCCTGGGGAACACGTTAAAATGGGCAAAGATCATTCAATATTTTCACTAGTTAAAGGTAAAGTTGAATTTAAAAAAACAAAATCAGACAGAACCTTTGTTTCAGTAAAACCCAATTAATTAGTACAACCAAACAAACAAGAGTTGTATTATGAAATTTCTAGATCAAGTTAAAATTTATATTAAAGCAGGTGATGGTGGTAACGGTTCACCTAGTTTTAGAAGAGAAAAATTTATAGAATTTGGTGGTCCCGATGGAGGTGACGGAGGTAAAGGTGGATCTGTGATTTTAAGATCTGAAAGAAATTTGAATACACTCATTGATTATCGATATCAACAACATCATAAAGCTGAAAGAGGCACGGATGGTGCTGGGAAAAAACGTACAGGTCGAAGTGGAAAAGATTTATTCTTAAAAGTTCCTGTAGGAACCCAAGTATTCGAAGAAGACAACAAAACTTTAATTTTTGATTTTAAAAAAGAAGGAGATGAATTTGTTGTAGCAAGTGGTGGTAAAGGAGGGCTTGGAAATGTAAGATTTAAGAGTTCTACAAATAGAGCTCCAAGAAAATTTACTAAGGGTAAAATTGGAGAAGAATTTATAATTTGGCTACAATTAAAAACAATCGCTGATATTGGGATTATTGGTCTGCCAAATGCTGGTAAATCAAGTTTATTGTCGGCTATTACTAGTGCAACACCTAAAATTGCAAACTATAAATTCACAACTCTAAACCCAAACCTGGGGGTTGCCGTCTATGATGATAAAGAAATAACAATTGCAGATATACCTGGTCTAGTCGAAGGTGCACATAAAGGTGTCGGCCTAGGTATTAAATTTTTAAAACATATTGAAAGATGCAAAACTCTTCTTCATCTTATTGATATAACTGAAAAAGATTTAGAAAGTACCTATAAACAGGTTAAAAATGAACTTAAAAATTACAGTAAGGATCTTTTAAAAAAAGAGGAAATTATAGTTTTAAATAAAATTGATCTAATAAATAAAGATGAAGTTAAAAAAATAATTAATGATTTTTCAAAAAATAAAAAATCAGAAGTGGCTGCTCTTTCGACTTTAAATAAACAATCAATATCTAAAATTAAATCAAAATTATTATCCTATGTATCTTAATAATTCAAAAATAATTGTTATTAAAATTGGATCATCATTGCTAATAAATAATGAAAAAAAAATTAGAAATAAATGGTTGTTTGAATTCTCTAAAGATATAAAAAATTTATTAAATAAAAACAAAAAAATTATAATTGTTAGTTCAGGAGCTATTGCAATGGGTTGTAAAAAATTGAACTTAAGTAAAAAGAATCTTAAATTAGAAAAAAGTCAAGCAGTCGCGTCGGTTGGTCAAATTGAATTAATGAATTTATTTAACAAAAATTTTTTTAAAAATAAAATTAATATATCTCAAATTTTACTAACTCTAGAAGATACTGAACAACGAAGGAGAGCGCTAAATGCGAAAAGAACTTTTGAAAACTTATTTAATCTAGGGTTTGTTCCCATTGTAAACGAAAATGATAGTACAGCTACAACTGAAATTAAGTATGGGGATAATGATCGACTTGCATCTCGAGTTGCTCAAATATCAGGAGCAGATGTGTTAATATTATTATCCGATGTTGATGGTCTTTATACAAAAAATCCGAAACTTAATAAAAATGTTGAGCTGATAAAAGAAATAAAAAATATCGATAAAAATATTGAAGATATTGCAACTAAAAGTGTTAGCGAACATGGAACAGGAGGCATGAAAACAAAGATAGACGCTGCAAAGGTTTGTCAACTTTCTGGTTGTAAAATGGTTATAGCAAATGGACTGCCATTAAGACCCATTCAAAAAATTATTAATGAAAATAATTGTACTTGGTTTTTACCAAAAATATCCAAATTAGACGCGAGAAAGAAATGGATAATTAGTTCTATTTCGCCAAAAGGAGAACTAATAATTGATGATGGTGCAAAACAAGCTTTAAAAAAAGGTAAAAGTTTATTAGCGGCAGGAATTAAAAAAGTTATAGGAAAATTTAATAAGGGAGATCATATAAAAATTGTTGATAAAAATTCAAAAGAATGTGCAAGAGGTCTAAGCTCATTTTCATCGTTTGAAATTACAAAAATTATGGGTCATCATTCTAATGAAATTGAAAAATTACTTGGTTATATTTCAAAATCCGAGGTAGTTCATAAAGATGATATGGTAGAGTTATAAAATGAGCAAATATTTAAAGATAATTGGAAAAGAGGCAAAGAAAGCAATAAAAAGCAAAGTTGATAGCAAGACGAAAAACAAAGTTCTAAATAGTTTTTTACTTCTATTGACAAAAAATCAAAACAAAATTTTACAAGAAAACAAGAAAGATATTAAATTTGCCAAAAAAAATAAACTTAAAGCAAATTTGATTGATAGATTAGTTTTAAATTCAAAAAAATTGGTATCTATAAAAAAATCAGTCGAAGATATTATTAAATTAGAAGATCCTGTTGATAAAATTTTGGAAAATTGGAAAAGACCAAATGGATTAAATATTAAAAAAGTTTCAACACCTATTGGTGTAATCGCTGTTATTTATGAAAGTAGACCAAATGTTACTTCCGATATATCAAGCTTATGTTTTAAGTCAGGAAATGCTGTAATTTTGAGAGGTGGTTCGGAAGCAATAAATACTAATAAAATTTTATCTTTATTATTTAGAAGAGCCTTAATAGCCAATAATGTCAATCCTAATTTTGTTCAATTTATAAATGATAGAAATAGAAAGGTAGTAGACTTCTTGTTGGCTAAAATGACCAAAGAGATTGATGTAATTATACCAAGAGGTGGAAAGAGTTTGGTTAAAAAAGTCCAAACTATATCAAAATTGCCAATAATTGGGCATTTAGAGGGAATTTGTCATACATATATTGATAAGGATGCAGATTTAAAAATGGCTACTAAAGTACTTCATAATGCAAAGCTAAGAAATACTAGCATTTGTGGTGCAACAGAAACTGTTTTGTTTCATAAAAAAATTATTAAGAAATTTTGTGATATAGTTTTAAAAAATTTGCAGGATAGTAATTGTAAAATTATAGGAGATAAATTAACAAGAAAATTTTTTAAAGGAAAAATATACCCAGCTGGTAATAAAGATTGGTCTACAGAATACTTATCTGCTACAATTTCCGCAAAATCTGTTAATAATTGCGATGAAGCAATAGAACATATCAATAAATATGGAACATCTCATACAGAATGTATTATTACAAAAAATAAAAAAACTGCTCAAAAATTTATTAAAAATATCAATAGTTCAATAGTTATGCATAATACATCAACTCAATTTGCTGATGGTGGGGAATTTGGATTTGGGGGTGAGGTAGGAATTTCTACAAACAATTTGCCCCCTAGAGGTCCAGTTGGATTAAATCAATTAACTTCATATAAATATGAAGTTCGTGGAAAAGGCCATATCAGGAAATAAAATTGAAGATTAATAATAAAAAAATAATAAAAAAAATAGGATTATTGGGCGGTACTTTTGATCCACCACATATAGGACATCTTGCAATATCAACATCAGCAAAGAAGAAGTTTAAATTAGATCGTATAATTTGGGCTATTACTAAAAAGAGTCCTTTTAAAAAAAAAAGTAAACTAAATTTAAAAGAAAGAGTTAAATTATCAAAAAAAATAATAAAATTTAATAAATTTATTAAAATTAAATATTTTGAAGACAAAATAAAGTCTAATAGAACAATTAATTTAATTAATTATATAAAAACTAAAAATAATTGTAAAATATTTTTAATTATTGGTGCTGATAGTCTTGTTGAATTTCATAAGTGGCATAAATGGAAATTGATTTCTCAAAAATGTAATATTTTAGTTTTTGATAGGCAGGGCTATAAAGTACAATCCTTAAAATCGATCGCTTTTAAACACTTAAGACAGAAAAATTTAAAGTTTGTAAATTTCAAAAAAGTCAATATTTCATCTTCTAAAATAAGAAAAATTTGATAAGATTTTACTAATTAATGGATAAAATAGTAGATCTAAAAGAAACAATTCTAAAGACCTTAGATAATAACAAAGCGCTAGACATAGTTAGTATAGATCTTGCAAACAAAAGCTCAATGGCAGACTATATGATTATAGCAAGTGGCACATCATCAAGACATATTCAGGCCTTGTCAGAGCAAGTTCTAGAAAAATTTAAAAATAATGGAGTTAAAAATTGTAAAATAGAAGGTACAGATAGCAGTGAATGGAAACTAATTGATGGTATAGATTTAATAGTTCATATTTTTAATCCGGAAAAAAGAAAATTTTATGAACTAGAAGAAATGTGGTCTGAATTAATTCCAAAAGAGAAGGTAACGATATGAAAAAATACTTTCAAATTACTATAGTTCTATTTTTATTTTATTTAAGCAAAAGTTTTGCTGCCGAAAATACAACAATCTATAAAAAAATCGATTTGTTTAGTGAAGTTTTAAATAAAATAAATAATGAGTATGTAGAAGAAATTAACCAAAGTGAAGTGATGGATGCAGCAATTGATGGTGTCTTACAGTCTCTAGACCCATATTCATCTTACCTGTCGCCAGAAATGTTATTAAATATGCAAACTGAAACTAGTGGAAAATTTGGTGGTTTAGGAATTGAAGTTGGTATGGAAGCTGGTGTTGTAAAAGTAATTTCGCCAATTGATAACACACCAGCTTCAAAAGCTGGTTTAAAAGCTGGTGATTACATAGTCAAAATTAATGATGATCAAGTTCAGGGAAAATCATTATCGGAAGCAGTTGATTTAATGAGAGGAAAAGTTGGAAGCAATATAGAAATTACAGTAAGAAGAAAAGGAGTTAAGAAAGCTTTAATTTTTAACATAACAAGAGAAATTATTAAAATTCAGTCAGTAAAGTCTGAAATCTTAGAAGATAATGTAGGCTATTTAAGATTAAATGCTTTTAATGAAAATAGCAGTAACCAAATTAAAAATAAAATTAAAGAAATAAAAAAAAACAAATATGTTAAAAGTTATATTTTGGACCTAAGAAACAACCCTGGTGGTTTACTCTCACAAGCTATAAAAATATCTGACTTCTTTTTAAATGAAGGAGAAATTGTATCAACTAAGAGTAGAAATAAATCAGAAAACAAAAAATTTTTTGCAGATGAAGGTGATATAATTGATGGAAAAACTTTAATTGTTTTAATTAATTATGGATCAGCTTCAGCATCGGAAATTGTAGCTGGTGCATTAAAAGATCATAAAAGAGCAATAGTTATTGGTGAACAAAGTTATGGAAAAGGATCAGTACAGTCCATCATACCTTTAAAAAATAAAGGAGCTATTAGATTAACTATATCAAAGTATTATTTACCTTCAGGAGTGTCTATATCAGAAGTCGGAGTAGTGCCCGATATAGAAATAAGTGAAGAAACAGATGATTTCAAAATAAATACAGAAAGCGATAATCAACTTAAATTTGCATTAAAGCTTCTTAATGAATGAAAAAGAAAAAAAATTTGAAAAACTGCCCCTCAGGAATGGAGTTGGAATTATAGTATTAAATAATGAAAATAAAATATTTGTAGCAAAAAGAATAGATAACCCAAAAAATTTTTGGCAAATGCCTCAGGGGGGCGTAGATAAAGGTGAAAACTATTATGAGGCTGCCTTAAGAGAGTTAAAAGAAGAAACTAGCATTGTAAGCGTAGAACTAGTTCAGGAAATTGAAAAAAAACTTACTTATATTTTACCAGATGAATTAATAGGAATTATTTGGAAAGGTAGATTTAAAGGTCAAATACAAAAATGGTTTGTGGTAAGATTTATTGGAAATGATTCCGAGATTAATATAAACACCAAAAAACCTGAATTTCTTGAATGGAAATGGATTGATTTAGAGGATTTAACAAAAATAGCTGTAAATTTTAAACTAAATGTTTACAAAAATCTTAAGCAGGAAATATCGAAAATATTAAACTAATTTAAAGTTAAATTCTTTAAAACATCAATCTTTTGATCATTTAGGTATTTGTTTTGATCAGAAATATCTTTTTTTTGATTGTCTTGTTCAGCTTTATTTAAAGCATCTTTAACTATATTTTTATCTATTTTTTTAATATCGAAAATATTACTAGTTAATATTGACAAGCAATTATTCTTGAATTCTACTATTCCATCATCAACATAGTAAATTTCTTCTTTGGAACCTTCAAAAATTTTTACTAACCCGGGTTTTAAAAAAGATATTATTGATATGTGGTCTTTTAATATTCCCATATCACCTTCAAAAGCTGGCACCACTACCTCAGAAACTCCTTCTTTTGATAAGAATGAACTTTCTGGGTTTACTATTTCAAGCTTAAAACCTTCGCTCATTATGCTGCTGCTTCTTTTGCCATTTTTTCAGCTTTTTCTACTGCTTCTTCTATTGTTCCAACCATATAAAAAGCTGCTTCAGGTAAGTGATCATATTCACCTTTGCAAATTGCATCAAAGCCTTTAATTGTAGACTCTAGATCAACTAGTTTTCCTGGAGAACCAGTAAATACCTCTGCAACAAAGAAAGGTTGAGATAAAAATCTTTGAATTTTTCTTGCTCTAGCTACAGTTAGCTTATCTTCTTCAGACAATTCATCCATACCTAAGATAGCAATAATATCCTGTAAAGATTTATAAGTTTGCAATACTTTTTGAACTTCTCTAGCAACTCTATAATGTTCATCTCCAACTATTCTTGGATCTAAAATTCTAGAAGTTGAGTCTAATGGATCTACAGCTGGATAAATTCCAATTTCAGCAATTTGTCTAGATAAAACCGTTGTTGCATCTAGGTGAGAAAAAGATGTAGCAGGTGCTGGGTCTGTCAAATCGTCAGCTGGCACATATATAGCTTGAACAGATGTAATAGAACCTTTGTTCGTAGTCGTGATTCTTTCTTGAAGATTACCCATATCAGTAGCTAGTGTAGGCTGATATCCTACTGCAGATGGAATTCTTCCTAATAAAGCAGAAACTTCTGAACCAGCTTGAGTAAATCTAAATATATTATCCACAAAAAAAAGCACATCTTGACCTTCTTGATCTCTAAAATATTCAGCAACTGTAAGTCCTGATAGTGCTACTCTAGCCCTTGCTCCAGGCGGTTCGTTCATCTGACCGTAAACTAATGCAGCTTTTGATCCTGTGCCTTCTGGCTTAATTACTCCTGACTCAATCATTTCATGATAAAGGTCGTTTCCTTCTCTAGTTCTTTCACCAACACCTGCAAATACTGAAAAGCCTCCGTGTGCTTTTGCTACATTGTTTATTAATTCCATAATAAGAACTGTTTTTCCTACTCCTGCGCCACCAAATAAACCAATTTTTCCACCCTTTGCGTATGGAGCTAACAGATCTACCACCTTAATTCCTGTAACTAAAATTTCTGTTTCTGTAGATTGGTCATTAAACTCAGGTGCCGATCTATGAATGGGCCAACTTTCTTTAGTTTTAACTACACCTTTTTCATCAATAGGTTCACCAATTACATTAATAATTCTACCTAAAGTTTCTGGACCAACAGGAACTTTGATTGGAGCGCCTGTATCACTTACTTCGTCCCCTCGTTTTAAGCCTTCTGTAGCATCCATTGCAATTGTTCTAACACTAGACTCTCCTAAATGCTGCGCAACTTCCAAAACAAGTCTATTTCCACTATTTTCACACTCCAATGCGGTTAATATTTCTGGTAGTTCTCCTTCAAATTTAACGTCTACTACTGCTCCAATAATTTGTGTAATTTTTCCTTTTCTCATAATTATAAACTTTCTGCTCCTGATATAATTTCAATTAGTTCTTTAGTAATTGCTGCTTGACGGCTTCTATTATACTGAATAGTAAGCTTGTCAACCATTTCACCTGCATTTCTAGTTGCGTTATCCATTGCACTCATTCTTGAGCCTTGCTCGCTCGCTGAATTTTCTAACATTGCTTTAAAAATTTGAGTAGAAATATTTTTTGGCAGTAAATTGCTTAAAATTTCATCCTCCTCAGGTTCAAATTCATAGTTGTCTTCAGATAAATTTTTCTCTACATCGGAATTTTTTAAAGGAATAATTTGTTGCTCTTGTGGTATTTGAGTTATAACATTTTTAAATTGATTATAAAAAATTGTACAAACATCAAATTCTTTTTTTTCAAACTTTTCAATAATTATTTTCCCAACTTTGTCAGCATCAAAATAATTTGCATTTTTAGATTCTTTGAAAGAAATTTTTTCAATTATATTATCTTTATAAGTTCTTTTTAATTGATCATATCCTTTTGATCCAACTGTCATAATTTTTAAAGTTTTACCTTCATCTAATATTTTTTGAAAAAATGACTTGGCCTTTTTAATTATATTTGTATTAAATCCCCCACATAAACCTCTATCAGAAGTCATCACAATACATAAATGAACCTTGTCATCACCTGAGCCTGAAAGTAACCTAGGTGAGTTTTCTTGATCTGAAATACTATTTGAAAGATTAAGAATAATATTATTCATTTTGTCTGAATAAGGCCTACCTTTTTCAGCGCTTTCTTGAGCCCTTCTTAACTTAGACGCAGCAACCATTTTCATCGCCTTAGTAATTTTTTGAGTAGATTTAACACTTGATATTCTTTTTTTTAAATCGTCTAGACTTGCCATTTTCTAAGAATTAAAATTTTTTTTGAGTTCTGTAACAACTTCATTTAATGATTTTTCCGTATTTTCCTCAAGTTTTCCAGAACTTGAAATCGAATCTAAAATTTCAGCTTTTTCTGACCTACATTTTTCTATAATTTTTTTTTCGAAATCAGAAATATTTTTTTGCTCAATATTGTCTAAATGACCTTTTACACCACAAAATACAGAGATTACTTGTTCGGCTACAGTCATAGGTGAATATTGTTTTTGTTTTAATAGTTCAGTTAATTTAGAACCTCTATTTAAAAGTTTTTGAGTAGAAGCGTCTAAATCTGATCCAAACTGAGCAAATGCTGCCATTTCTCTATATTGAGCAAGTTCAAGTTTCATTGATCCAGAAACTTTTTTCATTGCTTTTGTTTGGGCAGAAGATCCGACTCTCGAAACTGACAATCCTACGTTAATTGCAGGTCTTATACCTTGGTTAAATAATTCTGTTTCCAAAAAAATTTGACCATCTGTAATTGAAATTACATTTGTAGGTATAAACGCCGAAACATCACCACCCTGTGTTTCAATTATTGGAAGGGCCGTCAAGGACCCTCCACCATGATCATCACTCAACTTAGCTGCTCTTTCTAGCAGTCTACTATGTAAATAAAATACATCTCCTGGGTAGGCTTCTCTTCCAGGAGGTCTTCTTAATAAAAGCGACATCTGTCTATAAGCAACTGCTTGTTTTGACAGGTCGTCATAAATAATTAATGCGTGCATCCCGTTATCTCTAAAATATTCTCCCATCGCACAGCCAGTATAAGGAGCTAAAAATTGCAGCGGTGCTGCATCAGAAGCTGTTGCTGCAACAATAGTTGTATATTCCATGGCGCCAGCTTCTTCTAGAGTCTTTTCGATTTGTCTAACCGTAGACCTTTTTTGTCCTATTGCTACATAAACACAATATAATTTTTGTTTCTCATCGTTAGACTCGTTTATTTTTTTTTGGTTAATAATTGCGTCAATAGCAACTGCTGTTTTACCTGTTTGTCTATCACCAATAATTAATTCTCTCTGACCTCTTCCAATTGGAACTAAACTATCAATTGATTTAAGTCCGGTTTGCATTGGTTCACTAACTGATTTACGTGGAATAATTCCTGGAGCCTTTACCTCAACTCTGCTTCGTTTAATTGATTTGGCTAATGCACCCTTTCCATCAATTGGATTGCCTAATCCGTCAACAACTCTTCCTAATAATTCTTTTCCCACTGGAGTGTCAACAATTGCTCCTGTTCTTTTAACTGTGTCCCCTTCTTTAATTGCCTTATCGTCTCCAAAAATTACAACACCAACATTTTCACTTTCTAAGTTTAGTGCCATTCCTTTTGATCCGTCTGCAAATTCTACCATCTCGCCTGCCTGGACATTATCAAGTCCATAAATTCTGGCTATACCATCACCTACTGACAAAACCTGTCCTACTTCTGTTATTTCAGCCTTATCTCCAAAATTTTTTATTTGTTCTTTTAGTATTTTAGTTACTTCTGAAGGATTTATTTCCATTTAAGCCTCGATCATTCTATTTTCAATTTTTTGTAGTTTATTTTTTATTGATGAGTCAATCATCGTACTTCCAACCTGCACTATTAAACCTCCAATTAAAGTTTCATCATGCTTATAGTTTAATTTTATTTTTGAACCAAAATTTTTTGTTAAATCATCTTTTATACTATTTATCTCACTTTCTGAAAGTTCTTTTGCTGAAGTTAATTGAGCTTTAATTTCTCCTCTTTTTTTTGAACAAGTTTCTATAAAATCCTTTAAAATCTTTTCAATGTAAAAAAATCTTCTTTTTGAAATTAAAAAACTTAAAAATTTAATTAATAAAGCATTTAATTTATATTGTTCTGATATCTTTGATATAGCAGTAAGTAGTTCGTTTTTTTTAATAGTTGGATTTTTTATTAAGGATTGAAATTCATTATTGTTAAATATTAATTGAATTAATGAAAAAGAGTTTTTTTCTATTTCATCTAATTCACTAGATTCCTTGGCTAATTCATAAAGTGCTAAAGAATACCTATTCGCTGATGTATCTGAAAAACTCTTATTTTTACTCAATTTAAGCTCCTAATTAATATTTGAAGTTTTTTTAAATTTTGAATTTAACTAACATATGACAATATTCTCTTCAAGCTGCAGTTTGTCGAAATTCCTTTTTTTTATCAATTAATTAAAGCTTATTGGATCAACATCAACCGTCAGTTTCATTTCTGGTGAAAATTTAAATTTTTTTAAGATAATACTAAGGGACTCTTGAATTTTATCTGATTTTTTACTGCGTATTAAAATTCTATTTCTAAAATTTTTTCTAATCCTATAAATAGGTGCATTAATAGGTCCTAAAATTTTACTACTTAAATTTTTTACTAAGTGCTTTTTTAACCTATAAGATTCATTTTCTAATTTTTTTTCATTTTTACCAGTTAATATTAAAGCAATAAATCTTTCAAACGGTGGTAGATTATTTTTCTTTCTTAATTCAAGCTCGTTTTCTAAAAATATAAATGGATCTGAGTTAGTAAGTTTAGAAATAGTATCAGATTTTAAATTATAGGTTTGGAAATATACAATTGCTGGTTTTCCAGTTCTGCCGGCTCTACCTGATAACTGATGATATAATTGAAGATTCTTTTCTGCTCCTCTTAAATCATGACCTAGTGATGATAAGTCAATATCTAATACAATTATACAATTTAAATTTGGAAAATGATAACCTTTAGATATCAATTGTGTACCAATTAAAATTTTAACTTCATTATTAATAATTTTTTGCAAATCATTTGATGATTTTTTTTTATTCATCGTATCACTAGAAAAAATTAATGATTGTTGGTTAGGAAAAAATTTCTTCACTTCTTCAAAAATCTTTTCCACACCTGGTCCACTCAAAATAAATTTACAACTACCACTTATATTGCTATCACATGTTCTTTTTAAATTTGCTGTAAAGCCACAGTAGTGACATAAAAGTTTTTTTTTATTCTTATGATAAACTAAATTAATTGAACAATGTGGACATGAATAAACTTTTAAACAATTTTTACAAAAAACATAAGGTGAAAATCCTCTTCTATTAATAAAAAAAAGTACCTGATCACCATTCTCTAAATGATTTTTTGCTTTTTCAACTGTTTTTGATGAGATCCAAGATTGATTGTTAAGTTTATATTTATTTAAATCAATAATCTCGTGTTTGGGCAGTTGAGCATTTTTATATCTGTTAAAAATCCTGGAGTAAGAATATTTTTTTTTTTTTATATTCTCATATGTTTCAATTGAAGGTACTGCGGAAACAAGATCTATTGGAATATTCTCAAAAGATGCTCTTGAGATTGCCATATCGCGAGCATTATAAATTACACCTTCGTCTTGCTTATAAGATTGATCGTGCTCCTCATCTACAATAATTATTCCTAATTTATTAAATGGTAGAAATAATGCAGATCTTGCTCCAATAACTACTTTTATTTTTCCATTTGATAATCCGTTCCAAATAATTTTTTTCTTTTTTTTTGTTATTCCTGAATGCCAAATTGCTGGGTTAAACCCAAAGAAGTCAATAAATTTTTTCTCAAATTCAGATGTTAATCCTATCTCAGGTAATAAAATCAAGCCCTGATAACCTTTGTCGATTTTGTCTTTGATTGAATTAAAATATACAATTGTTTTTCCAGATCCAGTTGTTCCTTGTAAAACATGAACTCTAAATTCTTTATTTTTAATTTTTATTTCATATAAACTTTTCTCTTGTTCTTTAGAAAGTTTAAAGTCATTTTTTTTTTTAACTAACCTATAGCTCTCAAATTCTTTATCAGGTATTTCTTCTACTGCTTCATTGCTTAATAAATGTAATTTTAAAGACATTCCTTTTGGAATAAGATTATATTGTGAAAACCAGTTTAAAAATTTAATTGTATTTTCATTTAATGGAGTAATTTTAAGTCTTTTTATAATTTTTTTGAGATGGAAGTTTTTTTCATTTTTTTTTTCGAAATGATTCCAAACTACACCTACCATTTTTGTTTTGCCAAAAGGAACTATTACATATTCACCAACTTTTAAGTTTAAGTCAGACTGATAAGTGAATGGATAGTTAAAAATATTAGGTAAGAGAATCGGCACTTTCATATTTATATATTATGAAAATTTTCTAAGAGTGTATTGCTCTTTTATCTACAGATAAAGCAGCCTCTTTTATAGCTTCAGAAAAAGTTGGGTGAGCGTGACAAGTTCGAGCTATATCCTCTGCGCTTGCTCCAAATTCCATAGCAATCCCTATTTCTGCAATCATTTCACCTGCGTGGGGTCCTATCATATGAGCGCCCAATATTTTATCTGTTTTATCATCCGCAAGGATTTTTACAAAACCTTCGGGTACATCTATAGCTTTTGCTCTTGAATTGGCTAAAAAAGGAAACTTTCCTATTTTATACTTTTTGTTCATTTCTTTTAATTGTTCCTCTGTTTTTCCAACTGATGCAACTTCTGGAGATGTATAAATAACTCCTGGTATAACATCGTAATTAACATGTCCTGATTGTCCTGCAATTAATTCAGCAACTGCTATACCTTCTTCTTCAGCTTTATGCGCTAACATGGGCCCAGATATAACGTCTCCAATTGCGTAAATATTTTTTACGCTAGTTTCAAAATTTTTGTTAGTTTTTATACGTTTTTTATCATCTAAAATAATATTTATTTTTTCTAAATTTAAATTTTTTGTATTTGGTTTTCTTCCAATAGAAATTAGCACAGCATCACAATTAAAATCAATTTTTTTTCCATCTTTACTGCTTGATGTAACTATAACTCCACTATCATTTTTTCTAATACTCTCTAGTTTGGTTTGTAAATGGAACTTCATTCCCTGTTTTGTTAATATTTTCATAAACTCTTTTGAAATTTCTCTATCCATTCCTGGAGTGATATGATCTAGAGATTCTATTACATGCACCTCAGAACCAAATCTTAACCAAACAGAGCCCATTTCTAATCCAATATAACCTCCACCAACCACTAACATTTTTTTTGGTACTTTTTCTAAAGATAATGCACCTGTTGAAGATAAAATTTTTTTTTCATCAAATTCTGCACCTGGTAATGAAACTGGTTCAGAGCCTGTGCTTATAATTGTTTTTTCTGTTTCAATTATAATTTCTTTTTTTTCATCTTTTATTGAAATTTTTTTTGCAGTTTTAAAAGTTGCAGTACCTTTGTAATAAGAAACTTTATTTTTTTTAAACAGAAATTCTACTCCTTTAGTCAAAGTGTCTACTGCCTTATTTTTGTTTTTCATTATCTTTTCTAAATTAAGCTTAACTTGACCAACTTCTATCCCAAGTTTAGAAAAATTTTTCGTTTTTTCAAAATTTTCAGATAAGTTCAGCAAACTTTTGGATGGTATACATCCAATGTTTAGACATGTTCCACCTAATGCTCCTCTAGCATCTATGCAAGCTGTTTTAATACCTAATTGAGATAATCGTATTGCACAAACATAGCCTCCTGGACCCCCACCAATAACAACTGCTTGAAATTTTTCAGACATTTAAATATTTAAAAATAACCTTCTAGGATCTTCTAAATTCTCTTTTATAGTTTTTAAAAAAGATACCGAGTCTTTTCCATCTATTATTCGGTGATCATAAGATAAAGCTAAATACATCACAGGTCTAATTTTAATTTCACCATCTACTACAATTGGTCTATCAACAATATTATGCATACCTAATACTCCTGACTGAGGTAAATTTAGAATAGGGGTAGAAAGCATAGATCCATAAACTCCTCCATTGCTAATTGTAAAAGTTCCTCCCTGCAGATCTTCAATAGTTAGTTTTCCTTCTTTAGCTTTATCTGAAAGTTTTTTTATATTTTTTTCTATATCAGCAAAAGATAGTTCGTCTGCATTTCTTAAAACTGGAACAACAAGACCTTTTTCAGTGCCAACTGCAAAACTTATATTATAATAATTTTTATAAACTATTTCATTATCTTCTATTTCAGCATTAACAGCTGGATAATTTTTTAAAGCAACTACAGAAGCTTTTACAAAAAAAGACATAAATCCTAATTTAATCCCATATCTTCTTTGAAAATCATCCTGATTTTCTTTTCTCATTTCAACAATGTTTGTCATATCTACTTCATTAAATGTCGTAAGCAGAGCTGCATTTTCTTGGGCTTGTTTTAGTCTTTTTGCTATGGTTTGTCTTAATCTAGTCATTTTAATTCTTTCTTCATGACCATATTTAATTTTTCTCTCGGATGGACCAGGGTTCACTCCCATTAGGTCAATCAAGTCTTCTTTTAATATTCTTCCTTCTTTTCCTGACCCTTTAATTTTTTTTACATCAATTTTATTTTCAGCAACTATTTTTCTTACAGCTGGAGATAAATTTTCATTGGCTTCGGTTTTTTCTTCAACCTCGTTTGTTAAAACTAAAGGTTTTTCCTCTATAGGACTCTCTTGTTCTTGAGCTTCTAAAACTAAAGGTTTTTCCTCTACTGAACTCTCTGACTCAGCTGCTGTTTCTTGTTCTTCCTTTAATATTTTAATTTCTTTTTGTTCCTTTTTTTTTTCAATATCAATACTTACTATATTATTTTCTTCTTTATCTTCCGACTTATCTTTTAAATTATTTCCACTATGACCTTTTGAATTTGAATTTATTAAACCCAATGTTGAGCCAACTTGGACTACATCGCCTTCACTAGCGCTAATTTTTCCTAAAACTCCATTAATTGGAGATGGAACTTCAAGGTTAACTTTGTCTGTTTCAAGTTCAACAATTGGTTCATCTGCCTCTATACTGTCTCCAGTATTTTTTAACCATTTAGCTACTGTTGCTTCAGTTATGCTTTCTCCTAGTGCTGGTACTACAATCTTTTCACTCATTATTTATTCAAATACTTGATCAATTATTGCTTTCTGTTGCGCTATATGTCTTTTAGCATAACCAGTAGCTGGAGATGCTGAAGGGTTTCTACCTATATACATGATTTCTTTATTTTTAGCGCCTATATACTTTAATGTCCATTGAATATAATCTCGCACTAAAAGCCATGCACCCATATTCTTTGGTTCTTCTTGGCACCAATAAAATTTTGCATTTTCGGCATATTTTGCAATCTCTTTAACCAAGGGTTTTACTGGAAATGGGTATAATTGTTCAATTCTAAAAATTATTACATCATCGATTTTCATCTTCTCTCTGGCCTGCAAAAGATCGAAGTATATTTTACCAGAACACAAAATAACTTTCTTAATTTTTTTACTTTTTTTTAATTTAATAAAACCTTTTTCTTTAGGATCTATAGCATGATCCCATAAAACTCTATGAAAAGAATTTTTTTTTCCAAAATCTTCTAAATTTGATACACAGAGTTTATTTCTTAATAATGATTTTGGTGTCATAATAACTAGCGGTTTTCTAAAGTCCCTATGTATTTGACGTCTCAAAGCATGGAAGTAATTTGCAGGGGTTGTACAGTTCATTACTTGTAAATTATCCTGTGCACATAATTGTAAAAATCTTTCAAGTCTTCCTGATGAATGTTCTGGACCTTGGCCCTCGTATCCATGGGGTAGTAACATTACAAGTCCGCTTGCTCTAGACCATTTTCGTTCACCTGATGCAATAAATTGATCTATAATAACTTGAGCCCCATTTACAAAATCTCCAAATTGTGCCTCCCAAATTGTTAGTGTACTTGGTTCGACTAAACTATATCCATATTCAAATCCTAAAACTGCAAGCTCTGATAAAAAGCTATCAACAGCTTCAAAACTTTTTTGTTTATTTGAAATATTATTTAAAGGTATAAAACGAGAGTTATCTATTTGATTTCTCAAAACAGAATGTCTTTGACTAAACGTTCCTCTTCCAGAATCTTGGCCAACAAGCCTTACAGGAAACCCTTCTTCAAGTAGAGTACCAAACGCTAATGCTTCAGCAGAAGACCAGTCTATACCTTTTTTATTAATAACTGATTGTTTTCTTAGTTCTAAAACTTTAGAAATTGTTTTATGAATGTTAATTGTTGAGGGAATAGTATTTATTTGATCAGAAATTTTTTGAATTTTTGATAAATCTACACCACTTTTTCCTCTTTTATCTTTTCCTTTTTCCGGTTTGTATCTTGACCACGTTCCCTCATACCACTCTATTTTAGGTTTATAGTCTTTGGCAGTTTTATACTGCTCTTCTAGAAGATTTTTAAAATCATTTTTCATTTTATCAAATTCATCTGCATTTATGGTCCCCTCTCTAATCAATCTATTTCCATAAACATTTAATGTAGTAGGGTGCTGCCTAATTTTTTTGTACATTAAAGGTTGAGTGAATGAAGGCTCGTCTCCTTCATTGTGGCCAAATCTTCTATAACAAATCATATCTAGAACTACATCTTTATTAAATTTTTGCCTAAACTCTATAGCAATTTTTGCACAGTGAGTTACTGACTCTGGATCATCGCCGTTACAATGTAAAATTGGAGCATCGACAACTTTACCTAAATCAGAAGGGTAAGGGCTTGATCTTGCAAATCTAGGGCTTGTTGTAAAACCAATTTGATTATTTACAATTATATGAATTGTTCCTCCGGTATTGTGACCAGGCAACCCAGACATAGCAAAGCACTCTGCTACTACACCTTGTCCTGCGAAAGCAGCATCGCCATGAATTAATATTGGTATTACTTTGTTTCTTTTTGTGTCTCTATGAAAAAATTGCTTTGCTCTTGTTTGTCCTAAAACAACAGGATCTACAGCTTCTAAATGCGAAGGGTTATCAGTCAAACTTACATGAACTGAGTTACCATCAAACTCTCTATTTGATGAAGCTCCTAAATGATATTTAACATCACCAGCTGAGTCCTCTTGATTACTAGAAATTTCTCCTGCAAATTCATTAAAAATTCTTTTATAAGACTTTTGTAACACATTTGCTAGGACATTCAGCCTGCCCCTATGTGGCATACCAATTTTAATTTCTTTAACTCCAAGCTGACCGCCTCTTTTAATTATTTGTTCCATCGCAGGAATTAAAGACTCAGCACCATCTAATCCAAATCTTTTTGTTCCAACATATTTTTTTGCTAAGAACTTTTCAAATCCTTCTGCTTGAATAATTTTGTTTAGTATTGCCTTTTTACCAGTATCTGTAAACTTAATTTGATTTTCTCCTTTTTCCATTCTATTTCTAAACCAAACTTTTTCAACTGGGTCAGATATATGCATATATTCAACACCAATTGTTGAACAATAAATTTTTTTTAAATTAGAAATTATTTCATTAACTGTTGAATAGCCTTTTTCCATATAAGAATGTAGAAAAATTTTTTTATCATAATCTTCTTTATTAAATCCATGATCTGATGGATGTAGTTCATGAAGATATTTTCTTTCCATCATTCCAAGTGGATCTAGATTAGCAATTAAGTGGCCTCTAATTCTATATGCTCGTATTAAAGCTATTGCTCTTATTGAATCTGCTTTATCTTTTTCAATTTCTTCATTATTAAAATAGCTCTTATTTTTTATAATTTTTTTGTCTAAATTTATTTTTTTTCTATTTCTCTTCCAGCTAGGTCCTTCTATTTCTTTTATAATTAAATCGAAATCATCTCCCAAAGTTTCAAAATAACTTTTCCAACTTTCAGGGAGATTTGGATCTTTTTCAATAAATTTTTGATACATGTCCTCAATAAAAGCGCTATTAGATTTGCTTAAAAATGAAGTTTGTTCAAAATCTATATTTTTTGAAGAGGACATTAATTTATTAATGTTATTATATTATCTGAAAATAGTTTTTCAATTAGACAATTTATTTAATAATGTTTTGCCTATTTCTGCAGGTGATTTTGCGATAGTAATTCCACATTCCTTCATCTTTTTTATTTTATCTTGTGCCGTTCCTTTGCCTCCTGAGATAATAGCTCCAGCATGACCCATTCGTCTACCTGGTGGAGCAGTGACTCCAGCAATAAAACCAACAATTGGTTTTTTAACTTTGTGGTTTTTTAAAAATTCAGAAGCTTCCTCCTCTGATGTTCCGCCTATTTCTCCGATCATCAAAATTGATTTAGTTTCATCATCTTTTAGAAATAAATCCAAACAATCTATAAAACTTGTTCCGTTTATTGGATCTCCACCGATCCCAATACATGATGATTGGCCTAACCCATTTTCTGTAGTCTGTGCAACCGCTTCATAAGTTAAAGTACCAGATCTTGACACAATTCCCACTGTACCTTTCTTATGAATAATACCAGGCATAATTCCAATTTTACATTCACCAGGAGTAATTATTCCAGGGCAATTAGGTCCTATTAACCTACTTTTTGAATTCTTTAATTTTAACTTAACTTTAAGCATATCTTGCACGGGTATACCCTCAGTTACACAAACTATAATTTCAATAGAAGATTCAATTGCCTCAATTATAGCTGATGCAGCAAATTTTGCCGGAACATAAATCATGCTTGCATTAGCACCAGTTTCTTTTTTTGCTTCTTCAACAGTATTAAAAACGGGCCGATCAAGATGTGTTTGTCCTCCTTTTTTTGGAGTAACACCACCTACCAAATTTGTTCCATATTTAATTGCTTGTTCGGAATGAAATGTGCCATGAGATCCTGTAAAACCTTGGCAAATTACTTTTGTATTTTTATCAACTAATATTGACATGTTACTTTATAGCTTCCACAATTTTTTTTGCTGCATCATCTAAATTTTCAGCTGAAATTAACTTTAATCCTGAACTATCTAATATTTTTTTTCCTTCTTTAAAATTTGTTCCTGCTAATCTGACTACTAAAGGAACATTAATATGCATATCTTTTGCTGCATTCACAACTCCTTCTGCAAGTACATCACATCTCATAATTCCTCCAAAAATATTTATTAAAATTCCTTTAACATTTTTATCCGAAAGAATTAATTTAAGCGCTTCTGTAACTTTTTCTTTAGAAGCGCCACCTCCAACATCCAAAAAATTAGCAGGTTCTTTTCCATATAGTTTTATAATATCCATTGTAGCCATAGCTAAACCAGCACCATTAACCATACATCCTATGCTTCCATCTAATTTAATATAAGATAAATCATGTTTGCTTGCTTCTATTTCAATTGGATCTTCTTCACTTAAGTCTCTAAGTTCAGCTATCTCAGGATGTTTAAACAAAGCATTATCGTCAAAATTAACTTTTGCATCTAAACAAATTATATTGCTCTCTTTAGTCAAAATTAATGGATTAATTTCAACCATACTTGCATCGGTACTTACAAACATTTTGTAGATTGCTTTTATTAAATTTTTTGCTTGTTCATGCACTTTCTTTTCTAAAGAAAAGATTTTTATTATATTTTCACAATCTTCATTTAAAATTTCTTTGGAATAATTGATTTTTGTAGTAATAATTTTTTCTGGATTGTTTTTTGCTACCTCTTCTATATCTACTCCTCCTTGATCACTTGAAATAAATGCAATTTTTGAGCTAGCTCTATCAACTAAACAAGATAAATAAAATTCTTTTTCTATATTGGAAGATTCCTCAACATATAGTCTTCTAACCACTTTGCCTTCTTGGCCTGTTTGATGAGTAATGAGTTTTTTACCCATCATTTCTTTTGATGCTTTTTTTAATTCTTCAATACTATCAAGTATTTTTACGCCACCAGCTTTACCTCTGCCTCCCGCATGAATTTGTGCTTTTAAAATATATTTATTAGTTTTTAATGATTTTGATTTTTCAATTAATTCTTCAACTGTTAATCCAAAAACTCCATTTGGCACAGGTACTCCATATTTTTTTAAGATTTGTTTCGCTTGGTGTTCGTGAATATTCATTACTTAGAGAGATCTGGATCTATTTTAGATGCAGCTTCCCATAATTTTTTAACAGCCTCAATTGAATTAACAAACTCTTTTTTTTCTTTATCATCTAGATTTATTTCTTCAATTTTTTCTACCCCTGATTTTCCAATGATGACAGGTACTCCTGCATAAATATTTTTAACACCATATTCGCCATTAAGATAAGCAGCGCAGGGTAATAGTTTTTTTTCATCTTTTAAATACGCTTCAGCCATCTGAACCCCTGATGCTGCTGGTGCATAAAATGCAGAACCTTTTTCTAAATATTTAACAATCTCTGCACCTCCATCTCTAGTTCTTTGATTTATTTCTTCTAATCTCTCTAGTGATAATTTTCCTTCTTTCACTAAATCTAACAAAGATTTTCCTGAAACCTTTGTAAACCTTGGTAGCGGAACCATTGTGTCTCCATGACCTCCCATTACCATTGCTTCGATTTCTTTCACTGGAACTTTTAACTCTTGCGATAAAAATAATTTAAATCTTGAACTATCTAAAATTCCTGCCATTCCAACTACTTTATTTGTAGGTAAATTTGAATATTTTTGAAAAGCCATCACCATTACATCTAATGGATTTGTAATACATATAACAAAAGCATCTGCAGCATGTTTTTTTATTCCTTCAGCGACTTGCTTAATAATTTTTAAATTAATACCCAAAAGGTCATCTCTGCTCATGCCAGGTTTTCTAGGAACTCCAGCAGTAATAATTATTGCGTCTGAATTTTTTATATCTTCATATTTATCAGTCCCGGAAAAACTAACATTAAATCCATCTACAGATGATGACTGCGCAATATCCAAAGCTTTGCCTTTAGCAATTCCACTAGCAACATCAAAAAGGACAACTTCTGAGGCTGTTTCTTTTAAACCAATTAAGTGCGCTAACGTTCCACCAATTTGACCTGCTCCAATTAAAGATATTTTTTTCATAATTTTTTATTTCATAGTTGGCATTACAAACTCTGCATTTGATCTTATTCCAGAAGGCCACCTTGATGTTACAGTTTTAAGTTTAGTATAAAATCTTACCCCTTCAAGTCCATGCATTGCACTATCACCAAATAATGATCTTTTCCAACCTCCAAAACTATGAAATGCCATTGGAACAGGTATTGGTACATTTATACCAACCATACCTACTTGAATTTTGCTAGCAAATGTTCTTCCTGCGTCTCCATCTCTAGTGTAAATACTTACTCCATTACCATACTCATGCTCATTAATTAGTTTTGTAGCCTCTTCAAAAGTTTTTACTCTCACAACTGACAATACAGGACCAAATATTTCCTCTTTATAAATTCTCATATCTCTTTTAACATTATCAAACAGGCAACCACCTATAAAAAAACCATTTTCATAACCTTGAAGTTTTAAATTTCTTCCATCAACAACTAGATTAGCTCCTTCTTTTACACCCAGATCTACATATCCTTTTACTTTTTCTAAGTGTTCTTTTGTTACCAGTGGTCCCATCTCCGAATTTTTATCCATACCCGGTCCAACTTTTAATAACTCCACTTTTTTTGATAGGCGAGAAACAAGTTCATCCCCAATATTTCCTACGGCTACTGCAACAGATTGTGCCATACATCTTTCGCCAGCCGATCCATATGCTGCTCCCATCAATCCATTAACCGCACCATCAATGTCGCAATCGGGCATAACAACTAAATGATTTTTTGCCCCTCCTAAAGCTTGAACTCTCTTCTCATTCTTTGCTGAATTTTCATAAATATATTTTGCAATATTTGTTGAACCAACAAAACTTATAGCTTGAATTTCTTTATTTTCTAAAATTGCATCTACAGCTTCCTTATCTCCATTAACAACATTAAACACTCCATCTGGGAGACCTGCTTCTTTAAGCAGTTTAGCCAATTTTATTGAACAAGACGGATCCTTTTCTGAAGGTTTTAAAATAAAAGTGTTTCCACATGCAATTGCAATAGGAAACATCCACATTGGTACCATAGCTGGAAAATTAAACGGAGTTATTCCCGCAACAACTCCTAATGGTTGACGCATGGACCAACTATCAACATTTGTACCAACATTTTCTGAAAATTCTCCCTTAAGAACTTGTGGAATGCCGCATGCAAATTCGACAACTTCTAATCCCCTTGTTAGAGATCCTTTTGCATCTTCATAAACTTTTCCATGCTCAGATACTATCAGCTCGGTAAGCTCCTCTGAGTTTTTCTCTATTAATTCTTTAAATTTAAACATAACCCTAGCTCTTTGAAGCGCTGGTTTTAAAGACCATGACTCAAATGCTTTTTTTGCAATATCAACTGCTTTATTTAGATCAGATTTGTTAGCTAATAATACGTCGGATTCTTGTTCCCCTGTGGCAGGATTAAAAACTTTACCTTTTTTATTTGATGAACCTAAGAATAGTTCACCACCAACAAAATGCTGTATTAAATTCATGGCTAAAATTATTTAAATAAGTAATCAGCTTGTTGCAAGCATTTTTTTTATAGATGCAATTGCTTTTGCTGGATTTAATCCTTTTGGACAAGCATTAGTACAATTCATAATGGTATGGCATCTATAAAGTTTTAATTCATCTGCAACTTTTTTTAACCTTTCTTTTCTTTCTTCATCTCTGCTATCAATTATCCATCTATAGGCTTGTAGCAAAACTGCAGGTCCAAGATACTTGTCTCCATTCCACCAATAACTTGGGCATGAAGTAGAGCAGCAAGCACACATTATACATTCGTACAGACCATCTAATTTAGATCTATCTTCTATTGACTGAATATTCTCCTTTGCATCATCTTTTTTTGAATTTTTTAACCATGGTTCTACAGACGCATATTGCTTATACAATGTGCTCAAATCCCCGATTAAATCTTTTTGAACTTTTAGATGGGGTAAGGGATAAATATTTATATCTCCCTTTATTTCTTTATGTGGTTTTGTACAAGCTAAACCATTTTTTCCATCCATATTCATTGCACATGAACCACAAACTCCATGAGCGCATGATCTTCTATACGCAATCGATGGATCAATTTCATTTTTAATTTTATTTAATAAATCTAATACTTTTGAAGGACAATTATCCATGTCTACTTCGTAAGTATCTATTCGAGGTTTATCACCTGTAGAAGGATCCCATCTATAAATATTAACTTTTCGAATATTTTTTGAGCCAGTATTATCTTTATAATATTTACCCTTTTGAACTTTCGAGTTTTGGGGTAAATTTATTTGGACCATTAATATACTCTTTCTTGAGGTGGAAAATATTGTACATCATTTGATAAGGTAGATCTATGTACATCTCTATAAGCAATCTTAGTTTTACTTCCTTCACACCAGGATAACGTATGTTTCATAAAATTATTGTCATCCCTTTTAGGATGATCCTCTCTAGCATGTGCACCTCTACTTTCTTTACGTTCATATGCAGAGTCTATAGTAACAATAGCCTGTCTAATTAAATTATCAAATTCAAGCGTTTCTACTAAGTCAGTATTAAAAATTAATGACTTATCTTTTACAGAAATAGATTCTATTCCTTCATAAGGCTTTCTAATTTCTTCTACACCTTCTTTTAATGTTTTTTCGGTTCTAAAAACTGCACATTTTGATTGCATTGTTTTCTGCATAGAAAGTCTTAAATCTGCAGTTCTATTGCTTCCATTTCCATTTCTTAACTTTTCAAATCTATCTAAACATTTATCTGTTTCAGATTGAGGTATTTCTTCATGAGCTGTACCAGGTTTCACAATTTCTGATGCTCTTTTTGCTGCTGCTCTTCCAAAAACGACTAAATCAATTAAAGAATTGGAACCCAATCTATTTGCACCATGAACAGAAACACAAGCTGCTTCTCCAATAGCCATAAGACCAGGAACGATTTTTTCAGATCCATTTAATGTTAAGACTTCAGCTTTATAGTTTGTAGGAATACCACCCATATTATAATGTACTGTAGGTACTACTGGTATAGGCTCTTTCGTTACATCAACGTCAGCAAATAGTCTAGAGGACTCAGAAATCCCTGGTAATCTTTCTTCAATAACTTTTGGATCTAAATGGTTTAAATGAAGATGAACATGATCTTTTTCTTTTCCAACTCCTCTTCCTTCGTTTATTTCTACAGCTATCGATCTACTTACAACATCTCTAGATGCGAGATCTTTTGCTTTAGGAGCATAACGTTCCATAAATCTTTCTCCTTTAGAATTTAGTAGATACCCACCTTCACCTCTTACACCCTCTGAAATTAGAGTTCCATGACCATAAATTCCTGTAGGGTGAAACTGAACGAACTCCATATCTTGTAGAGGTAAACCAGCTCTCAAAACCATTGCATTTCCATCGCCCGTACATGTATGTGCAGAAGTTGATGAATAGTAAGTCTTGCCATATCCACCTGTAGCTATAATTGTAATATGTGATCTGAATCTATGAATAGTTCCGTCATTTAAATTCCATGCTATCAAACCCTTACATTCTCCATTTTTCATTAATAGATCTAATGCAAAATATTCTATAAAAAATTCTGTATTATGTTTTAAAGCTTGACCATACATTGTATGTAATATGGCATGACCGGTTCTATCTGCTGCTGCACAAGTTCTTTGTACAGTTTCATTTCCATAATTTTTAGTCATTCCTCCAAAAGGTCTTTGATAAATTTTTCCATCCTCAGTTCGGCTAAAAGGAACACCATATTTTTCTAATTCCAAAACTGCTCTAGGTGCCTCTTTACATAGATATTCAATACAGTCTTGATCCCCCAGCCAATCAGCTCCTTTCACGGTATCATACATGTGCCATCTCCAGTCGTCTTCTCCCATGTTTCCTAATGCTGCAGAAATACCACCTTGAGCTGCTGATGTATGGCTTCGAGTAGGAAATACTTTTGATATACAGGCTGTTTTTAAACCAGCCTCACTTAAGCCAACAGCTGCTCTTAATCCTGCGCCACCTGCACCCAATACGACGACATCATATTCATGTTCTATAATTTTATATTTGCTCATTGACTTAATTTAAATAGTGTTAGTAGGGTTGATATAGGTATTATTATAGCAAATAAAAAGAGTAATTTGTTTGCGACATTTTTTAATTTTTCATTCTCAATATAGTCTTCAAAAACCTCACTAATACTCAAAGCTGAGTAAAAATAAGCAAAGATAATAAACAATGAAAATAAAAATTGCGTCGGTTGGCTAGTAAAAAATAATAATACCTGGTTGTAAGTTTTATCGTAGAAAGATACTAAACTAAATAAAAACCATAGCATCAATGGAACTAGTATTGCCGAGCTTATTTTCAAAAATATCCATTTTTTAGTTGCATTAATCATAAAACTAAATTTCTTCCTAAAATAAAAATAAAAATTGTTAAAATAAATGATCCAAAAATAACTATAAGGCCAGTTATATTTGAGGTTTTTAATTCAAATCCTATTCCAAAATCCCAAAATAAATGTCTAATTTCACTTAAGATTTGAAAAGAAAAAGACCAAGCAGTAGCAATAATCACAAATTTACCAAAAAAAGTTCCAAAGAAATTATGTATTAATTCATAATTTGAATTTCCTAAAAGCAAAAGTGATACCCAAAAACAAATTAAAGTTATAATTATTATATTTATAATACCAGTTATTCTATGAGAAATTGAAATCAAAGATGATATATGCCAATTATAAATTTGAATATGTGGTGATATTGGATTATCGTTTTTCATTAATTGTTTTTTATATATGCTTCAGCTATTTCCACGGAGTTCAATGCGGCTCCTCTTAACAAGTTGTCAGAAACACACCAAAGGTTAATCGAGTTTTTATTTGTATTATCTTTTCTAATTCTAGAAATAAATGTTTCGTTTTTTCCTTCAGCTTCAACTGGTGTTATATAACCTCCATCTTTCCTATCATCAATAACCTTGCATCCATCAGCGCTATTTAAAGCCTCAGTAATTTTTTCCAAAGTGAATGGTTTTTCAAATTCTATATTCAAAGATTCTGCATGAGAAACGAGCACCGGAATTCTTACACATGTTGCTGTTAGTTCTATTTTACTATCTAAAATCTTTTTAGTTTCATTAACCATCTTTATTTCTTCTTTTGTATATCCTTCCTCAACAAACACATCAATATGAGGAATTGCATTAAATGCAATTTGTTTAGTAAAATTTTTTGAAATAATTTTTTTATTATTTAAAGAAAGTTTAGTTTGCTCTATCAGCTCATCCATCGGCGCTTTACCTGCGCCTGAAGTAGACTGATACGTAGAAATAACTACTCTTTTGACATTAAACAAATCATGTAATGGTTTTAAAATTATAACGAGTTGGGCTGTTGAACAATTTGGGTTTGCGATTATATTTTTTTTTAAATTTTTTAGTTGGTTTGAATTAACCTGAGGAACAATTAAGGGTACATCGGGATCCATTCTAAAATGACTCGAGTTATCTATTACAACAGAATGTTTTGCAGCAATTGGAACATATTTTTCAGAAATTTTTCCTCCTGCTGAAAAAAAAGTAATATTTGCTTTTGAAAAATCAAAGCTTTCTAAATTTTCAACTTCAACTTCTTTGCCTTTGAATTTTAATTTTGATCCAGCACTTTTAGATGATGCAACTAAATACAAATTACCTATAGAAAAGTTTTTTTTTTCTAAAACTTCAATAATTTTTCTTCCAACATTTCCTGTTGCGCCTACTATCGCTATATTCATGATGAATTAGTTATACTAAATGAAAGGTAAATCGCAAACTTTTCCCTCAAAAACATCATCATTTATTGATATTTTAAATGTTTCCGAAACTTCAAAGTAAGGTTTATCAATCATTGCGATCCCAATTACTTTTTTAAAATGTGGTGAATAAGTTCCTGATCTTAATTCACCAATTTTTGAATTTTTTCCATTAATAAGATTGATTGATTTTGATACATTTATTTCTTTTGCATCAATTACTACCCCCATTAACTTTCTTGTAACTCCTTTTTTTTTAATTTCTTTTAGTTTTTCTTTTCCAAGAAAATTAATATCTGTATCTAAATTTACATATTTATCTAATCCACACTCCAGTGGGTTATCATCATTATCCATATCATTACCATATGATAATAAAGCACTTTCAATTCTTTCAATTAAATTTGGACAACCAGCTTTTACATTAAATTCTTTTCCAACTTCAAATAATTTATCATATAAAGCTAATCCTGATTCTGTATTTTCTACATAAATTTCATAACCTCCTTGTTTTGACCACCCAGATTTTGCAATTAAATGTTTTGCTCCTGCAAATTCAAAATAATCAAAACCAAAAAATTTCATTTCGGTTATTTTTTTTCCAAATATTTTTTCCATAAGCGCAAATGATTTTGGTCCTTGCACAGCTAATATATCAACGTTGGGCTCAAATATTTTAACATCAAATTTGTTTCCTATGGCTAATCCTTTTGCAAATAAAATAACATCTGAGTCTGCGATAGAAATCCACCAACGATCTTCTCCTAGTTTTAAAATTACAGGATCATTAATAATTCCTGCTTTATCATCAATAATTGGACAATAATAACATCTTCCTATTTTAGATTTTGATAGATCTCTACACGTCATTAATTGAACTAATTTTCCAGAGTCTTTGCCAGATATTTCAACTTGTCTTTCTCCAGCTACATCCCAAACTTGTACATTTTCTTTTAAATGATGGTAAGAATCTTCTAAAGATCCAAAAGCAGCAGGCAAAAGCATATGGTTGTAAGATGTATAAGCAGTCACACCTTGTTTTTCAATTCTTGAAGTGTATGGTGTGCTTCTAAGTCTTCTAGATCTTGCAATAGAATAATTTTTCATTTATTTTTTTGTATAAATTCTTTTACTAATTTTCTCATTTCAAATGCTTTTTCAAAAAGTATCATATGACCACAATTTGAAATAATTTTGGTTTGGCAGTTTTTTATCTGCTCTGACATTTTAACTCCAACCTTAATTGGCACCATTTTATCTAATTCTCCAAAAATACATAACGTTGAACAATTAATTTTTTTAATTGCATTTTCGCCATCCTTATAATTATTACAGGCGTTTAAGTCTACTGCTAATACTTCTCGGATAGCTCTTGCAGAATTTACAATTTTTTTCACTGGATTCCCGCCTATAAAAGCTTTAGATCCCTCATAGCCCCATTTCATCATTAACAAAACTGCTTTTTCGTCTCCAGACTCTGCTAAATCTATAAGTTCTCTGTTAACTGGCATTTTGTTTGAACCAGCAACTAAAACCAACTTGTCAATTAACTCTGGATATCTAGAAGCAAAGTCAATTCCAACAAGAGTTCCTTGTGAGTGTCCCATAAAACTAATTTTGGAAAGATCTAAAACATTAATTAAAGATTTTACCCAATCAGAAATTGACTCAATAGATTTTAAAGAAGGTCCCTCAGATTCTCCATGACCTGGTAAATCTACTGATAGAACATTAAATCCATTTGCTGAGTAAAATTGCTCATGGAGAGACCAGACTATATGTGTAAGTCCACTGCCGTGCATCAATAAAATTGATGGCTTGTTTTTATCAATACTCATGCCACTAGTTGACATGAATACGTCTTTATTATCGACGTTTAAATTCAGTTTAACTCCTTGGCCTTTTTTCTTAATTCAAATTTTTGGATTTTTCCCGTAGATGTCTTTGGAAGTTCACAAAATTCAACTTTTTTTGGAACTTTAAAGCTTGCAAGAGTTTCTTTACAAAAAGAAATTAATTCTTTTTCAGTAACTGGCTTATCTTTAACCATTTCTATAAATGCACAAGGAACTTCTCCCCACTTTTCATCAGGTTTTGCCACTACTGCAGCAATAGATACGGAAGGATGTTTCGCTAATGTATTTTCTATCTCGATTGATGATATATTTTCGCCACCAGAAATAATTATATCTTTAGATCTATCTTGTATCTTTACATAGCCATCTGGATGCATTACTGCCAAATCTCCTGTGTGAAACCATCCACCTTTCATCGCTTTATCTGTAGCATCTTTGTCTTTAAAATAGCCTTTCATTACTATATTTCCTCTAATCATTATCTCGCCAATTGTTTTACCATCCCTTGGAACCTCTTTCATAGTCTCTGGATCCATAATTGTTGCACCTTCTGTATTTGGGTATCTCACTCCTTGCCTAGCTTTAATCTCATTTTGTTTTTCTTCCTCCAAATCTTCCCATGACTCATTCCATGCACATTGAGTTACATGTCCGTAGGTTTCAGTTAACCCATAAACATGCATTACTTCAAAACCAAGATTTTTCATTTTTTTAAAAATAATACTCGGTGGAGGCGCACCTGCAGTTAATACATAAACTTTATGTTTTAATTTTTTACGATCGCTTTCAGGTGCTCCAGTAATCATATTAAGTACGATTGGCGCACCTCCAAAGTGAGTTACATTATATTTTTCTATTAGTTCAAAGATTTTTTTAATATCAATATTTCTAAGGCAAATTGTTCTTCCATTTAACATCGGAACAGTCCAAGGATAACACCAACCATTGCAGTGAAACATTGGTACTATAGTTAGAAAGTTTAATCTGTTTGGCATATTCCATGCTACTGCACTACCAGTAGCCATTAAATATGATCCTCTATGATGATACACAACTCCTTTTGGGTTTCCTGTTGTGCCAGATGTGTAACTTAATGAAATAGCTTGCCACTCATCTTCTGGCATTTTCCAAATATAGTTCTCATCGCCGGTATTTAAAAATTCTTCATACTCTAAATTACCAATTTTTTCTAATTTTGACTGGTCTGCATATTTATCATTTATATCAATTATGGTAATTTTTTTTTTTATAGCGTTTAATGCTTTTTTAACCTCTGTATGAAGTTGTCTATCAACAACTAAAACTTTTGCATCACTGTGTTCTAAAATGTAGCCGATAGTCTTAGCGTCTAATCTGATATTAATTGTATTTAATACTGCACCAGTCATAGGAACAGAATAATGAGCTTCAAAAATTTCTGGAGTATTAAAAGCCAAAAATGAAACTGTATCTCCTTTTTGAATTCCAATTTTCTCTAATGCGCTCGCAAATTTAATACACCTTTTATACACTTCACTCCAAGTATATTTTCTATCTTCATATACGATTGCTTCATAATTTGGATAAATATCTTTGGCTCTTTGTAAAAAAGATATAGGTGTTAGTGGAACAAAATTAGCATCATTTTTATTTAAATTTGTTTCGTAGTGACTCATAATAATTAATTGAATTTAAAGTCCATTATATATTTGCTTCCAGTAGTTGCAGACAAATAATGACTTTCTACTCTAGGTAAGACTCTATTGAAATAAAAATTTGCAGTTTGAATTTTATCCTCATAAAAATCTTTGTTATTTGAATAATCCTTATAACTAACCTCTAGAACTTTCAGCCAAGAATAGCCAATTGCAACATAACCAAGCACTCTTAAATAATCATTTGAAGCTGCATTCGCATCATCTTTAGAATTTTTTATTTTTTCTTTCATCCAGCCTGAAAATAAGTTTAATTTCTCAATATACGTTTTAAGTTTTTCTACAAATGGTTTTAAATTATCATTACTATCATTTAAATCACTTGAGATCATTTTAATATAATTATCAATTACATCGCCGTTCTTATTAACTAATTTTCTAAATACTAAATCAATTGCTTGAACAGAATTTGTTCCTTCATAAATTGGGGTAATTCTATTATCCCTATATAATTGCTCAATGCCCTGGTCTTTAGTGTAGCCATATCCACCATATATTTGCATTGCATCGCTTGTTATTTCCATTCCTAAATCTGAAAATAAAGATTTTACAACTGGGGTCATTAAAGAAACTAGATCAGTTGCTTCTTGCTTAATTTTTTGGTCACTATGGTTTAAACTTACCTCAGTTTGTTGAGACAACCAGAAACATAATGCTCTTTCTCCTTCTATAATTGATTTCATATTTAATAAAGTTTTTCTTATATCTGCATGTTCAATAATTAGATCAGCACTACCATTTTTTGATTTACTGTTATTGCTTTTTCCTTGTTTTCTTTCTTTCGCATAGCTTAGTGAATTTTGATAAGCAATTTCTGACAAACCTAAACCTTGTATTCCTACTACAATTCTCTCTAAATTCATCATTGTAAACATTTGGCTTAGTCCCTTATTTTTTGGACCAATCATATAGCCAAGCGCATCATCAAAATTTAAAACACAAGTAGCAGAACCTTTTATTCCCATTTTTGTTTCGATAGATCCCGTAGATATTCCATTTCTAGTTCCAATAGTTCCATCTTCTTTAACAATAAATTTTGGTACCAAAAATAAACTTATTCCTTTTGTGCCTGGTGGAGAATCTGAAGCTCTTGCAATTACTAAATGAATAATATTTTCTGTAAGATCATGATCGCCTGAAGTAATAAAGATTTTTTGTCCTGTTATTTTAAATGTACCATCACCTTGTTCTGTTGCTTTTGTTTTAAGCAATCCAAGGTCAGTACCACATACTGGTTCTGTTAAGCACATTGTTCCACTCCATTTTCCCTCAACCATCTTTGGTAGATATTTATCTTTTATTTCGTCTGTTGCATGATGATGAATACAATTATAAGCTCCAAGTGTTAATTCGCTATAAAGTTTAAATGCAAGACTAGATGATGATAACATTTCATCAAAAAATGCACTCACAGTTCTTGGCATTCCTTGTCCTCCATATTTAGGATCACAAGATAAAGACGTCCAACCATCTTCAATAAACTTTCTATATACATCTTTATAACCAGGCGGTGTCCTAACAACTCCATTTTCTAAAACAGTAGGATTTTCATCTCCAGCTTTTGCAAGGGGTAAAATTAAATTTTGATTAATTTTTGCAGCTTCTTCTAAAATATTCTTAACCAATTCAGAGTTAACTTCTTTATATTTTTCAATCTCATTATAGTTTTTATTATTTCTTAACTTATCGAAAAGAAACATCATATCTTCTAGTGGAGCTGTGTAATTTGGCATTTTAGAAGTTTAGAATAAATGATTAATTATTGCAATTTTGAAATTATCGCATCACCCATTTGAGAGGTAGATACTTCCTTTTTGCCTTTTGATATAATATCTTTTGTTCTTAAACCATCATTTAGCACATCTTGTACAGCTTTTTCTAAATTGTCAGCTTCTTTATCTAAGTCTAGCGAATATCTTAATGCCATAGCAAAACTTAAAATTGTTGCTATTGGATTTGCAATTCCCTTACCGGCTATGTCTGGAGCTGAACCATGTATTGGTTCATACATAGCTCGCATTTCACCATCCTTATTTTTTGCACCTAATGACGCTGAGGGCAAAAGGCCTAATGAACCGGTTAACATGGATGCTTGATCTGACAACATGTCTCCAAACAGGTTATCAGTTACAATAACATCAAACTGCTTAGGATTTCTTAGCAATTGCATAGCACAATTATCAGCTAGCATGTGATTTAATTCAACTTCTTTAAACTCTTCATCATGTAAGGTTTGGACCTCTTCTTTCCAAAGTTGTCCTGCCTCCATTACATTTGATTTTTCACAAGAAGTAACTTTATTCGATCTTTTTTTGGCTAAATCAAAAGCAACTCTTGCTACTCTTACAATTTCACTACTAGTATAAGAATGAGTATTAATTCCTTTTCTTTCACCATTGTCTATAGGCTTAATGCCTCTTGGTTCTCCAAAATATATACCTCCAGTTAGCTCTCTTACAATCATAATATCTAAACCCGAAACAATTTCAGGTTTAAGAGTAGATGCATCAACCAATTGTTTAAAACATATTGCTGGTCTTAAATTTGCGAATAATTTTAATTCTTTTCTTAATTTCAATAAAGCTCTTTCAGGTTTTTTAGAAAATTCAAGATTGTCCCATTTGGGTCCGCCAACTGCACCTAATATTACAACTTCACTTTCTAGAGCTTTATAAAAAACTTCATCTGTAATTGGAGTTCCATGCGCGTCATAAGATGCACCTCCTGCCAAATCTTCATCAATTTCAAAATCTAAAGATTTTTTTGAATTAAACCATGTAATAATTTTTTTTACCTCATTAGTTACTTCTGGACCAACGCCGTCTCCTGGCAAAAGTAAAATTTTTCGTTTTTTAACCTTAATCATTAAATATCCATGGTTTTTTATTTTTTAATTCTTTTTCAAAAGAATTAATTTTATCTGATTTTTCTAAAGAAAGTGCAATGTCGTCTAATCCTTCTAATAAACATTTTTTTTTAAATGGATCAATGTCAAATCCAACTTCATTGTTTCCATAAATAATCTTTTGTTCTCTTAAATCAATAGATATTTCTTCTTTTCTATTAGAGTATTCTGATAGTTCTTTTATATTTTCTTCATTTAAAATAATTGGCAATATTCCATTTTTAAAGCAGTTGTTATAAAAAATATCTGCATAACTTGAACTTATAACGCAGGTTATTCCAAAATCTAATAATGCCCAAGGAGCATGTTCTCTCGAAGATCCGCAGCCAAAATTCTTTCCGGATATCAATATTTTTGAATTATTATATGGCTTTTGATTAAGAATAAAATCTTTAATTTCATTACCCTTTTCATCATATCTCAATTCAAAAAATAAATTTTTTCCTAACCCTGTTCTTTTTATGGTTTTTAAGAACTGTTTTGGAATAATCATATCCGTATCAATATTTACAATAGGTAAATATGCAGGAATACTTTTTATAGATATAAATTTTTGCATTTAACTTTGATATTTTCTAACGTCATCAAGATTTCCTGATATAGCTGCTGCTGCTGCCATTCCAGGACTAACTAAATGAGTTCTGCCTCCACGACCTTGCCTACCTTCAAAATTTCTATTAGAAGTAGACGCACATCTTTCTTCTGGTTTCAATTTATCGGCATTCATTGCTAAACACATTGAACAACCTGGCTCTCTCCATTCAAAGCCTGAGTCTATAAAAATCTTATCTAATCCTTCTTGTTCAGCTTGTTGTTTAACTAATCCTGACCCTGGGACTACCATTGCTTCAATATGAGACGCTTTCTTCTTATCCTTCAATATTTTTGCTGCTTCTCTCAAATCTTCAATTCGTCCATTAGTACAGCTACCAATGAAAACTTTATCAATCTTTATATCTTTTGCGGCAGTATCAGGCTTTAAACCCATATATTTTAGAGATCTTTCAATTGAATTTTTTTTATCTAAATCTTTTTCATTTTTTGGATTAGGAACTTTGCCTTCAATAGTAATTACATCTTGGGGAGAAGTACCCCATGTCACCATTGGTATAATTTCTTCGGCTTTTAAATTAACTTCTTTATCAAATATTGCATCTGAGTCTGATTTTAAATTTTTCCAGTTTTCTAATGCTTTGTCCCAATTATCTTTTTTTGGAGACATTGGTCTATCTTTTAAATAATCAAAAATTTTTTGATCAGGTTCAATAAGCCCTGCTCTTGCGCCTCCTTCGATAGTCATATTGCAAATTGTCATTCTTTGTTCAACGCTTAAAGATGATATAAGGGTACCGGAATATTCAACTACACAGCCAGTGCCTCCGGCAGTTCCAATTTTTCCAATAATTTGTAAAATTACATCTTTTGAAGTTACTCCAATAGGTAGTTTGCCATTTACATTTATTCTAAAATTTTTAGCTTTTTTTTGAACTAACGTTTGTGTTGCTAAAACATGTTCAACTTCAGATGTTCCGATTCCAAAAGCTAACGCTCCAAAAGCTCCGTGTGTTGCAGTATGACTATCGCCACATACAATTACTGTACCAGGTTGGGTAAAGCCTTGTTCCGGACCAATTATATGAACAATGCCTTGTCGTTTATCACCCATTCCAAAAAGTTTAATTCCAAATTCTTTACAATTAGTTTCTAAAGTATCAACTTGTATTTTAGACTCAATATCATCTATTCCTTTACTCCTATCAGTTGTCGGTACGTTATGATCGGCAACCGCCAATGTTAAAGTTGGTTGTCTTACTTTTCTATTTGAATTTCTTAAACCTTCAAAAGCTTGTGGACTTGTAACTTCATGTATTAGATGTCTATCAACAAATAATAATGCGGTACCATCTTCTTGTTGATGAACTAAATGTTCATTCCAAATTTTATCGTAAAGAGTTAATGGCATTGAAAAAAAAATTATTTTTTTTCTTCTGAGCTTTCTTTTTTAGGTTCTTCGGAACCTTCTTTTTTGGTAGGCTCAGATTTAGTTTCTACTTTTTTAGTTTCTTCTTTATCTACTTGAGAATCGATTGGAGCTAAGACTTCTTCTTTTGGAGTTTCAGATTTAACATCAACTTCTATTCCTATATTCTTTCTAATCTTTTCAGCAATTCTTGCAGATTTTCCGGTTCTATCTCTTAAATAATACAATTTTGCTCTTCTTACATCTCCTGATCTTGTAACTTTAATCGAGTCAACGATTGGACTATATAATGCAAAAGTCCGTTCAACACCTTCTCCAAAAGAAATTTTTCTAACTGTAAAAGATGAATTTATGTCTCGACTTTTCTTTGCAATACAAACACCTTCAAAGTATTGAATTCTATCCCTTTTTCCTTCTGTAATTCTTACCCCAACTTTAACAATATCTCCTGGATAAAATTCTGGCAATTTCTTCTCGGCCTGAATTTTTTTTACATTCATATTGTTTATTTCTTCGATGTTTTTCATTGTAATATTTATCAAGTTAATTCTTTTTATATTTTTGCCATAAATCCGGCCTTCGGTCGCGTGTTATAGCCTCAGATTGAGACAAACGCCAGTCTTTAATTTTAGCGTGATCGCCTGATAATAAGACTTCTGGAACACCTTTTTCCTCCCAAATTTGAGGTTTTGTATACTGAGGATATTCTAATAACCCATTTTCAAAACTTTCATTTTTTTTTGATGAGTCATTTCCTAAAACTCCAGGTAACAATCTAAGAATGCTATCAATTATCACAACAGCTGCGGACTCTCCTCCAGATAAAATAAAATCTCCAATGCTTATTTCTTCAATATTTCTTGTAGACAACAGTCTTTCATCAACTCCTTCGAAATGACCACATATTAAATTTATTGATTTTTCTTTTGAAAGTTCTTTTGCAATTTTTTGATCAAATTTTTTACCTTTTGGAGATAAATAAAAAATTCTACTATTATCATTTAAATTTTTATCAATAGATCTTGCTAAAATATCAGCCTTCAGAAGCATTCCCGCTCCACCTCCAAACGGGGTATCATCGACAGTTTTATGTTTGTCCACTGCGGCATCTCTAATATTTACAACTTTTAAATTCCATATTTTTTTTTCTAATGCTTTTCCATAAAGACCCTTTGACAAAGGTCCAGGGAAAAACTCTGGATATAAAGTAAATATTTGTGCCTGCCACATAAATTATTTTGTTTCCTTTGGAGCTTCTGCCTTTGGAGCTTCCGCTTTTTTAGCTTCTTCCTTTGGAGCTTCCGCTTTTTTAGCTTCTTCCTTTGGAGCTTCACCAGAAGGTGCAGCTTCATCTTTTTTCTTTCTATCTTTTTTTGGAATTGCTTTCTGAGGATTGTTTCCTTTAACTGGCATTGGCATTAATTGATTTTCTCCAAGTATTCTAGAAACCCTAATTGTAGGTTGTGCTCCCTGTCCTAACCAATATTTAATTCTATCTATTTCTAATCCAACTCTTTCTTTTTTATCTTTTGGTAATAATGGATTAAAAAAACCAAGTTTTTCTATAAATCTTCCATCTCTTGAAAATCTACTATCTGCAACAACTATTTTGTATACTGGTCTCTTTTTTGTTCCCCCCATTGACAATCTTAACTTTAACATTTTATTCCTTTCATTATTTTAATTGATTAAAAAGCTCTGGCGGTATTCCTTTGTCAGTCATACCTTTCAGATTTCCTTTTGACATCTTTTTCATCATTTCAGACATCATTTTAAATTGCTTAAGCAATTTATTGATAGTGGCTGTATCTGTTCCAGAGCCATTAGCAATTCTTTTCTTTCTAGATCCATTAATGATTTTTGGATCTTCTCTTTCTTTTTTAGTCATAGATAATATTATTGCTTCATTTTGAGTTATAATTTTTTCATCTACTCCTGCAGCATCCATTTGAGATTTAATTTTAGAAACACCGGGCAAGAAAGACATAACGCCCTCTATTCCCCCCATTTTTTTCATCTGCCTAAGTTGAGTTAAATAATCTTCTAGTGAAAATTGTCCTTTTTTTAAATTTTCTTCAGCTTTTTTAATATTTTCTTCTCCAAGATCTTGGGCGGCCTTTTCGACTAAAGAAACAACATCTCCCATGCCTAATATTCGGTTTGCAATACGATCCGGATGAAATACTTCAATATTATCTATTTTCTCTCCGATCCCTAAAAATTTTATTGGTACTTGAGATACATATTTCATGCTAACAGCTGCTCCACCTCTTGCGTCACCATCGGCTCTAGTTAAAATAATTCCAGTTAGATTTACTGTATTTTTAAATTCTTTTGCAACTTCGGCAGCCACTTGACCTGTAAGAGAATCTGCAACAAGAAATGTTTCAGTTGGTTTAATTATGCTTTCTATTTGCTTTATCTCACTCATCATTTGAAGATCAATTTGAGTTCTTCCTGCAGTATCAAATAAAATTATTTCTGCTCCATTTAAGTTGGCTGCACTAATTGCTCTCCTGCAGATATCTGCTGGTAGTTGACCTTCAATCACTGGCAATGTCATTATATTATTTTGCTCGCCTAATGATTTTAATTGTTCTTGTGCAGCTGGTCTGTAAACATCAAGACTAACCATCATTATTTTCTTTTTTTTATTAATTTCTAAAAATTTAGCTAGTTTAGCTGTAGTAGTTGTTTTTCCTGAACCCTGAAGCCCTACTAGCATCATTGGAACAGGTGGAACAGCATTTAAATTAATCTCTTCATTTTTTTCACCAAGTAACTTTACTAATTCATCATAAACTATTTTGATAACCATTTGGCCAGGTGAGGTAGATCTAATTATTTCTTGACCTAGAGCTTTTGGTTTAACGTTTTCGATGAAATTTTTAGCCACATTGAGAGATACATCTGCCTCTAAAAGAGCTTGTCGTATGCCTCTAAGCCCTTCATCTACTTGTTTTTCATCAAGCGATGGTGCTTTTTTTAGAGAAGAAAAAACTTCTTCAAATTTATTTGTCAAATTTTCAAACATATTTTCATCCAGCAGCTATCGCACCAGTGGGCGAACCCTCGCTGACTGGTGTCGATCTCTTTGTTGCCAAAGACACCGCAAATTGCTGATTTTGCGGAAGTGGCGATAAACTATAATAGAGGTTCAAAAAGTCAATAAATAAGTTAAGTATTAATATATGGAATTTAAAGCTTTTAAAATGGACGGTTTGGGTAATGATTTTGTTATCGTTGATAGAAGAAAAAATCCAATTTCTATTGTTAAAGAAAAAATTATTGAACTGGGAAAAAGAGATAATGTTGGTTTTGACCAATTAATATTTCTTGATGAGATAGACCCTCAAGTTCCTAATTATATTCCAATTACAATATTTAATTCTGATGGAGAAGAGGTTGAAGCTTGCGGCAATGGAAGTAGATGTGTTGCAAAGCTTATATGTGATGAAAAAAAAATTGAACATACTGCAGTAGTAGCTGGTAAGAGAGTTTTAAAAGCTCAAAAAATTTCTGAAGATAGTGTTAGAATTATAATGGGTGATCCTATTTTTGATTGGGAAAAAATTCCTTTATCGAAAAATATAGATTGTAAAAATATAAACCTAAAAATTGGAAATCAAGAATTTAAAAATGGTTATGCATTAAATGTAGGTAATCCACATATAGTTTTTTTTGTTGAGGATTGTTATAAATATAACTTAAAACAAATTGGACCATTAATTGAAAACCATGAATTATTTCCAGAAAAAATAAATGTTACATTTGCTCAAATAAAAGATAGTAATAATATTTTGGTAAATGTTTGGGAACGTGGAGCTGGACAAACTAAAGCATGTGGAACAGCTGCTTGTGCAACTGGTGTTGTTGCTTTCGAAAAAAAAATTGCTTCAAATAACAACAATATTCATTTCAAAGAAGGTTTTTTAAATATTGAATATGATGGAATTATTTCTATGACAGGTCCTGTTTCAGGTATTAAAGAAATTAAAATAAAATTATAATGGGTATTTTTGAAAAATTTAAATTAGGTTTTAAAAAAAGTGCCTCAGCTTTTACATCTGGGCTTAAAGAAATAATTATAAAAGAAGAAATTGATGACAAAGCACTAGATGAAATTGAAGAGTTTTTAATACAATCTGATGTGGGTACTGTTGCATCAGAGGAAATTAAAGAAATAATTGCAGAAAAAAAAATTGATCCAAATAAAAATAAAGTTGATGAAATTAATTCACTTCTTAGAAAATATATAATTGATTTAATGTCTCCATTAGAAAAAAATGATTTTTTTTCTAATAAAACTGACTTAAATGCAATTCTTGTTTCTGGTGTTAATGGAGTTGGAAAAACAACTACAATTGGAAAAATAGGAAAAATCTTAAAATCTAATGGTAATAAAGTTATTTTTTCAGCATCTGATACTTTTAGAGCCGCAGCAATTGAACAGTTGGAAAACTGGGCTAAAAAAATAGATGTAAATATAATTAAATCCGCACAGGGTTCTGATCCTGCTTCTGTTGCATTTAAAGCTATTGATGAAGCAATTAAGAAGGAATTTACTCATGTGCTTATAGATACTGCTGGAAGATTACAAAATAAAAAAAATTTAATGGAAGAATATAAAAAAATTGCAAATGTTACTAAAAAAATTGATCCTAACGCTCCTCACGAAGTATTATTAGTTTTAGATGCAACTTCTGGACAAAATGTAATAAATCAAGTGGAGGAATTTAATAAAATAATTCCAATTACAGGTCTAATCATGACTAAATTAGACGGAACTGCAAAAGGTGGAATTTTAATAGCAATTGCCAAAAAATATAAATTACCAATTATTGCTTTGGGTTTAGGTGAAAAAGAGGATGATCTTCAAATTTTTGAAGCAAAAAAATTTGCAGATGCTTTTATCAGTACAAACTAACTTGACTGGTCTATAAAATTTTTAATAGAATCGATCAGATCTTGATTATATTCCATCATATGATCATCTTGTTCATTAAAGTAACTAAACTTCGGTGATGGTAAAATTTCAAATATTTGCTTTCCCATATAAAAAGGAACAATTTTATCTTTTTCACCATGCATTACTAACACTGGAGAGTTTATAAAATTAAGTTTTTTTTTACTTTCGTATTTATCTTTAAGGAGAAATTTTACAGGAAAGAAAGGATAGTATTTTTGTCCAAGATCTACCATTGATGTGAAAGGCGCTTCTAAAATAATGCCAGAAAAATTTTTGGACTGAGCAGTATGAATTGCAACAGCTGTTCCAAGTGACTCTCCATATAAAATAATGTTATTTTCTAAAATATTTTTGGATTTAAGCCATATAATTACATTCTCAGCATCTTTATAAAGTCCCTCTTCAGACGGCTTACCTTCACTTTCATTAAAACCTCTATATGCAAATATTAAATAATTTAAATTCAATTTTGATAATTCGTTTAATTTATAAATTCTATTTGAGAGGTCTCCTGCATTCCCATGAAAAAAAACTAATGTCTTATAATTTTCATTTTTTTTATAGTGCCAAGCGATTAATTCTTTTTCGGAGGGTATCTTTATTTCGTCAATTTCATGATCTAATGTGTAACTACTTCTAGAGTTAACACTCGGATGATATAATAATTTTCTCTGATAAAAAAATAAGAAAAGTGTAATTAAAAAATAAACTATAAAAACTATAAGAAAAAAATTAATGAACATGCTGGTTGACTTCATTAACTAATAAAGGATCTATTTTTTATCGAAGAAAGCCTCATAAAGCATCATAAAGATCGCTATTCCCATTAATATATAAACAGGTAAAACATCCCAAAAAGTAATCATCATTGATCTTGTAAGTGTAGTTGCAAGACCAACCAAAAAAAATATTGCAAAAGATAAACCTATAATAGTAGTTATTTTATTCATTAAATCCTTTACTTTTTTGTTCTAGCCACCTAGCAGTCCCTAAAAATCTTTGATCGTCGTATTTATCTCCAATCAATTGTACGCCCAAAGGTAAATTATTTTCACCTTGAAGTAAAGGAAGAGAAATACAAGGCGTTCCCATGAAAGACCAAAACTTGTTAAATTCAGCTGTGCCTGTACTTTTTAAACCTTTTGGTGCAACACCAGGACTAGATGGTGATAATACTCCATGGTAATCCTCAAAAACTTCTTTATATGACTCATAACTTCTTTTTATAAAATCGATTGCTTCAGCATATTCCTTTGCAGAATATTTGTTTCCATTTGCTATAGCTTTTTGCATATAATTAGAAAGTTTCTTCTTATTTTTTTTATAATATTCACTAAAATTATTGGCTAAATCAGTTTCGTGAATAATCTGATGATATTTATTTATGTCTTTAAAATAAGATGGTGTATCAAAAACTTCTATATTTTTCCTAAATGATTTAATAAAATATTCAAATGACTCTCTAGATTTTTTATCAATTAATTTCCATGCATCTGTTTTATAAAAAATAAATTTTGGTTCAAATAAAGGTTCTTTTCTACAAGCATTTAACATATCTTCTGCAGAATAGTATACGGTTGCATGATCGTAAGAGTCTTTTTTGATTAAAACTTTTGCTAATAAAGCAACATCCTCAACGGTTTTACCAAAAACTCCTATATGGTCTAGAGAGTAAGAAGTTCTTAAAACACCGTTTCTAGATATTAATCCATAAGATGGCTTATAACCAACAACGCCACAATAGGATGCGGGCCTAATTACGGATCCTCCTGTTTGAGATCCAATTGAGAGTGGGGCCATATGAGATGCAATTACAGCAGCAGATCCACTTGAAGAACCACCGGGTGTTCTATTGTAATCATGAGGGTTTTTTGTTGCAGGCGGGCCTAAATAAGCTAACTCCGAAGTGGCAGTTTTGCCCATAATTATTGCTCCCTCTGACTTAAGAAGATCAACTATTTCAGCATTCTGAGATTGTGTTTTTCCTTTTCGAAGAACAGTTCCACATTCTGTGGGCATATCATATGTGCCAATTATATCTTTTAAAGCAACTGGTATTCCATGAAGTAGACCTGTAGTTTTTCCTGATCTTCTATGATTGTCTGCTTCTTCAGCTTTTTCTAGTAAAAGTTTTTTATCAAAGTGTACCCAAGCCTTAATATCTTTTTCAAACTTATTTATTTGGTCAATATAGGATTTACAAATTTCAACAGATGTTAATTTTCCATCTTTAATTTTTTTTACAATATCGTGAACTGGAAGTGAAAATAAGTCACTCATTAATGCTCTATTCCGCAAATAAAGTTTCAGGCAACCATAAAGCTATACCAGGAAATAAATACATTAAAACCATAGCCAATATAACTATTCCAAGGAATGGCATAATACCTTTGAAAATTTCTAATAATTCCACATTTCTACTTTGCACACCTTTTAAATAATATGCGGACATGGCCATTGGTGGTGTCAAAAATGAAGTTTGTAAGTTTAATGCTATAAGCATTGCAAAAAAATATGGGTTAACTCCAAAAAACTCAACCAATGGTAAAAAGATAGGAACAAAAATGATTAAAATTTCGGTCCATTCCAAGGGCCATCCTAATAAGAAAATGATAATTTGTGTAATTACTAAAAATTGCCATGGCTGTAAATCCATCGATTTAAAGAAATGCTCAAACACTTCATGACCTCCAAGATAAGAAAACACAGAAGCAAAGGTCCATGATCCAACAAATAACCACATAATCATTGCGCTAGTTTTGGCTGTTAAAAAAACTGACTCTTTAAAATTTTTCCATTTTAAAGATTTGTAAAAGTATGAAAGCACTAAAGAACCAAAAGCTCCTACAGCAGCTGCCTCTGCTGGTGTAGCAAGTCCTGCTAAAATAGTTCCAAGAACTAAAATTATTAAAGAAAAAAGTGGAACAAATGAAACTAAAACTTCTTTTAAAATAACCGCTCTAGGTGGAATTTCCTCTGAAGGTGGTTTTGGCGCTAAAGAGGGGTTAAGATATGCTCTAATAATTACATAAATTATATAAAGACCTGCCAACATTAAACCAGGAAATATCGCAGCTGCGAATAATCTTAAGGGTGATAGCTGAGCGATTACAGCATAAACAATTAGCATAATGCTTGGTGGAATTAAAATTCCTAAACATCCTCCAGAACAAATTACTCCTGAAGCAAATTTTTTATCATATCCAGCTTTAACCATTGCTGGCCAGGCTAAAAGCCCCATTAATGTAACAACTGCTCCGATTATTCCTGTTGCTGTTGAAAATAGTGCGCATGTAACAAGAGCTGCTACTGCCATAGATGCAGGTAAGCCATGTAAAGCTAACCTTATTGCAAAAAATAATCTTGAAACAATGCCTGCTCTTTCAACCAAATATCCCATAAATAAAAATAAGGGGACTGCGGTCAAAACATTATTATCCATTATGGTGTATGTATTTGAGACAAGTAGTGAAAAAATCCTATTATCAAAAAGATGTTCCATCCTCGTTGGATCAAAATAGGCGTAATAACCAAAACCAACTCCCATCGCGAGTAAAGTAAATGCAATTGGAAAACCTAATAAGACTGCAAACAGGAATAGGCACATCATGAAGATTGCTATTTCTGGATTTGTTAAACTAAATAACATCTGCTTTATCGTCCCTTTGTGAAGTCCTCATTAATACTTTTTCTGTTTCTTCTGCATCTGCTGATAATCTTTCTGGCCAGTGACCTGTTCTTATACAAATGATCGCCCTGAACACTTCGCTAATACCTTGAATAGTTAGTAAAGTTCCTGATAATGGTATCATTGATTTTGCCATATAAATTTGAATTTGTGCTGGACTATTCCAGCTTGTTTCTTTAATCTTCCAAGCAAGAGCAGCATACTCATATCCATAAAAAGCTAAAGCAATTACACCAGGGAAAAAAAATAGAAAATATAAAATTAAATCTATCCAGCCTTGAACCCGAGTTGGAAAAAGTCTGTATAGTACATCTCCTCTAACATGTGCCTCTGTTGATAAACAATATGCACCTGCCATCATGAAAATTGCACCATACATCTGCAAACTAAAATCAAAATTCCATAATGTTGGATTGTTGAATGCATATGCCATTATCACTTCATAGCAAGTTCCTCCCATTAAAATTACAATACACCATGAAAAAGCTTTTCCCATTGAGGTGCTTAATGTGTCAGCAAACTTTATGAAAGAACGCATCATGTTAGTTTATGTTAAATTGTTACCTTAAATCAAACAAAAAAAAGGGGACCATAGGTCCCCTTTTTTTAAATTTTAACACTATTTAGATTTTTACTTTTCCAATAGGTCCAAACTCATTTTCATAAGCAAGTTTGTAATTAGGCTGATTCATCAGCAAGTACTTCATTACTCTCTTAGCGTATGATTTTTGCGAGTCTACGATTTTCTTAAAGAAAGGATCTTTAGCAGTAAAATCGCCTATAACTTTATCCCAACCTTTTAATTGTTGAGCTAAAATCTCATCTGAAGTTTGATAAACATTTACTTTATGCTCATTCATCAACTTAGCTAAATCAGCTGAGTATCTTACTAAAGCTTTAAAGTAGTTATCACTGTTAGCAGCATAAGCAGCATTTTTCAATATTGCTTGATTTGCTGGAGACAGATTATTTAATGTTTTGTTGTTAACTGGTATTTCAAACATCTCTTGAGACTGGTGGAAGCTTCCTAAGTGATAATGCTTAGAAACATCTTGCATACCAAATTGAGAGTCTGAAGTTGGGTTATTAAACTCAGCCGCTTCAATTAAACCAGTTTTCATTGCTGGTTGAATTTCACCGCCAGGTAATTGTCTTACGACCATTCCCATTGCAGTAAGAACGTTAGTTGCAAGACCAACTGTTCTATACTTCATACCTTTAACATCAGATACTTTGGTTACATTTTTCTTAAACCAACCAAATGGCTGTGCTGGCATAGGCATATGAAAGAAGCCTGTGTAATCGAAACCAACTTTTTTAATCGTTTCTTCATACAATGCTCTTCCTCCACCATATTCCATCCATCCCATAACTTCTTGAGATGACATTCCATATGAAGGTCCAGTTCCAAATAAAGATGCCGCTGCATTCTTACCGTACCAGTAAGCTGTTACCCAGTGACCCATATCTACTGCACCTGAACTAACTGCTTGACCAATTTCCTTAGTCTTAACAATTGCTCCAACAGGTTGAAGATCTATTTTTAAAGATCCACCTGACATGTCACTAACCATCTTGCAGTAATCACCTGCCATTTCAAAAAAGATGTTAGCGCCACTTGGCCATGCAGCTTGCATTTTTAATGTCTGTGCTGCACCTAGGTTAACATAAGGCATTGCAACTGCTGCTGCCCCTGCTACTGCTGCCGTTTTAAAGAACCTTCGTCTTGAAGGAACTTTTCCCTTCAATGATTTTTTTTCTTTAATCATTATTTCTCCTCTTTAGTTAATTAACTTGAAATAATTAAAACATATATGAACCGGAGAGTCCTGTGCAAATTAGTCTAATTCTAAATTATTTACAACTAAGAGTAGTATACTTAGTTTAAATCAAAAATTTTGCCTGGATTCATAATGTTATTTGGATCAATTGTTCTTTTTATAGATTTCATTAATGGCAAATTATCTCCATGTTGTTCTAATAAATATTTTTTTTTATGGAGACCTATCCCATGTTCTCCGGTGATTGTGCCCTCAGACTCAAGGCTTTTTTTTATCAAAATATCATTAAATTTTTTAATTTTTTGATATGCGTCCTTCTTAGATGGATCATATGGTAGCATAACGTGAAAATTACCATCACCTAAATGACCAACCATTGGACCTCTTAATCCAAGTTTCCTAACTTCAGTCTCTGCAAATTTAACACACTCTGTGATTTTTGAAATTGGAACACAAATATCAGTGGTATAAACTCTTCCATTATTTATCAATGCTCTAACAGAGTACCAAGCATCCCATCTTGCTTTCCACATCTTGTTTCTTTTTTCTAGTGTATCAGCCCATTTAAAATCGCTACCACCATTATTTTTTGAGATTTCATCTACAATTTTAATTTGCTCTTTGTTTGAAATTTCATCTCCATGAAATTCAAAAAATAATGTTGGTAAAGCTTTCATGTCTTCTAATTTTGAATAATTAATACTTATGTCCATTTGATCTTTATTAAGCATTTCAATTCTTGCAATGGGTATACCATATTGGATTACTTCCTGTGCTGTCTTAACTGCATTTTCTAATTCTTGAAATTGACAAACAGCACTCATTATATTTTCTGGAATTGGTGATAATCTTAATTGGATCTCAGTAATAATTCCTAATGTCCCCTCTGATCCAATAAATAAATTTGTTAAATTATATCCTGCGGAAGTTTTTTTTGCTCTACCTCCAGTATTGATAATATCTCCGTTTGGCAAAATAACTGTTAAACCTGTTATTACTGATTTCATAGTACCATATTTAACTGCCATTGTTCCTGAGGCAGAAGTAGATGCCATTCCCCCGATCGCTGCATTTGCGCCTGGGTCAATTGGAAAAAAAACACCATCTTCTCGAAGATATTCGTTTAATTGTTCTCTGGTCACGCACGCCTGAACTCTGCAATCAAAGTCTTCTGTATTTACAACTAAAACTTTATTCATTTTTTCTAGTGAAATTGTTATACCTTTATCATTACCTACCGCATGCCCCTCTAAAGAAGTTCCAGTTCCAAATGGAACTACTGGGACTTTATTTTCATTACACAGTTTTAATATTTGAGAAACTTCCTCATTAGTTTCGGGAAAAACTACTGCCTGTGAAAGTACAGGATCATATGTATCTTCTCCTCTAGCATAATTTGCTCTTGTTGATTCTGATTGAGAAAATCTACCATTCAGAATCTTTTTAAGCTGATTTTGAAGATTTAAATTCATTCAAATATATTATTAAAAAATATATAAAAAATATATGACTAATTAACCAAGCATTTTTTTAATATTTTCAATCGCCTGAGAAATATTGTCTTGTGATGCAGCAAAACTAAACCTTACATAATCTTTAGCTTTTTTACCAAACGAAGTTCCTGGTACAATTGCAACCCCAGCTTCATGAAGGCATCTTTTTGAAAATTCTTCTCCATTCATTCCTGTTTCTCTAACATTTGGAAAAGCATAAAATGCACCACCAGGCAAAACACATTCTATACCTTTAATGCTATTTAATCCTTCACAAATTAGTTTTCTTCTCTTTGTAAATTTTTCCATCATGAAGTTTATAGAGTCATCTGGGCCATCGAGGGCGGCAATACCACCGAATTGAATAGCAGCGTTTACGCATGAATGATTGTTCACACAAAACTTTATTACTTGTTCAATAAGTTTTTCAGGCCAAACAGCCCATCCTAAACGCCAGCCAGTCATTGAGTAGGCTTTACTCCATCCATCTAGTACAATTAATCTGTCATATAAATACGGATAATCAAAAAAAGATGGCATTTTTTTTCCATCAAAAATTTGTCTACAATAAATTTCATCACTTAAAATAGCAACATTTGGAAATTTTTTTAAACCATCTGCCAGTTCATCTATTTTATTTTTTTCAGTAAATGCTCCTGTTGGATTATTGGGATTATTTAATATTATTAGTCGAGTATTTTCGTTAATTAATGATAATATTTTTTTTGGATTTATAGAAAAATCTTTGTTCTCAAGCATATCTATCGGAACTGCTTTTGCTCCTGTATAATTTATCATCGACTCATATATTGGAAAACCTGGATCAGGATATATGATTTCTGCACCTGGTTCTCCAAACAATGTTATTGCATAGTACATTGTTGGCTTTCCTCCAGGCATAATAATTACTCTTTCTGGGTCAATTTCTGCGTTATAAAGTTTTTTGATTTTTCTTGTAACAGCTTGTCTACACTCAATTATTCCATTTGGCAGAACATATCCGTGATGACCTTCATCTAAGGCTTTTTTTGCTGCATCTACAACATGTTTGGGTGATTTAAAATCTGGCTGACCTACGCTTAAATGAATTATTTTCTTTCCATCGGCTTCTAGTTTTTTTGCCTCAGCTAAAATTTTAAAAGCAGTTTCTGTCCCAAGTTTTTCAATATTTTTTGCGAGTCGCATTTTATTTTCTATATATTATTTTTGATGAATCAATTTCTTTAAGATTCTTACAGCCCATCAACACCATATTTCTTCTAATTTCATCTTGCATGTTTTGAAGTAGTTTCTCAACTCCTTTTTGGCCGCCGGCTGCTAAAGAAAATAGAAACATTTTACCAAAGCTGCATGCTTTGGCTCCGGCTGCTAAAGCTTTTAATACATGAGTTCCTCTTCTAACTCCTCCATCTAATATAATTTCTAATTTATCACCAACTGCATCAGAGATTGCTTTTACTTGATCAAAGGGCGATCTTGATCCATCTAATTGTCTTCCTCCATGATTTGAAATCATTATAGCTGTACAACCAATATCAATAGCTCTTTTTGCATCTTCTACTGACATAACGCCTTTCAATGCAAAAGGACCATTCCATTTTTTTACACAATACTCTGCATCCTTCCAGCTCATTGTTGGATCATATTGCTCGTTAATATATTCCATTACTGACTTTGCAATATTTGTTCCTTTATCTGTTTTTTTGGCAACATTAGATAATTCAAATTTTTTATGAGTTAAATAATTAAACACCCACTCAGGTCGCATAATAAAACTCATTAAACTTTTAAGAGTTAGTTTTGGTGGTGTTGTAAATCCTGATCTGTGATCTCTTTCTCTGTTTCCTGCTACGAGAGTATCCACAGTCAAACACATTGCATCAAACCCAGATCTTCTTGATCTTTCTATTAGATCGTCTGAAATTGATCGGTCTTTATGAACGTATAACTGGAATAATTTTGGACCACTTGAGATATTAGATACTTCTTCAATAGTATTATTTCCCATAGATGACATACTGTAAAAAGTTCCAAATTTGTCTGCGGCTCTTGCTGAGGCCATATCCCCTTCATAATGATAAAGTCTTTGCATCGCTGCAGGGGAAAGAAAAATTGGCATATCAATTTTTCTTCCAAATAAAGTAGTTGATAAATCTGGTTTGCCAACACTAGCAAGAATATTAGGAACTAAATCACAATCATTAAATGACTCTGTGTTTCTTTTTAGTGTAGACTCATCGTCTGCACCACCGTCAATGTAATGAAAAATTGGATAAGGTAACTTTTTTTTAGCAAGTTTTCTAAAATCCTCAAAGTTGTAACAATTTTTCAAACTCACTATCTTCTAAATCTTAAATTATCTCTATTAAGATCACTAATTTTGGTACAACCCATTAATTTCATGTCTCTTACTAATTCAGTCTTGTACTTTTCTATAGCCCTTTCAACGCCTGCTTGCCCACCTGCTGCTAAAGCATAAAGATACAATCTTCCACCTGAGCAAGCTTTTGCACCCAGTGATAACGCTTTAAGCATATGAGTCCCTCTATGAATTCCGCCTTCACAAATTACATCAAGCTTATCACCGACCGCATCAACAATCTCGGCAAGTTGATCGAAGGGTGATCTTGATCCATCAAGTTGTCTTCCTCCATGATTTGAAACCATTATTCCTGTACATCCAATATCTACAGCTCTCTTTGCATCCTCAACGCTCATCACCCCTTTCAGTGCAAAATGTCCTCCCCATTGAGAACAAAGCTTTTCTGCATCTTTCCAATTCATAGATTGATCTAACATTGTAGAAAAATAATTTCCGATAGAAGTATTGGTATCGGTACCTTCTTTTACATAATCTTGGAGGTGAGGTAATTCAAACTTACCTTTGGTTAAATAATTTATTCCCCACATTGGCTTTACTGCAAAACTAAATAAACTAGCTAAAGTTAGTTTAGGAGGAGATGTAAAACCAGTCCTTAAATCTCTTTCACGATTTCCTCCTGTTATTGTATCTACTGTTAAAGCCATAACATCAAATTTTGCTGCTTTTGCTCTTTCCAAACAAGAATCATTTAAGCCTCTGTCTTTATGGAAATAAAACTGAAACATCTTTGGGGTATCAATCATGGAAGATATTTCTTCTACACTAACTGTAGCTAAGGCTGAAACACCAAACATAGTTTTGAACTTTTGTGCTGCTTTTCCAACTGCTCTTTCACCATCATAATGAAAAAGTCTTTGGAGTGCTGTTGGTGCAAGATAAAAAGGCAAATCTAATTTTTTACCGAATATTGTAGTTGATAAATCAACATCCTCAACTCCCCTTAAAACATTGGGAACTAAATCAACGTCATCAAAAGCGCTTGTATTTCTGGCGTAAGTTATTTCATCATCTGCAGCACCGTCAATGTAATGAAATATAGGTGATGGTAATTTTTTTTTTGCTAACTTTCTAAAATCACTAAAATTGTGACAATCTTTTAAATTCATATAAAAACTTTTAAAACTTTTTGAGAAAATTAAACATATAACTATTTGCCCCAGGATTTTTATCTCCTAAACTTGCATTAGATATATGATTATAAGAAAAACCAAACTGACTTTCTTTTGGTAAATCAAGTGATAATTGAACTTCACTTTTAAATTCTACGGCATGTCCCAAATCTTTGCCATCGCCTTGATTGTATATTCCTGGAGTAAAACTTGGAGTTATATTAATGCCACCAACTTTATACATGGCTTGAACTCCGGTATAAATATAACTTGCATTATCTTGAGTAATTAAAGCTCCCGTAACAGGGGAAAGTGTGCCTAGAAAACTTTCCCTTACGAGGTTTTCATTTTGATGTTGAAAACCGATTATTTGAGATTTTTTTCCATCATCGCTAAAATCAAACATACCAGTAAAAATATTAAATTCATGTTCATTGCTCGAAATTTTTTTGTTCTCTTCACTTTTTAAAGGTAAAGATATCAACAAAAAAATGTTGATTAGAAAAAAATATTTTTTTATATACTGTAAATTCATATTTTAGTTTTATATCTTTTAAATATATCCTCAAATCTTTCTAAACGCTATTTTTTTAACTATTATTGCACCTCCTAAAAAGAATAATAATACTGGCAATCCCCATAGAATAAACGTTTTTTTGTTAAAACTAGTATCATAAATAATCCATTCTCCATATTTATCTTTTAGAAATTCATATATTTCTTTTTCGCTCAATCCATCGTCAATTTTATTATTTATAAGAAGCTTTATGCTTATGGCAAAATCAGATTGAGAATCATAAATAGATTGTCCTTGACATACTACACATCTTAAGTTTTTTGAAATTTTTATTTTAAGTTGGTCATTTTTTTTCTGCTAAAGCAAAAGAAAAAAAAAGTTTAATATAAAAAATAATATAAAAAATATTTTAAATTTTTTCATTTTACAATTAAATTAATTTTTTTTACTGACTCATCAGTTAAATTTCCGATAAAAGTTTTAATTATTTTCTTATCTTTATTAATTAAAAAAGTTTCAGGTATTCCATAACCACCAAACTCTATTGATATAACTCCCGTCTTATCAGTTATAATAACAGAAAACGGATTTCCTAATTTGATCAAAAAATCTTTTGCTTTTTTTGGATCATCTTTATAATTTAATCCTATAAGTTTAATTGAAGAATTTTTAGAAAGTTCCATTAGTTGAGGATGCTCTTTTCGACAAGGCGCACACCAACTAGCCCATATATTTAAAACATAATAATCACTTCCCTGAAAAATTTCTTCAGACGTAATTTTTTTTTTATTAAAAAGATCTTCAGATACAAATTCTGATAATTGTGTACCTTCTTTTTTTTCTGGGACATAAATACTTGAGTCTTGTAAACTTTTAAATAATACAAAAAAACAAAAGCTTAAAAAAAGTATTAATAAAATAATTGAAATTTTATTTTTCATATAACCTATTAAATAAACTTAACATTCCGCCAATAGCCAATACTATGGTCGATATCCAAATCCATATCATGAATGGTTTAACTTGATATCTTACATTAAAATATTCATTTCCCTTAATTTTATTCATAACTAAAAATTCATCTTTAAATAATGTTGTTTTAATATCTGCTTCGCTAGTAGCCACTAATGGTTGATCATAAATTCTTAATTCTGGTTTAAATTGAGAAATATTTTTTTTATCATCTTCAATTGTAAAATGACCAATAATCGACTGATAATTTTCCTTTTGTTTTTTTACTAAAGATTTAAGGATTATTTTTTCATTTTTTAAAATAAACTTTTCACCTACTTTTAAATTAAAGATAGCCTCGCTAGAAAAAATTCCATTAAACAAAATGCTTAAAATTAATAAACTAAAACCAAAATGAGATATTTTTTTTGAAAAATTATGTAACTCTTTAGAAAAAAGATCTTTAATTGTAACTATAAATAAATATAGAGATGCAGCAATTAAAATAGTATTAATTAAATTTGTTTTACCAATTTTTATATAGATTAAGTAGGATATTGTTAAAGAAATAAAAAAAAATAAAATAAGCTGAAATTTATTTGTTATAACTTTTTCTTTAATCCATTTAAAGTTAGGTCCTACAGACATAAAAAGAAGAAAAAATATTAAAAATGGTATAATTAGCTTATTATAAAACGGTGGCCCAACTGAAATTTTATGATCTGTCAAAACTTCTAAAAAAATTGGATACAAAGTTCCAATTAAAACAACAGATAAAAAATACATTAAAAACCAATTGTTTACTATAATTGAAGCCTCCTTACTAAAAAAATGAATTTTTATATAATTTTTTTTATTTTCCTTATTAAAAATAAAAAAAATAATTAAAGAAATAGTTATTAAGAAAAATAAAAAACATAAAATAAAAATCCCTCTTGATGGATCATTTGCGAATGTATGAACAGAATTTAATATTCCTGATCTTACTAAAAATGTTCCACACATACTTAAAGTAAAAGTTGCTATTGATAAAATGATAGTCCAAGACTTTAAAAATTCTCTTTTTTCAAGAACTAAAACACAATGAAGTAACGCAGTTAAACAAAACCATGGCATTAATGATACATTCTCAACTGGATCCCAAAACCAAAATCCTCCCCAGCCTAATTCATAATATGCCCAGACTGAACCAACCATAATTCCAATAGTTAAAAAAACCCAAGAAATTAAAACCCAAATTTTAATATTTTTTGCCCAATCTTTTGAGATATAATTTTCAATTACAGCAGCAAGTGTTGCAGAAAAAATTAACGAAGAGCCTACATAACCTACATATAAAATTGGAGGATGAATTGCTAAAGCTGGATCCTGTAAAATTGGGTTGAGGCCTAATCCTTCAGTAGGTATAGGAAATAAAAAGTTAAATGGGTTTGATGTTACTAAAACAAATATAAAAAAACCAATTATAATTATCTGTTGAAAAGTTACAGTTAAAACCCTGTATCTTTTTAATTCATTTTTTGAATTAATTAAGAACAGAAACAAAAATAAAGTTAAAACTAATAGCCAAAGTAGCAAACTTCCTTCGTGATTACCCCAAGTTCCAGAAATTTTATAAAAAATAGGTTTATTTGTATGAGAGTTATTAAAAACTGTTTCATTACTAAAGTCAGATATAACAAAACAGATAATTAAACTAATAAAACTAATTAGTACAAAAAAAAGTTGTAAAAATGATATTGAAAAAATCCGCTTATCAATAATTTTTAACTTGTAGCTTTTTAACGAAAGAAAAAAAATTATAACTGAAGCCATAAACCCCATAATTAAAGAATAATGACCAATATAATTAAATAACAATTTATTTTTCTCCCAAAGATTCTTTTACTTCTGGTGGCATATAATTTTCGTCATGCTTTGCTAAAATCTTAACTGCTCTAAAATAATTTTTATCTTGCAAAAAGCCTTCTGCTACAACACCTTTATTTTCTGAAAATAGATTTGGGACAGATCCAGAATAACTAACGTTGATCTCATTTTTAAAATCAGTAACTATAAAATTAATTTTATCAGTATTAATGCTTATAGACTTATTTTTGACCATACCTCCAACCCTAATTTTTTTTGTCCCAATTTCTTCTAAATTTTTAATATCGGTAGGTGAAAGAAAAAATACAACATCTTTCTCTAAAGATTTAAGAATTAAATAAACAGATAAAATTAAAGATAAAACAAGTGTTAATAGAAATGCTATTCTTAATTTAACTTTTTTTACCATTTTTTAGGACTTAAAGTTAAATTTTTGTAATTACAGAATTTAGAAGTATCTCTTTATGTATTTTTTGTTCTCTAGCTACAACAATCTTAGTTTTGCTTAATGAACCAAATTTAGAAATATATTTCTTTTGTTCTTTCAGAAGCTGAAGTTTTGTTAACAAGTATAATGAAGCAAAACTTACAAGAGTAAATATAAAAGCAGACCAAACATATGGTCCATAACCGTTCATTAAAAATATTTCATTAATCATAATCTATCTAATCCTTTATTTTTTATCCTTATCACTTCCGTATTAAATTTCATCAAAAAAATTAACAATGAAAATAGAGCAAATGCCGCAGTCATAATACCTAATGGTATTAGCATTGATGAATGAATGGTTGTTTCGCTCATAATTTTTAATGATGGGCCCTGATGTAAAGTATTCCACCAATTAACAGAAAATTTTATTATTGGAATATTAATTGCTCCAATTATTACAATTAAAGAGCTTATTTTAATAACACTATTTTTATTTTCAATAATTCTCCATGACAATAAATACATAAAATAAAATAAAGCTAAAATTAACATAGACGTTATTCTTGCATCCCAAGCCCACCAAGTTCCCCATGTTGGTTTTCCCCATATTGATCCAGTTACTAAAGCGATTATATTAAAGATAAATCCTGATGGCGCTAAACTTTTTGATATTAAAAAAAATTTTTTATTTTTAAAAACAAATGTACCAACTGACAAAAAAGTCATCATTGAAAAGATACCTAGGGCTATCCATGCAGCGGGAACATGAACATACATAATTCTTACCGAATGGCTTTGTTTGTAATCTTCTGGAGATAGAAAGAGCGCTTCAGTTAAGCCTATTGTTAATACGATTATAAATAAAATAAATACGTACTTTATTGATCTTGAAGTAACCTCAAATACTTTTCCTAAATTAAAGAAATTAAACATTTTGAAATTATATATATTAACAATGGAGATTTTTTAAATATTATTTAAAAAAAAATTCTGACCAAGAATGCTGAGGGAGAAAATAATAAGGGATACTATTGCATTCCTGATCAGAATATAATTAATATTAAACATATGTTATGTCTAAGTTTTGCGGTAAATGTGTTAAAAAAATGACTTTACTCTAATATCAATTAGAAGGCTTAAAATAGGTTGATCCTTTTTTTCCTGAAAATATCTCATTAATCAAAGGATGCTTTATTGGTTCATCAGAGTCATCATTAAGCAAGTTTTGTTCTGAAACATAAGCTTCATAAGTTATTTCATCGTTTTCTGCGAGCAAATGATAAAATGGCTGATCTTTTCTTGGTCTTACATTTTTAGGGATAGATTGATACCATTCCTCAGAGTTATTAAACTCAAAATCTACATCATATATTACACCTCTAAAATCAAAGTGCTTATGTTTAACAACATCTCCAATTGAAAATTTTGCTTTTTGAATAGCCATTATTTTTAATATGAATATTTAAAAAAAAAAATCAATAGAAAAAATATAAAAGTTTTGTTAATCTGTTAATATCTAATTGTGAATAAACCTTTTGTTAAATTTGTCACAGACTTTGGACCTTTAGTGGTATTTTTCTTCTTTTACTACAATAGTGACAAAAACCTTAAAATTGCAATACCCCCATTTATATTGGTAACTTTGATTTCTTTAATGTTTGTTTGGATAATCGAAAAAAAAATTCCAATGGTTCCACTAATAAGTGGAATTTTGATAACTTTATTTGGTGGATTAACAATTTATTTTGATAATGCTATCTTTTTATATATTAAACCAACTATTATAAATATTTTATTTGGTTTAGCATTACTTCTTGGAAAATTTTTTACAGACGAACCTATTTTAAAAAAAATAATGGGTAAATCTTTATCTTTAGCTCCAGAAGGTTGGGATCTATTAAATAAAAGATGGATTTATTTTTTCTTCGGTGTGGCAATATTAAATGAATGTGTTTGGAGAACTCAATCAGAAGAGTTTTGGGTTAACTTCAAAGTTTGGGGTTTATTGCCGATTACTTTTATTTTTACAGCATTTCAAGTTCCTTTAATAAATAAATATAAAATTAATGAATAGAAATTTAAGATTAGTAATTAACAATTCATCTAAAAGTGTTGAAGAAAAACGTTTTTTTGAGAAAGGCGAACTAAAAATTATATTAAATTTGTATGCCCAAATGGTATCAAAAGGTTCTTGGAAAGACTACGGCTTAACAATTTCAAATAAACAAATAGGTTTTAGTATTTTTAAAAACGCAACCGAAAATGCAATGTATAAGATTTGTAAAAACTTTAGACCAAGTAGTAAAAATCTAAAATATTTAGTCACTGATTCTAATGGAAAAATTATAAAAAATTCCTACAGCCTGGATAATATGTTAAAAAATACTAATTGGAAAAAATTAACTGGATAGTTATCTTCTTTGTCCGAAAAGTCTTAGAAGCATAATAAATAAATTTATAAAGTCTAAATATAAAGTTAAAGCACCCATAACAGCTTTTTTACCTATTATTTCTCCACTATCAGATGCTGAATACATATTTTTAATCTTTTGGGTATCATATGCTGTTAAGCCTACAAAGATTAACACACCCAAAATTGAAATCACAAAGTACATCATAGATGATTTAAGAAAAATATTTACCAAAGAGGCAATTATAATTCCTATTAATCCCATGAATAAAAAAGATCCAAGTTTTGTTAAATCTCTTTTGGTCGTATAGCCGTAAATACTCATTGCTCCAAAGGTAGCTGAAGTTATAAAAAATACTCTTGCTACACTAACGCCTGTGTAAACTAATAGTATCCATGACAGAGAAAGACCCATCAGAGCAGCAAATATCCAAAAAACTGTTTGGGCTTTTGCTGAAGTCATCTTATTAATTCCAAAGCTCATGTAAAAAACAATACCTAGTGGAGCCAACATTACCACCCACTTTAAGCCTGAAAAAAATAAAGCATTTCCAAAACTTGTAAATCCTGTAATTGCACCACTTGCATCAGTAACTACGGAAGTTTTAAATGACAAAAGAGCAATAATTCCAGTTAATAGAACTCCAGTGGCCATATAATTATATACCTTGAGCATATAAGACCTTAGGCCTTGATCCCAAACAACTGTCTTTTTAGCAGTTGTCGCTTGAAAAATATTTTGTCTATTAAAATCCATAAAGTATATATAATAATTTTTCTATAAACTTTCAAGAAGTCAAAATGAAATTAATTTTTTATGAACTATAAAAAACTAGGAAATACTGACATAAATTTAAGTACAATATGCCTTGGAACTATGACTTGGGGAGAGCAAAATTCACAAGAGGAAGGTTTTCAACAAATGGACTATGCCTTAGATCAAGGAGTAAATTTTTGGGACACTGCAGAATTATATTCAATACCACCTAAAGCCGAAACTTTTGGTCATACAGAGATAATTATAGGCAATTGGTTTAAAAAAACTAAAAAGCGAAAACAGGTAATTTTGGCTACAAAAGTTTGTGGTCCAATGAGATCTTATGTAAGAGGTGGAGGAAATCAATACGGAGTCAAGAATATTACAGAAGCATTAGAAGGAAGTTTGAAAAGACTTCAAACTGATTATATTGATCTCTATCAATTACATTGGCCTGAAAGAAATACTAATATGTTTGGTAGACTAGGATATGAGCATAATGATGTTGGTGATTGGAATAAATTTGAGGATATTTTAGGAAATTTAAAAAAATTTGTCGACGATGGAAAAATAAGACACGTTGGTTTATCAAATGAAACTCCATGGGGAACTAAAAAATTTTTAGAAGTTGCAAAAGAAAAAAGGCTTCCTAGAATGATGTCAGTTCAAAATCCATATAATTTGTTGAATAGAACATATGAAGTGGGTTTAGCTGAAATTTCCATTCGTGATCAGATAGGTCTATTGGCCTACTCTCCCTTAGCATTTGGTTACTTAACTGGAAAATATAGAAATAACCAGATTCCAAAGAAATCAAGGTTAGATGTAGATCGGGATTTTTGGACTAGATATAATAAGCCAAATGCAGAAAAGGCTGTTGAAGCATATTATCAAATAGCAAAAAAAAATAATATAGATATGGCGCAAATGTCTTTAAAATTTTGTGAAATTCAACCATTTGTGACAAGTGTAATAATTGGCGCTACCACTATGGAGCAGTTGAAAACTGATATAGAAAGTGTAAATGTAAAATTAACAGATGAAATTATTAAAGAAATTAATGAAGTTCAAAAAATATATCCAAACCCATGTCCGTAATTAGAACAATAATATTAACATCATTTGCATTGCTAATTGTAGCTAGTGTACAAGCTGAGGAAGTTAAAAAAGTTTTAAAAAATAAAGATTGGGAAACCTACGTTATAAAAAATGAAACCAGCAAAATCTGTTTTGCTCAATCTTTGCCTATATTACAAGCACCTAAATCAAATGTAAGAGAGGCAAGACTTTTTGTAACTTTTAGACCTAATGAAAAAATCTCTGATGAAATAAGTATAACTTCTGGATATGAATATAATAAAAAAAACTCAGTTATGGCGAGATCTGGAAAGTATAAATATAAATTTGATATATCTCAGGAAAATTTTGCATGGATTGCTGATAATAAAAAAGAAAAAAAAATGATAAAGACCATGAAGAGAGGATCAAGGATAATGGTTACTGGATATAATCAAAAGGGCTCTCAAACTATTGATCACTATTCTCTGCTTGGTTTTACAAAAGCATATAATTCAGCGAAAAAAAGTTGTAGCTAAAATACAATAAATGAAATCAAAAAGAAGAATAGTTCTCGCATATTCGGGAGGGTTAGATACCTCTATAATATTAAAATGGCTTCAAGAAAATTATGATGCTGAGGTAATCGCTTATACTGCCGATATTGGTCAAAAGATTGATAAAAAAAAAATAATCAGAAATGCAAAAAAATTAGGAGTAAAAAAAATTATTATTGAAAATCTTAAAGATGTTTTTGTTAAAGATTATGTTTATCCAATGCTAAGAGGACATGCTTTATATGAAGGAATTTATTTGCTTGGAACATCAATCGCCAGACCTTTAATTGCAAAAAGGCAAATAGCGATTGCTAAAAAATTTAAAGCATATGCAGTTTCACACGGCTCTACAGGTAAAGGAAATGATCAAGTTAGATTTGAATTAGGGTACCATTATTTTGGTCCGAAAATAGAAATTATAGCACCTTGGAGAAAATGGAAATTAAATTCTAGAACAGATTTGATTAATTATGCTAAAAAAAAAAATATCCCTATACCTAAAGATAAAAAGGGTGCACCGCCTTTTTCAATAGATGATAATTTATATCATACCTCCACAGAGGGAAAAATTTTAGAAAATCCAAAAAATTCTGCACCTGAATTTATTTTCCAAAGAACTATTTCTCCTGAAAAATCACCTAATAAATATACTATTGTAAACATTGGATTTAAAAATGGAGATCCAATAACTATTAATGGTAAAAAGTTATCACCTAGCAATCTTTTAGAAAAATTAAATGTCTTAGCCGGTAAAAATGGAATTGGTAGAGTTGATTTGGTCGAGAATAGATTTATTGGAATAAAATCTAGAGGTGTCTATGAAACACCAGGAGGAACCGTATTAATGTTAGCTCATCGAGCTATAGAGTCAGTTACTCTAGATAAAAAAACAATGCACAAAAAAGATGAAGTCATGCCACGTTATGCAGAGCTAATTTATAATGGCTACTGGTTTTCAAAAGAAAGATTTAAAATTCAAAAAATAGTTGATTTAAAAAAAAGTAAAGTTCATGGATCAATAAAACTAAAATTGTATAAAGGAAACGTAACAATTATCTCAAGAGAAACAAAGAGCACTGCCTATTCAATGAAAAAGGTTTCGTTTGAAGAAAATAAAACATTTAATAAGTCAAATGTAGAGAGATTTATTAATTTTCATAAAAAAAAACTATAAAAACTCATTCAAATAGTTGCGTCAACAAGCGCTAGTTTTTAGTGAAAATTAATGTATATAAATAATGTTTAATTATGGAAAATATTACAAAAAATTTGCAGCTTGCTTTATTAACACTAATTTTAATTAGTACAGTTATTGCTGTTGGAATAGAAATTAAAACAATGTTCATGAATCAATCTGTTACATTGGCTGATCTTCTTTTGATGTTTCTATATTTGGAAGTATTAGCTATGGTTAGGGTTTTTTGGAGTCAACAATCAATCAGCATTACTCTTCCTTTGTTAATTGCAATAACAGCTCTATCTAGATTTATTATTTTGCAAGGAAAAGAAATGGATCCTTCTGGATTAGTATATGAGGCTGTTGCTATAGCATTAATTGCATCCGCAATTGTGATTTTAAGATTAAGACACAGTGATAAGTTGGGTATTAAGCCGAGAAAAAAAAGAAAATAATTTATTTCTGAATTCTTTTAAAACATTCAATAGTATTTTTAAGCAAACAAGCAATAGTCATTGGTCCAACACCCCCTGGAACAGGTGTAATTGCC